>NZ_LTAB01000009.1:0-145219 GCF_001580035.1 Sphingobium sp. 22B | reverse complement strand
GATGCGATCCATCTGCCCGGCATCTACGTCAAGCGCATGATCGTCGGAGCGCCTTACGACAAGAAAATCGAATTCCGCACCGTCCGCCAGAGGGAGGCGGTTTGACGTGACATGCCCTTCCCCGACCCCTCCCGCGAGTGGGAGGGGGGCTGTCGGCCTGGCGGTTTCGATGATGTTGGCGGGCTGTTCGGCCGATCGGCCGGCGGCGGTTCCGGTCGCGCCCGAAACGCCCCCGGCCGGGATGCAGTATCTTTATGGGTCGGGGGAGGCTTCGGCGCTTTCGCTCCAGGCTTATCAGGCTTTGCTGGCGCATGTCGCGGCGAAGGTGAAGGTGCGCCCGGCCGACAGCGTGATCCTGGCCGAAGGCGCAGGCCTTGACGATCCGCGCTTCGTGCCCTGCGGCGCAAAGCCCCTTGCCGCCGTCTTCGATGTCGATGAGACGGTGATGCTCAACATCGGCTATGAATATCATGCAGCGCGGACGGGCAGGGGATTCGACACGGCCGCCTGGGATGCGTGGGAAAGGACGGGCGAAGCTGCGGTCGCGCCGGTTCCGGGCGCGGACCGGATGGTGCGCGCTCTGCGGCAGATGGGCGTGACGGTGGTGTTCAACACCAATCGCGCCGCCGGGAATGCCGAGCCGACCGTCCGCGCCATAAAGGCGGCCGGTCTGGGCGATGCCGTGCATGGGCAGACGCTGTTCCTGAGCGGCGACGACGCCATGGGATCGCGCAAGGACGGGCGGCGGGCGACGATCGCGGCGCGATATTGCGTCATCGCCATGGGCGGCGACCAGTTGGGCGACTTTTCGGACCTGTTCAATGGCGGACCGTCGGTGACGGCGCGGCGTGCCGCGACCATGCAGCCGGCGATCGCGCAGATGTGGGGCAATGGCTGGTTCGTCCTGCCCAATCCGGTTTATGGAAGCGGCCTCAAGGGCGGCTTCGACGAGGTTTTTCCGCTGGACAAGAGGTGGGCCGCGCCTGCCGATGGGGAGAAATAACATGCCCTGGACTCGTGACGAAATGGCCGCGCGGGCGGCGAAGGAATTGCAGGACGGTTTCTACGTGAACCTGGGCATCGGCATCCCGACGCTGGTGGCGAACCACATTCCCGATGGCGTGGAAGTGACGCTGCAGTCGGAGAACGGCATGCTGGGCATCGGCCCTTTCCCCTATGAGGGGGAGGAGGATGCCGACCTGATCAATGCGGGCAAGCAGACGATCAGCGAATTGCCGCAGAGCTGCTATTTTTCCAGCGCCGACAGCCCCCAAGTTCATCCCGGCCTGCACCCTGCCGCTGACGGGCAGGAATGTGGTCGACATGATCGTCACCGACCTCTGCGTGTTCCAGCGGCCCGACCATGACAGCCCTTTCCGCCTCATCGAATGCGCGCCGGGCGTGACGGCGGAGGAAGTCGCCGCCAAGACCAGTGCGCATTATCAGTCCTAGAGCTTCGATCCGATCGAATCGGATCGCCGCTCCGAAGTTTTTTGTTTACCGCGATTTCTTAACCGGCGATCCAGTCGGATCACCTGCAAATCGCTCTGAGGAAGCACGATGAGCCTCGACGGCACCTATGACGATGGCAATGTCTTTGCCCTGATCCTGGCTGGGAAGATTCCTTCGACCAGGCTTTATGAGGACGAGCATACATATGCCTTCCTCGACATCCAACCGCAGTCCAAGGGGCACAGCCTGGTCATTTCCAAATGGTCGAAGGCGCGGAACATATTGGACGTCGAGGACGAGGCGCTGGCGCAGGTGATGGCGACGGTGAAGAAGGTCGCCAACGCCACCCGCAGGGCGCTGGACCCCGACGGCATCCATGTCGCGCAGTTCAACGGCGCGCCTGCCGGGCAGACCGTGTTCCACCTGCATTTCCACATCGTGCCGCGCTGGGAAGGCCAGCCGCGCGGCTTCGTCGCCCATGCGCAGGGCGACTTTGCCGATCCGGCGGAACTGCAGAAGCTGGCCGAAGAGATTCGCGCCCAGTTCTGATGCGCCAGACCTTCGTGAAAGCGCCCTGAGGTGGCGCTCAAGCCCTTCAAGGCCCCCGGCGCGCGGCTGGCGCTGCGCGCCAAGCGGGAAAGCCGGCGCTTCGCCGGCGGCAGCCGGCCGGCGGAGATCGTCCTGGACATTTCCCGGCTGCTGTCCCGCAGTTTCCATGCCGCGCCGACCGGGATCGACCGGGTCGAGTTCACCTATGCCCGGGAATTGCTGGAGCGGATGCCGGACCGGCTGGCCTTCGCCGCCGTTCATCCGGCGGGCGGCTATTATGGGCGGCTGAAGGATGCGGCGGTGCGCCAGTTCCTGGCCTTCACCGCGGCGCGCTGGCGCAACACGGAGCAGGTGGACGAGCGCGAGAGCAAGGCGGCGGTGATCCGCCACCTGATCGCGCTGCGCCCGCGCCCGGTGCCGGTGGCGCATGGGCCGCGCATCTATCTGCAGGTGTCGCCCCATCATCTGGACGACGCCGATCAGGTCGGCGCGATCCTGCGGGCGGAGGGCGCGCGCTTCGTGACGCTGGTGCATGACGTCATTCCGCTGACCCATCCCGAATTCGCCCGGCCGCAGGGCGCGGAGGAGCATCTGAAGCGGGTGCGCACGATCGACCGCTATGCCGACGGGATCATCGGCAACAGCCAGGCGACGATCGATGCGCTGGCGCCGCGCCTGACGCGCGGCCTGGAGGGGCGGGTGATCCGCGTCGCCCATTTCGGCGCGGACGCGCCGGACATGGTGGTGGAGGGCAGCCATGAAGTGCCGGATCGGCCCTATTTCGTCTATATTTCGACCATCGAGCCGCGGAAGAACCATCTTCTGCTGCTCAACATCTGGCGGCGGCTGGTGGAGAGATGGGGCGACAAGGCGCCGGTTCTGGTGCTGATCGGGCGGCGCGGCTGGGAAAATGAAAATGTCGTCGACATGCTGGAGCGGGCGGAAATCCTGCGCGGCCATGTGATCGAGGCGGGCAGCGTGCCGGACAATGAGATGAACGCGCTGGTCGCCGGGGCGCGGGCGATGCTGATGCCCTCCTTCGAGGAAGGCTATGGCATGCCGGTGATCGAAACGCTGTCGGCGGGCGTGCCGGTGATCTGCAGCGACATCGTCGCGCATCGGGAGGTGGGCGGCGAAGCGCCGGATTATCTCGACCCGCTGGACGGCCTCGGCTGGCTGAGGGCCATAGAGGCGTACAGCAAGGCCGATGCGCCCGAACGGGCGGCGCAGATCGCGCGGATCGCGGCGTGGCGGGCGCCGACATGGGGGGATTATTTCGACATCGTCGCCGGCATGCTGGACGAAATGACGGTTCGCGCTTCCGCTTGACGTCCCTGTGCCGGGCGATCACAGAAGCTGTTGTATGGATTGCGTTTTCGAATGGCTGAAGCGTCGCTCCATTCGCGCTGATCTATCTGTGGCTGGGGGCGGCTTTTCAACGTGAACGCGACTCCGTTTCTGCGCTCGCCTCCCTTTCCGGGCGTTGACCCCGCGACGGCGGCGATCAGTCGCATGCGGCGCGATGGCGAATCGGCTGCGCCTGTTTCCGACGCCTTGCTGGACGCCGTCGCCCAGGCGCGGGTCGGCGGCACATTCTGGGGCCATCGGCCCGTCGGCATCAGGCGGGTCGCGCGGGTCGGCGTGGCCGTCCCGCAGGCCATGATGGACGGCCTTGCGCGGCAGGAAATCGGCATTGTGGGGAAGGCGGGGCGGGGCGCGGACTCCGGCCCCGGTCATGTCCTGCCGGAACCGACCGACCTCTGGGCGCTGATCGCGGGCGCGGCCTCCGTTCATGCCGGGGCGGGCGACGAACTGGCGATCATCGCCGGGCTGCTGCATGTGCCGGTCTTCGACGCGGACGGCGCGGCCATCGAGCCGGCGGTCCTGCGTGACAGCGCCCGTGCCGCGCTGGCGGCGGCGACCTATCGCGACTGTTTCAGCGGCGAGGACGCCGATGCCGTGCAGGCCGTGGCGCAACTGGCCGACTGGCGGCGGCATCTGGACGGCAATCATGGCATCGCGGCGGCGAGCGGCATGGCCTTGTGGAAGCGGGAGGCGATCCGGCGGTTCCTGTGGGACGGCGTCGCGTCGCCGCCCTTCCTGCCGGAGCGCAGGGGCCTGCGGCGGGCCGCCCGGCGGGGAGGCGCGCTTGCGGTCTGGCCGTCGCGCGTGACGCCCGGCGCCATGGAGGATGCGCGCCGGCAGGGCGTGACCATCGCCCGGGTGGAGGACGGCTTCCTGCGGTCGAAGGGGCTGGGCGCGGCGCTGCATCCGCCCGGATCGGTGGTGATCGACCGGACGGGCATCTATTATGACGCGCGCTCCGCCAGCGACATGGAGCTGCTGCTGGCGACCTGCGTCTTCACGCCCGCGCTGGAACGGCGGGCGGCGCGGCTGCTGACGCAGATCCGGGCTTCCGGCGTCACCAAATATGGCAAGGGCGGGGGGCGGATGATCGGCCTGCCCCAGGGTCGCCGCACGGTGCTGGCGGTCGGGCAGGTCGAGGACGATCTGTCGGTCGAATATGGCGGCGCGGGGGTGGCGGGCAATCTCGACCTGCTAAAGCGGGTGCGCGCGGCCGAGCCCGACGCCCATATCGTCTATCGCCCGCATCCCGATGTGCAGGCGGGTCTGCGTAAGGGGCATCTGAGCGATGCGGCGGTGCTGGAGCAGGCCGACGCCATCGATACCGGGTCGCCGCTGATGGAGCTGGTGCAGGCGGTGGACGAGGTTCATGTCCTCTCCTCCCTCACCGGGTTCGAGGCGCTGATGCGCGGGCGGCCGGTGACGGTCCATGGCATGCCCTTCTATGCCGGCTGGGGGCTGACCCGCGATCTGGCGGCGCCCAACGGACGGCGCGGGCGTCAACTCACCCTGGACCAGCTTGTGGCCGGGGCCTTGATTCTCTATCCACGCTATCTGGACCCGGTGACGCGCTTGCCATGCGGACCTGAAATCATGGTCGAGCGTTTGGCAAGCGGGGCGCCGGCCCCGGTGTCATGGTTGATCCGGCTGCGGACTTTACAGGGGAAGTTGCAGAGATTTATGACTTTGTCCGCCGAGTATTTCCATGGTTGATGCCAAGGCCAGAACCTTCCTGTTCCTCCAGGGGCCGCATGGGCCCTTTTTCGCCATGCTGGCGGAGGCGCTGAGGGCTCGGGGGCACCGGGCGCTGCGCATCAACATCAATGGCGGCGACAAGGTCGACTGGCCGGGGGAGGGGGCGACCGATTATCGCGGGACGTTCCGCAACTGGCCGATCTTCTTCGACGACCATATCGTCCATCATGGCGTGACGGACCTGATCCTCTATGGTGATTGCCGCCCCTATCATGCCTCCGCCCACAAGATGGCGCGGCTGCGCAACCTGCGCGTCCATGTGGTGGAGGAGGGGTATATCCGCCCCGATTTCCTGACGCTTCAGGAAGATGGCGTGAACGGCAATTCGACCCTGCCGCTCGACCCCGAATGGTATCTGGAGCAGGCGAGGGCGCTGCCGCCCGAGGAGAATGGGCGGCAGCCGCAAATCCCCTCCACCTTCCGGCAGCGCGCCTTCAACACCGGGCGCAACGGCATGGCGTCGGCGCTGATGCGGCCCGCCTTTCCCTTCTATCGCACGCACCGGCCCAACAGCTTCCTGTGGGAGACGGCGGGCTGGTTCAAGAAGCTGAACCTGCGCAAGGCGGAGCGCCGCAGGTCGCGCGAGCAATGGGGGGCGGTGTGCGACCGGCCCTATTTCACTTTGCCGCTCCAGCTCGATTCCGACTATCAGATCCGCGTCCATTCGCCCTTCGGCACGATGCGCGCGGCCTTGCGCTTCGTCATCAAGAGCTTCGCCGCCCATGCGCCCGCCAACACCGCCCTGGTGGTGAAGCGCCATCCGCTCGATCCGGGACTGGTCGCCTGGGGACGGCTGACGCGGCGGCTGGCGGCGCAATATGGCGTCGGGGACAGGGTCTTCTACCTGGCGGACTGGGACATTGCCGAAGTGGTCGACAGGTCGCTGGGCGTGGTGACGGTCAACAGCACGGTGGGCACGCTGGCGCTTAACGCCGGCAAGCCGGTGGTCGTGCTGGGCCATGCGGTCTACAAGGTGCCGGGCGTGGTGCACAGGCGTTCGCTCGACGAATTCTGGTCCGCGCCGGGGGCGCCCGACATGGCGCTCTATTCTGCCTTCCGCCGGGTGCTGATCGACCGTTGCCTGATCAGAGGCGGCCTGCTGAGCGAGGAAGGGCTGCGGATGCTGGTGGACAATGCCGTGGAGCGGCTGACCCGTCCCGCCCCTTCGCGGGCCGAGCCGCGGCTGGTGCATGACCGCCAGCCTGCCCGGGCGGCCTTGCGATAGGGGCGCGTGCCGCAGCAGGACGATCCGCCCGGCCCGTTGGTGCCGTTGGCCGCTGGCGCGAGTTCGCGCGTCTGCCGCGTGGGCGAGGGGCGCGTGGCCAAGATATTCCACGCCGCCGTGTCGGAGGAGATGATCGCCCGCGAGGTTGATGCGGCGACGCTGGCGGCGGAGGCGGGCCTGCCGGTCGCCCGGCCCCTGCGACGGCTGGACATGGCGGAGGGGCGGGCGATCCTCTATCCCGAAGTGACCGGGCCGACGCTGATGCGGCGCATGCGGCTGCGGCCTTTGCAATCGGGGTCGTGCCTGCGCGACATGGCGGCGCTGCATCGGCGGATTCACGGGGAGGCGGCACCGGGCCTGCGCTCCCTGCGGCAGGTGTTGCGCACGGACATCCTTTACGGCCCGGCGGATCGCGGCTTGCAGGAGGGGGCGGTGGCGCTGCTGGACGGACTGCCGGACGGCGACCGGCTGCTGCACGGCGATTTCCACATCGGCAATATCCTGCTGTCGCCTTCGGGCATGGTGGCGATCGACTGGTCGAAGGCGGCGCGTGGCGACTTCGTGCCCGACCTGTTGCGGACGGAGATGCTGCTGCGCTTCGGCGAGGGGCCGCAGGATCGGTTGACCAACATGGCGCGGGACTGGGCGGCGCGCCATTATGTCGCCAGCTACAGGCGGCTCGCCCCGGCGCTGGAGCATGGCGCGGAATGGCGGGCCGTCGTTGCGCTGGCCTGGTTGCGGGCGCGGCCGCCGGTCAGGCAGGCGGCCTTCCTGGCCTATTTGAACCGGGCCCTGGCGGAGGCGGGCCTGCCCCCCTACAGCGCGATGACCTGATCGGCCAGCCGTTCGACCTCCGCCCGGTCGTGGCTGACATAGAGCATCGGCATGGCGAGATCGCGCTTCATCCGTTCTATCACGGTCAGGATTTCCTCGCGCCGGGCGGGGTCGAGCGAGGACAGCGGCTCGTCCAGCAGCAGGAATCGAGGGCCGGACAGCAGCGCCCGTCCGATCGCGACGCGCTGCGCTTCGCCGCCGGACAGGGTGGCGGGCCAGCGGTCGAGCAGATGGCCGATGCCCAGAAAGTCCATGACCGCGTCGAACGGCAGCGGCGCGTCGCCATGGCGGCCGTAGAGCAGATTGGCGCGCACGCGCATCTGCGGGAACAGGCGCCCGTCCTGGAAGACATAGCCGGCGCGCCGCCGGGCGGCGGGAATGTCGATGCCCGCGCCGCTGTCGAACAGCGTCTCGCCGGCCACGGCGATCCGGCCGCTGTCGGGCGTCAATATGCCGGCGACCATGTTGAGGATGCTGGTCTTGCCCGCGCCGGAGGGGCCGAAAAGGGCGACGAGGCCGGCGCCTGCCTGCGCCCGCAGGTGGATGAGGCGATCGCCGATGCGATGGTCGACGGCGATGTCAAAGGACATGGTTGGTCCTTCCGCCGCTCGCCCGGCGGGCCAATGCCTCCGATGCGACCAGCGCGGCCAGCGACAGCAGGATCGAGATGATGGCGAGCCGGGTGACCGCCGATTCGGCGCCCGGCATCTGGAGCGCGGAATAGATGGCGATGGGCAGGGTGCGGGTTTCGCCCGGAACGTCGGAAACGAAGGTGATGGTCGCGCCGAACTCCCCGATGGAGCGGGCGAAGCCGAGCACCAGTCCCGCCACTATGCCCGGCAGCGACAGCGGCAGCGAAATGGTGAGGAAGACGCGCCACCGGCCCGCGCCCAGCGTCTGCGCGGCCTGTTCCAGCCGGTGGTCGATGCCCTCGATCGACAGCCGCATCGCGCGCACCATCAGGGGCATCGCCATGATCGCGGAGGCAAGCGCCGCGCCGGTCCAGCGGAACATGAAGCTGACGCCCAGCATCTGTTCGAACAGCCTGCCGAGCGGGCCGTTCGCGCCGAAGAGGAGCAGAAGCAGCCATCCGGTGACGACCGGCGGCACCACCAGCGGCAGATGGATCAGCGCATCCACGAGCAGCTTGCCGGGGAAGCGCGAGCGGGCGAGCAGCCAGGCGAAGGTGAAGGCGACCGGCAGCATCAGCCCGACCGCCACCAGACTGACCCGGAGCGACAGCGCAACGATGCCCCATTCATCGGCAGAGAGGATCATGCCGCCCTCTTTCGGTCAGGATAGGGGAAAACACCAGCCCCCCGTCATGTCCCGCTTATCGGCATTGCATCGGTCGAGGCCAGAGGGCAAAGCCGGACAGCCCTTCAGACTGGAGCATGTGCATGAAAGACCTGATTGCCTTCGACCTCGACGGAACGCTGGCGGAGAGCAAGCAGCCGCTGGGCGAGGCGATGGGCGACGCCCTGGCCCGGCTGTTGCAGGTGGCGCATGTCGCGGTGATCTCCGGCGGGGACTGGCCGCAATTCGACAAGCAGGTGGCGAGCCGCCTGCCGGAACGGGCCGACCGTTCGCGCCTGTGGCTGATGCCGACGACGGGGACCAAGCTCTACACCCATCGCGACGGGCAGTGGACGCCGGTCTATGCCGAACTGTTCGAGGAGGCGCAGAAGCAGGCGATCCTGGCGGCGTTCGACGCTTCGCTGGAGGCGACGGGCTTCGTGCCGGAAGAGGTGTGGGGCGAGCGGATCGAGGATCGCGGCAGCCAGATCACCTTTTCCGCGCTGGGCCAGCAGGCGCCGATCCATGCCAAGGATGTGTGGGACCCCGACTTCGCCAAGCGCAAGGTGATCCAGGCGGACCTGCGCCAGCGCCTGCCGGGACTGTCGATCAACATGGGCGGGGCGACCTCCATCGACATCACGCGGGAGGGGGTGGACAAGGCCTATGGCCTGAAGAAGCTGCGCGACGCGAGCGGGATCGCGCTGGAGGCGATGATGTTCATTGGCGATGCGATCTTCCCCGGCGGCAACGACTATCCGGCCAAGCAACTGGGCTTGGACACGGTGCGGGTGCGCGATCCGCAGGAGACGCTGGCGGTGATCGACGCGATCGTGGCCTGTCAGAGGTGACTTTCCCCTTCCTGCGGGAGGGGAGGAACAGGGTCACGGGCGGCTGAAGCCGTAGCGGGCGAGGATGTTCTGGCCGGCCCGCGACAGCAGGAAACGACGAAAGCCTTCCGCGTCCGGGTTCCGGCTCGCGCGCAGGCGGGCGAGGGGATAGCGGATCGGCGCATGGCTTCCCGCCGGGAAGGTGCCGACCACCAGGACAGCCTTCGATGCGCGGGCGTCGGTCGCATAGACGATGCCCAGCCGCGCCTCGCCCCGTTCCACCAGGGTCAGGGCGGACCGTACATTGTCGCCCAGCGCCAGCCGGTTGGCGACGCCGGGCCAGACGCCCAGCGCGCCCAGCGCCGCCTTGCCATATTTGCCCGCGGGCACGCTGTCCGGATTGGCCATGGCCAGCCGGGAGTCGCCCAGCGCCCGGGCGATCGGCATGCCGCGTGCGATGCGGAGCTTCAGCGGCGCGCGCGCCGGGGCGATCAGCACCAGCCGGTTGCCCGCCATGTCGGCCCTGCTGCCGCGCTGCACGAAGCCCGCCCTTTCGACATCGTCCATCCAGTCTTCGTCGGCCGACACGAACAGGTCTGCCGGGGCGCCGCCCCTGATCTGCCGGGCGAGCGCGGAGGAGGCGGCGAAGGACAGGACCGGCCGCGCATGGCGCTGCGCCGCCCAGGCATCGGCAGCGGCGCCCATCGCCTCCTGCATGCTGGCGGCGGCGAGCACCAGCGGGCCGCGCTGCTGCGCCATGGCCGGAACCGGCACCATATGGAGGAACAGGGCGATGGACGCGAGCGCGGGGAGAATCGGTTTCGGCATGACCCTTCTCCTGCCAGTTGCGCACCCTTTTGTCTTCGTCCTGCATCGGTTAAGCGGGAGCGTATGACCATGTTTCCGACCCCGCCGGTCCCGGCCTGATCGCACCGTGGCGGTCGTTCGTTCGCTTTGCGGTCAATGCGGCGTGGGATGCGGCATCCGCGCCGTCACCGGCGAGGGGCGCGAGGCGTCGATCGAGGGCGATCCCGTGCATCCTGCCAATGGCGGCCTGCTCTGCACCCGCAGCGAAGCGCTGAAGGACATGTTCGCGCTGGAGGGGCGGCTGTTGCGGCCGGTGGTGGATGGCCGCGCCGTCGGCTGGGACCGCGCCATCGACCAGGCTGCGCGCCGCCTGTCCGCCGTCATCGCCCGTCATGGTCGGGGCAGCGTGGCGATGCATGTGCCGGGTGGCCTGCTGACCGAAGACTATTATGTCGCCAACAAGCTGATGAAGGGGTTCATCGGCTCCGCGCATGTCGAGGCGCCTTGCAGCGAGGCGGGCGGCATGGCGGCGGCGCAGCGCGCGGCCTTTGGCGAGGATGTGATGCCCGCCGCCTATGAGGATCTGGCGCAGGCGGACATGCTGTTGCTGGTGGGCATGCCGACGGCCCGCCGCCATCCGGTGCTGCACGAGAGGATGGCCGAGGCGCGGGCGGAGCAGGGCGCGCGCCTGATCCTGATCGCGCATGCGGGCGACGGGCCGGAGGTCGAGGCGGATGAGCGCCTGACCGTCGCGCCGGGCAGCGAGGCGGCGCTGTTGAGCGGCCTGCTGCTGCATTGCCATGACAATGGCTTGCTGGACCGGGAATTTCTGGAACGGAGGCTGTCGGTGCCGGCCGGTTTCTGGGCGGGATTGAGCCGGGGGCATGACCTTTGGTCGGTGGCGCGCGCCTGCGGCCTGGCGCCGGGCGAGGTGCGTGCCTTCTACGAGCAGGTCGCGGCGGCGCCCCGGCTGGTGACGCTGTTCAGCCCGCATGGGCAGGGCGAGGAAGCGCATCGCCTGTCGGCCGCCATCCTCAATTTCCATCTGGCGACCGGACGCATCGGCAAGGCGGGCGCCGCGCCCTTCGCCGTCACGGACGCCGCCAACGGCATGGGCGTGCGGGAAGTCGGCTGCCGGGCCGGGGAACTGGCCGCGCACCGGGGTTTTTCGGAGGATGCCCTGGCGCAGGTCGGCCGTTTCTGGGGCGCGACGAGGCTGGCTGACAGGCCGGGGCTGGCCGGCGAGGCGCTGGCCGGGGCGATAGAGGCGGGGCGCATCAAGGCGCTGCTGATGCCCGGCGGCCTGCCTTCGGCGTCCCATCCGATCCGGGGCTTGCTGGAGCAGGTGCCGCTGGTCCTGTTGATGACGCCGTGGAGCGAGCCGGAAATGGACGCGCTGCGCATGGTCGCCTTGCCGTCCCCGCTATGGATCGAGAAGGATGGGACGCTGACCGGCGCCGACCGGCTGATCAGCCGCCAGCGCTGGTTGTTCCCGCTGCCCGGAGAGACCAAGCCCGACTGGTGGATACTCACCCGGATCGCGCAGGCCATGGGTTGGCGCGACGCCTTCCATTATGAGCGCCCCGCGGAAATCTATCGCGAGCATGTGCGGCTGACCGCCTATCGCAACGAGGGCAGGCCGTTGCTCAATCTCAAGCGGCATGCGCCGATTTCCAACCCGGCTTATGATGAGCTGACGCCGTGGCGCTGGGGGGAGGTGCCGTTCGACGAGGGGCTTTTCCCGACGGCGGATGGCAAGGCGCGGTTGATCGCCTTTTGGGATCAGGCCGCCTTTCGGGCCCGTTGACCGGCAAGGTGGCGGACTTCGGCTTCGGGGTGTGGGTGCGTCCGGAGCGGCAGGATTGGCCAGTTCGAGCCATCCGGATCAATCGGTCCGGCGATCCCGGAATCTGTCCCAGGCCTTTTACTGCGTTTTCCGGGTCGGTGGATGATTCCATCTGCCTGGAAAGCGCTTTAGGCCGGCTGAGCCGCGATGGCGCGGAGATGCTCCAGCAGCGCGTCGCCATTGGCGGCCCAAGTGAAGCGTAGCGCCGCTTCGCGGACGGCTTCCCGTTCGGGCGGGTTCACCAATATATCGCTGATGGCGGCGGCCAGCGCTTCGGGTTCGCGGGCGACGATCCGGCCCGCCTCCGGCCGGTCGAGCAGTTCGCGTGCTCCGCCGACATCGCTGATCACGACCGGCGTGCCGCAGGCCAGCGCCTCCACCCAGGCATTGGCCAGACCCTCGGACGAGGAGGGGAGCGCCATGACGTCGGCGGCGGCATAGATGCGCGGCAGGCGATCGTGCGGCACCGAGCCCAGGAAGCCGATGCGCCGGTCGACGCCCAGTTCCTCGGCCTGTTTTTCCAGGGCGCGGCGATATTGCCCCTGTCCGGCGAACAGCAGCGTGACGCCGGGCAGTTGCGGCAGCGCCTGGACCAGCAGTTCCTGCCCCTTGCGCGGGATGAGCGCGCCGACGCACAGCACCACCGGGCCTTCGAAACCCAGGCTTTCCTTCGCGGCGGCGCGGTCGCTTATTTCGAAACGGTCGAGGTCGACGCCGGTATAATGGACGCGGATCTTGTCCCCGTCGATGCCCATGCGCGCCATCGACCGGCGCATCGCGTCCGACACGGCAAGCAGGCCGGCGGCATCGTCGGCGGCGCGCTTCACCATCTTCCGCGTGCCCTTGCGCGTGCCCCAATAATGGATGTCGGCGCCGCGCGCCTTCACCGAATAGGGAATGCCGAGCGCGCGGGAAAGGCGCTGCGCCACCGGGCCGTCGGGGAAGAAGAAGCTGGCGTCGATGACATCGAAGGGCTGCTGCGCATGGAGGCGCCTGACCAGCGGCAGGATGGCGCGGGTCATGCTGTGGACGTTGAAGCGGCCGCCGAATTTGGGAATGATGGGGAAGACCGGGCGGTGGACGGTCAGGTCCTTCCACCGTTCCTTGGCGGGCAGGGCGCGCAGGGCGGCGTAGCGCCCGGCGCTCGACAGCGGCCAGGGCGGAATGCCGAGCGGCGCGACCACCGTGACCCTGACGCCGTCCCGGCTGGCCAGCTCGCGCGCCTGCCGTTCCACGAAGACGCCGAAATTGGGGCGGCTCATGTCCGGGAACAGGGTCGAGAGCATCAGGACGTTCAGCGTCATCGCATCCAACTATCTCTTGTTCCCGCATTGCCCCGGGCGTCCGGCGATGCCGTCCGACGGGACAATGCTGGGGCGGGTCTCTTTCCGGCAGACATGGTCAGGACAGGGTTAAGGATGAAAGCGCCTTTGTCTACAGCCGTCTGACCAGTTGGACCGCCACGGCGCCCCAGGGTGGGTCACTTATCACCTGCTGGCGCGTGCCGCTGCCCAGGGGGAGGATGTGCAGCCGGTCGTCCTCGCGCCCGATCAGCCGCCCGAACAGGAAGCGCCCGGCGTGGCGCGGCAAGAGCAGGTCGCGGTTGAGCACGCTGGAAAACTCCTCCGGCATGATGCGGCGGCACCATATCTCGTCACCGCTGCGGTAATCGCCGATGCTGCCCGATACCTGCACCCCCACCATCGCGTCCGCAGGGGCTGGCGGGGCGAGCGAGAGCGGGCGGGTGGGGGCGCGGGCGCCCTCCGGCCCCAGCAGGGCGGCCACGGGGACGACGTTCTGGCCCGGCAGCGCGACCAGTTCGGAAGAGGCGACACCCAATGCCTTTGCGATGCGGTTCAGCCAGTTGACCGATACGGTTCGGGTGCCCGTTTCAAGGCGGCCGATGGTCTGGGCGGTGGTGGGCGGGACGCATAAGGCGCCGACCTGTTCCAATGTGAGCCCCTTGGCCTTGCGTACCTCCCGGATGCGGGTGATCATATCTTGTCCTGTTTCACCTATTTGGTTTTAACGCTTTCCTACAAACAGGCCGGCATGGCAAGTCCCCCTGCATCGGATTGCTGCAAGGAGAAGCGCCATGGCCACGCAATATGTCGAACAGATCATAGAGGACCCCTTCGGCCGGGCGCAGAAGGTCGCGGTCAACCTGCACGAATCGCCCCTCGCCTGGCTGCATGCGCGGGGGCATCTGAGCGAGCGGCATTATCTTGCCGGCGACAGGCTGCGCGCCGATTGGGAGAAGGCGGGTCTGGGCCCGCGGATCACGATGCGCTGGGATGCGGCGCCGGGGCGGCAGCGGGCTGGCGGCGCGGCGGGAGCGGAGCCGGGCCTGGCGCAACTGTCCGCGCGGGAGCGGTTCGACGGCGCGATCCGCGCCGCGGGGCCGGGCTTGGCCGATGTGCTGTGGCGGGTGGTCTGCGCGGGCGAGGGGTTGAGCGCGGCGGAAAAGGCGCTGGGCTGGCCGACCCGGGCGGGCAAGCTGGTGCTGACGCTGGCGCTGGACCGCGTCGCCGCCTGGTATCGGGTGGGAGAGGCGGGGTGACGGCGGGGGCCGCCGCACGCTTTCCCGCCGCCGGCCCGATCCTCTCTTCGATCCCGGCCATTCACAACCAATTCAAGCAGCCGGCGTTATGCATGGCATGGATGCAGGATGAAGGAGAAAGGCAATGGCCTGGACCGGACGGAGGTTCCTCGCGGCGATCGGCCTTGCCGGTGCGCTGGCCCTGGGCGGCTGTGCTTATGACGATGGCTATTATGGCGGCGTGAGCGTGGGCAGCGGCTATTATGGCGGCGGCTATTATGATGACTATTGGGGTCCGGGCTATTATCGCCCGGGCTATTATGGCGGCTGGTATGACGGCTATTACTATCCGGGCAGCGGCTATTATGTGTACAACCGCAGCGGCCATCGCCAGCGTTGGAACGACGGCCAGCGCCGCTATTGGGAAGGACGCCGGGAGGCCCGCCGCGATGACGGCCGGCGCGGCAACTGGAACAATGGCGCACCGCGTCAGGGCTGGCGGGAGCGTTCCGGCGGCGATGGCAATGGGTGGAATGGAAATGGGCGGTGGAATGGAAATGGGCGGTGGAATGGAAATGGGCGGAACGCCCGACAGGGCAATCCCGCTGCGGGCGCGCAGGCGCCCGGGCCAGGAAGGGGACAAGGGGATATGACGACGCCACGGACCGAACGCAATTGGGGGACGCCGCGCACGCGGTCCGACGGCGGCGCGCATTCCGGTGGCGGCGGCCGCTCCGGCCGTGAGGGCTGGCGGGGTCGGCGCGACTGATGCGGCCTGGGTCCGGCGCGGTTATCGCCCTGCTCCTGCTCGCGGCCTGCGATGGCCGGGAGGAGAGCGCGATCGACAATCTGGCCAATGGCGCCAATGCGGCGCAGGTCGAAAATAATGTCCGGGCGGAGGCGCAGGCGGTTCTGGAGCCGCTGAATCCTCCCGCGCCGGGCATGCCCGGCGGCCTGCCGGTCGACCCGCGGCCGGTGGTGGAGGAAGACTCCATCGATCCCAAGGGCGCGCAGGGCGCCGCCCAGGTGGTGCAGGGCTATTACGGCCTGCTGGAGGAAAAGCGCTATAATGACGCGCAGGACCTGTGGAACGACAACAGCGCCATGGGGGCGGAAGACGATGCGCGCTTCGCCGCCCGTTTCCGCGGGTTCAGCGAAATCCATGCCCAGGTGGGCGCGCCCGGCGCGATCGAGGGGGCGGCGGGATCGCTGTTCGTGACGGTGCCGGTGCAGGTCTATGGCCGTCTGGCCGCCAACGGCAAGCCCTGGTATCGGCTGCGGCAGGTGACGCTGCGGCGGGCCAATGACGTGCCCGGCTCCAGCGAGGCGGACCGCCGCTGGCATATAGAGAGCATCGGCCCCTATGAACCGCCTGCCGGCGAAGCGACGGAGACGGCGGGCAACGCCATCTCCGCCACGGACAATCCGATCAGGAAATAGTCGCCTTCAGGATCTTGCCGGGGGTCTTGGGCGGCTCGCCCTTGGGCAGGGCGTCGACATGCTCCATGCCGGAAGTGACTTCGCCCCAGACGGTGTACTGGCCGTCGAGGAAGGTGGCGTCGTCGAAGCAGATGAAGAACTGGCTGTTGGCGCTGTTCGGGTTCATCGCGCGGGCCATGGAGCAGACGCCCCGGACATGCGGTTCGCGGCTGAATTCGGCCTTGAGGTCGGGCAGCTTCGACCCGCCCATGCCGGTGCCGGTCGGATCGCCGCCCTGCGCCATGAAGCCGGGGATGACGCGGTGGAAGACCACGCCGTCGTAGAAGCCGTCCCGGGCGAGCTGCGTGATGCGCTCCACATGGCCGGGGGCGAGGTCAGGACGCAGCTTGATGACGACGTCGCCGCCGCTGTCGAGGGTGAGGGTCAGGGTGTCGTCGGCCATGAAAAATCCTCTCTTCGGGGAAAATTGGGGAGATGGACCATATAGAGCGTTAAGACGGGGATGGAAGCCATTGCAATTGTGACGGGCATGGGCAAAAGCAGCGAAATGTTACAGGAACCGGACAGTAGGGGACGCGATGAGCGAGCGAGCCGATACGGCCGAACCCCGGCCGGACGAATTTGAGGATGTTGCCGCCGAGCAGGTCGAATCCCGCCATGATGAGGATGACCGGCTGAAGGGCGAATTCGTCGACGCCGTTCTGGATGCGGTGGAGGCGGATGACAGGGAACGGGCGCGCGAACTGGTGTCGCCGCTGCACCCGGCCGACATTGCCGACCTTCTGGAACTCACCCCGTCCGAACGGCGCGGGGAGGTGGCGGCCGCGCTGGGCGACCTGGTCGGCGCGGAGGTTCTGTCCGAACTCAACGACTATGTGCGCGACGACCTGCTGGACGCGCTGCTGCCCGAACAGGTGGCGGAGTTCGCCGCCGAACTCGACACCGACGACGCCGTCGCCATCATCGAGGATATGGAGGAGGCCGACCAGCAGGCCGTCCTCGACGCGATGGAGCCGGAGGACCGCGCCGCCATCGAAAGCGCGCTTTCCTATCCCGAGGAGTCCGCCGGCCGCCTGATGCAGCGCGACCTGGTCGCGGTGCCGGAGCATATGACGGTCGGGCAGGTGATCGACTATCTGCGCGACAATCGCGACCTGACGACCGATTTCTGGGAAATCTTCGTCGTGGACGAAGCGCACAAGCCGATCGGCACCTGCCAATTGAGCTGGGTGCTGACCTGCCCGCGCAGCGTCGCCATGGCGGACCTGATGAAGCGCGAACAGACCCTGATCCCGGTCGACATGGACCAGGAGGAGGTCGCGCTGCGCTTCCAGAAATATGCGCTGATCTCCGCCGCGGTGGTGGACGGCAGCGGCCGGCTGGTCGGCATGATCACGGTCGACGACATCGTCCACATCATCTCCGAGGAGGCGGGCGAGGACATACTCCGCCTGTCGGGCGCGGGCGAGGGCGACATCAACCAGCCGATCCTGGAAACCGTGCGCACGCGCCTGCAATGGCTGGTGGTCAATCTGGGCACGGCGATCCTGGCGGCGTCGGTGGTCGGGCTGTTCCAGTCGACCATCTCCAAATATGTGGTGCTCGCCGTGCTGATGCCGATCGTGTCGGGCATGGGCGGCAATGCGGGGACGCAGACCATGGCGGTCGCCGTGCGCGCGCTCGCCACCAACCAGCTCACCAGTTCCAACACCATCCGGCAGATCGTGCGCGAATTCCGCATCGCCAGCGCCAATGGCACCGCGCTCGGCATATTGATCGGCGTCGCGGTGGGCTTCATCTACGGCAATCACGATCTGGGGATCGTCATCGCGCTCGCCATGCTGATCAACAATCTGGTCGCCGGGCTGGCCGGCATATTGGTGCCGGTGACGCTCGACCGGATGAATATCGACCCGGCCGTTTCATCGGCGGTGTTCGTGACGACGATGACCGATGTGATGGGTTTCTTCTCCTTCCTTGGCCTTGCCACGGTCTGGGGTTTGTAATCGGCCAGCCAGCGCCCATCTTCGTGCCATGCCGCTTCACCTGACCAAGATCGCCTTTCGGAGCGAAAGTCCCGCGACGCTGCGCGCCTGGCTGGAAAGCCATGCGGAGGAGGCGCGGCTGACGACGCGCTATCTGCCCAAGCGGGTCGATGAACTGACGGGCGGTTCGCTCTTCTGGATTCATGGGCATCAGCTTGTCGGGCGCAGTCCTCTGCTGGGCTTTCAGGAGACCGGGCAGGGCCGTTACTGGATCAGGCTGGAGCCCCGGCTGATCCCGGTGCGCGCATTGCCCAAGCGGGCGCATCAGGGCTGGCGCTATCTGGAAGGCAAGGACGCGCCGCCCGATCTGGGCGAGGGCGAGGCGAACGATCTGGACGCCATGCCGACGCGGTTGCTGGGGGAGTTGTCGAAGCTGGGCTTGCTCTAACGTCTTGCATCATCCTGTTCCTGCCTTCGCAGGAACATAATGGGTCCGCGCAAGACCGGTTCCCACTTTTGCGCACGGTGCTCTAGACCAGCGCCTTCACCCGTTCTCCAATCTCCCGCAACTCTTCTACGAAGCGCTTTCTCTCTTCGGCTTTGCGCGTCTCTTCGGGCACCCGCAGCAAATAGCTGGGATGCACCGTGATCCAGCCCTGCGCGCCGCCCTCCAGCGCCAGTGGCGCGCCACGGAGTCGGCTGATCGTCACCGCCTTCCCCAGCAGCGCGCGCCCCGCCGTGGCGCCCAGCGCGACGATGATCCGGGGGCGGACCAGCTCCAGCTCCTGCGTCAGCCACCAGCGGCAGGCCTGGATTTCCGGCGTTTCCGGCGTCTGGTGTATGCGCCGCTTGCCCCGCCGCTCATGCTTGAAATGCTTGACGGCGTTGGTGATGTAGGCGCGCCGGCGGTCGATCCCGGCCTCTTCCAGCGCGCGGTCGAACAATTGCCCGGCCGGCCCGACGAAGGGGCGCCCGGCCAGATCCTCCTGATCGCCCGGCTGTTCCCCGATGAACATCAGCGGCGCATCGACCGGCCCCTCCCCGAACACCGTCTGCGTCGTGTCGCGGTAGAGCGGGCAGCGGATGCAGCCCATCGCCTCCTCGCGCAGCGCGCTCCAGGCCGTGGCGGCGTTCCCGTGCCGGGCGGCGGGTTTGGGTGGGGTCGCGATCATGGCCGCCTCCCTTGTCTGGGCGCCCGCCACCAGTTCGGGAATGAGCGCGGCCTCTGGCAGGTTGCGCCAATATTTCCGGGGCATTTCGGACAGCATCGCGCCGACCTTGAGCCGCGCCGGATTGAAGATCGCCGCATAATAGCCCTTCCAGATGTCCTCGACGGGATCGTCGCCCGGCGCATCCCTGCCCGTGGCGCCCGGTCCCTCGGTCAACGCCTCGCCGTCCCAATGGATGCTGAGTTCGGGCGTCAGGATCGACCAGCGCATCGAGGCGAAGCGCCGCACGAAGAATCCGGCATTGGCGCGGACGATATGATGGTCCGGTTCGAACCAGGCGACGAAGCGCGGCCCCTGCGCGTCGGCCAGTTCGCGGAAGCGGACGAAGGCGCGCATCTTGTGCATGTCGCGCCGCACGGCCTTGGCCAGCGATTCCACGCGCCGGACCAGTGGATCGGCGCGATCTTCCAGGCTGGCGGGGCGGTCGCGCAACCGGGCGAGCAAGGCGTAGAGCAGGGCGAAACGTTCCGGATCGCGGTGCAGGATCGCCGTTTCCGCCAGCTCGACAAAGGCGCGCGGGACGGAGAAGGCGGCTCCGCTTGCGACCGGAAGCGGTTCGTCGGCGGCGAAGAGGTCGCCAGCGCCCTCGCCGTCCTGCCAGACGATGTCGGCGGGCGCGATGCCCGCCAGCGTCAAGGCGCGGGCCGCGTCGCGCCAGCCGTCGAAATCATCCGGGCCGTTCAGCCTTGCGCGATACATGGTTCGGCATGGCTGCCCTGAGCGTGGCGCGCCGGGCCAGTGTCTGGGCCGGGTTCCCGGCTTCGCGGGAACAGGGAAGGAGCGCCTTCAGTCATTCGTCTCCGCTTCGGCGCGTTGCAGTTCGGCTGGCTTGCGCCGGGCGAACAGCGCCGCCAGCTTCTGCTCCTCCTCCGCGGTCAGTTCCTTCGCCGCGTCGGGGAACATCTCCTCCTCTTCCTCGTCGATATGGTGGAGGTAGCGCTTCTTGAGCTGGGCGAAGACGCGGTTCCATTCATCGCCGTTGAAGGGGAGGTCTTCCAGTTCCTCCAGATAATCGTCGATCTCCTTATGCTCCGACACGCTGTGCTGGGCATCCTCGCGCAGGTCGGGCCGCGCCAGCATGGTGGCGTAGAGCGTTTCCTCCTCCGCCGCGGCATGGGCGGTCACCTCCACCCGGAACTGTTCGAACAGCTTTTCCAGCCGATCCGGCTCGTCCTTCGCATCGGCCATCTTGTCGAATAGCTGCCGATGGGCGTCATGGTCCTGCTTCAACCGGTCGAAAATGCTGCTGTCGGCCATGGGGCATGCTCCTTCTCTTGCAGAAGGAACAACGATGGACCGCGGCTTTGGGTTCAGCCGAACAGTGCGCGAAAGATGATCGCGACGGGAATCCAGAGCAGTCCGCCGACGATGCTGGCGGACCAGAGCTGCACCAGATCGCGGCGGAAGCGAAGATCGAGGCTGTGCGCGGGCAGGCCGCTGCGGTCGAGCAACTCCCAGCGGCGTTCCAGTCCCCGCGCCGCGACGGCAAAGCCGCCGATCGCCACGATGATGCCGAGATGCAGCAGCAGCGATCCGCCCATCCTGGCGACGATGAATATCTGAAGCAGGCAGAAGATGACGAGAGCGGCGGCCAGATGGGTGCTCATCCGCTGGGCATGGCCCGTGCGGCGGGTTGCGCCATCGTTCCACTTCGTCGCCAAAAATCGGGCCCTTTCCTTGCGTCGGACAAGGAAAACATGAACCGCCCGTCCGATCAACGGCAAAATGCGCGCGACTCACGGAAAAAGCTCATATTGCGACGCGGGCGACGGCGCCATGGGCAGGGTCAGCCGGTCGGCCAGATGCACCGGCCGCCAGTCGGCCGCGACCAGGAAGGGGCGCAGCTTGGCGATGCTCTGCGTCAGCCGCGCGACATCGTCCAGCCGCAGCCGCCGGTGGCGGCGGCTGGCGACGATCCGGTCCACGGCCTTCACGCCCAGCCCCGGCACCCGCAGCAATGCTTCGCGCGGGGCGCGGTTGACGTCGACCGGAAAGGAATCCCGATGCCGCAGCGCCCAGGCGAGCTTGGGATCGATGTCGAGCGGCAGGCAGCCGGTGACGGGATCGGTGGCGCTTTCCAGTTCCTGCGCCGAATAGCCGTAGAAGCGCATCATCCAGTCGGATTGGTAGAGCCGATGCTCGCGCATCAGCGGCGGACGCTTCAAGGGCAGCACGCTGCTGGGCGAGGGGATGGGCGAGAAGGCGCTGTAATAGACGCGGCGCAGCCTGTGCCGGCTGTAGAGCGAACTCGCGCGCCGGATGATGGCGCGGTCGTCCGCCTGGTCCGCGCCGACGATCATCTGGGTGGACTGGCCGGCCGGGGCGAAGCGTGGCGCATGGGTGTAGCGGCGGCTGGCGTCCGACCCGTCCTCCATGGCGTCGCGCATCCCCGCCATGGCGCTTTCGATCCGGTCCTTGTCCTTCTCCGGCGCCAGACTGCGCAGGCCCTGCTCGGTGGGCAGTTCGACGTTGATCGACAGCCGGTCGGCATAAAGGCCCGCCTGATGCGCCAGTTCCGGATCGGCGTCGGGAATGGTCTTGAGGTGGATATAGCCGCGGAAATCATGCTCTTCCCGCAGGCTCCGGGCCACCGCCACCATCTGTTCCATCGTGTAATCGGACGAACGGATGATGCCGGAGGAAAGGAACAGCCCCTCAATATAGTTGCGGCGGTAGAAGCTGAGCGTCAGGTCGACCACTTCCCGCACGGTGAAGCGGGCGCGCCGCACGTCGCTGGACCGGCGGTTGATGCAATAATGGCAGTCGAAGATGCAGCTGTTGGTCAGCAGGATCTTGAGCAGCGAAATGCAGCGGCCATCGGGTGCATAGGCATGGCAGATGCCCATGCCCTCGGTCGAGCCGATGCCGCCCTTCCGCCCCGACGCGCTGTCGCGCTTCGCCGTGCCGGACGACGCGCAGGATGCGTCATATTTGGCGGCGTCGGCGAGGATTTCCAGCTTCTGTCGGGCGGAGAGGGTGGCCATGACTGTTCATCATATGTTCTCCGATCTCCCCTGTCCATAATCTCGATCAGTCAGGCTTGCGCAGGCTCGGCGTCCAGAACCTGGCGGACCTTCACCGCCAGCTGTCCGAGGGTGAAGGGCTTGGCGAGGAAGGAGACCCCGGGGTCGAGCATGCCGTTGTGGACGATGGCGTTGCGGGTGTAGCCCGTGGTGTAGAGGATCTTGAGGCCGGGGTGGCTTGCCCGCGCCCGGTCGGCCAGCACGCGCCCGTTGATGCCGGGCATGACGACGTCGGTGAACAGCATGTCGATGCGCGGCTGGATCGTCAGCATCTCCAGCGCCTGTTCGCCATCGGAGGCCTGGACGATGGTGTAGCCCAGCTCACGCAGCGAATCGACGGACATGTGCCGGACGCGTTCCTCGTCCTCCACCACCAGGATGATCTCTTCGCCCCGGGCGCGGGGCAGTTCGGCAGGCGCCGCCATCAGGGTGCCGGCGGCCGGTTCGGGCCCGTAATGGCGCGGCAGGTAGATCTTGATGACCGTGCCTTCGCCCGGTTCGGAATAGATTTTCACATGGCCGCGCGACTGCTTGATGAAGCCGAAAACCTGGCTGAGGCCGAGGCCGGTGCCCTTGCCCACGCCCTTGGTCGTGAAGAAGGGGTCGAAGGCGCGCTCCACCACCTCGGGCGGCATGCCGGTGCCGCTGTCGGTGACGGATACCATCACATATTGGCCGGCCGCGACATCGCCATGGACCGCGGCATAGGCGTCGTCGAGATGGGCATTGGCCGTCTCGATCGTCAGCCGGCCGCCCATGGGCATGGCGTCGCGCGAATTGACGCAGAGGTTGATGATGGCCGATTCGAGCTGGCTGGCGTCGATGCTGGCGCGCCACAGCCCGCCCGCCAGCACGGTTTCCACCCGGATGCTCTCCCCGATGGTGCGGCGCAGCAGTTCCGACATGCCGCCGACCAGCTTGTTGACGTCGGTCGGCTGCGGGTCGAGCGGCTGCTGGCGGGAAAAGGCGAGCAGCCGGGCGGTAAGCTGGGCGGCGCGCTGCGCCCCTTCGGTGGCATTGTCGATGCCCCTGACGACCCGGGTGTCGGCGTCCGGCGCCAGCCGCCGCCGGACGATGTCCAGCGAGCCGATGACGATGGCGAGCATATTGTTGAAGTCATGGGCGATGCCGCCGGTCAGTTGGCCGATCGACTCCATTTTCTGCATCTGGCGCAATTGCCCCTCGGCCGTTTCGCGGTCCCGCGCCTCGCTCATCAGGCGCCGGTTGATGTCGGCCAGCGCCTGCTGGCTTTCGGTGGCCTCGGCCACGCGGCGATAGGCGGTGCGCAGCGCCACCGCGCCCAACAGGGTGATCAGCACGGCGGACACGGCAAGCCCGGCCGAAACCATGGTGCTGAGGCGGTTGTCATTGGCCGTCCGGCCCTTCAGCAACTGCGCTTCCCGCGCCCGCATCGTCGCGACCAGCGCGCGGATGCGGGCCATCGTCACCATGCCCGCATCGAAGTCGCCCGCCGGCACGACCTCGCCCCGCCGCCGCCTTTCTATGCCCGTGCGCATCAGGAACAGGCGGTCGTCGAGCAACTCCTCCAGCTCCTCCACCGATCGGGCCTGCGGGGGATTGTCGCGCACCTCCATGCGCAGGGCGGCCAGTTCCTGCCGCCACTGGCCGCGGAAGACCTCATAGGGGCCGAGGAAGGAATCCTTGCGCGTCAGCATGAAGCCGCGCTGCGCGCTTTCGGCCTCCTGCGCGTGGAGCAGCAGCGCGGAAAGCTGGTTCTCGACGCGCAATGTGTGCTGAACCCAGATGTTGACCCGCTGCTGCACCGCATAGAGCCAATAGGTGCTGCCGAACGCCAGCCCGACGATCAGCAAGGCCAACAGCAGCAGGAAGATCGACCGTTCGGGGCGGATCGCGGGCATGGGGTGGAACATGCGAAAATATGGCGCGGGGAGCAAGCGGCGATAGGCTGTTGTAATCAGGTGAGGTCTGGCAGGCCTGCCTGGCTTGGCCACCCTTGGCGGGCTCGTCCCTCCCGAAGGAAGAAGCCGTGGTCGAAACCGTCTAGAGCGAATCGACATTCAGCCCTGACGGCCTGCAAATGACGCTTTTCCGTGCTTCCGGTGCTCACCTACTTTGCGTAGGCTGCGCTCCGGGTCACGGAAAACCGCCATTTTCGGCTCGTCATCATCTGAATGTCGATTGGCTCTAGTCCCGCCAGCTCGAATCGATCCGGTCGATCTTGCGCACCATCGCTTCGAAATCGGGCACGCCCGGGCCGAGCGGCAATTGCACGCCGCTGAGGTCGCGCTGGTGCACGGCGATGACCTCCGGCGGGATGTCGACCGGCGTTCCGGCGGCGCCGGTCGCGACCTGGATTTCGCAGGCGCGCTGGAGCATCCACTGGATCAGGAAGGCTTCCGGCAGAGATTGCGCCATGACCAGCGTGCCATGGTTGCGCAGCATCATGATCCGCCGCTCGCCCAGATGGGCGATCAGCCGTTCCCCTTCCTCCGCCCGGATCGTGACGCCTTCGAAGTCATGATAGGCGATTCGGCCGATGAAGGCCGCGGCGTAGAAATTGGTCGGCGTCAGCCCCTCCCGCGTGGCGCTGACGGCCATGCCGGCGGTGGTGTGGGTGTGGATGATGCAATGCGCGTCGGGCAGGTGGCGGTGGAAGACGCTGTGCTGGGTGAAGCCGGCGCGGTTCACCGGATAGGGGCTGCCGTCCAGCACATGGCCGTCCATGTCGATCTTGACGAGGTTCGACGCCGTCACCTCTCCATAGAGCAGGCCGAAGGGGTTGATGAGGAAGGCGTTCTCCTCCTCCGGCACGCGCAGGGTGATGTGGTTGTAGATCAGCTCCGACCAGCCGAGATGGTCGAAAATGCGGTAACAGGCGGCGAGTTGCTGGCGCGCGGCCCATTCCGTGGCCGACATGTCGGGGCGCTGGCCCGTGGTCCTGGCGGCAGTTGCCATGGCGATCCTCCTCCTTGTTTATGGGGCGACTATCTGCCTGTCCCGCGCCCCTGTCGAGAAAAACGGCTTTTGGGTTGAATTTGCGCGACTCTGCTGGTAGGGCGCGCCCCACACGGCGCAGGGTGACCTGCGGCGACTCACCGCTATTTCATTCGGGCGGCCCGTCGGGAAGGGTTATGTTTCCTGGCGATCCGTCCGTTTTCGACTGGAGTTTGACTGGCTTATGCAAATCATCGTTCGCGACAACAATGTCGACCAGGCCCTGCGCGCGCTCAAGAAGAAGCTGCAGCGCGAGGGCGTGTATCGCGAGATGAAGCTGCGCCGTCACTATGAGAAGCCGTCCGAAAAGCGCGCGCGCGAAAAGGCTGCCGCCGTTCGCCGCGCCCGCAAGCTGGAGCGCAAGCGCGCCGAGCGCGACGGCGTCCGTTAAGGACCGCCTTTGTCGGGGCGGTCGACCGATCGTCCCGTCCCTCTGCTGACAGAAAACATCACCCGCACCAATTTGCGAGGCTTAAGCCATGTCGACCACGGCCGTTCCCCTTCATCCTATCGCCAAGGGGTCGCTGACGCGGCTCTGGGTGGGTGTCGCCGTGGTGGCGCTGGCGGCCGGTGGCCTGGCCTGGGCCGGGCAGCAGGGCGTGAAGCCTTCGCCCGCCAGCTTCCTGGCGCATAATGGCGGCGAAGAGGGCGTGGTGACGACCGAATCGGGCCTGCAGTTCAAGGTGCTGGAGGAAGGCGCCGGTCCCAGCCCGACGCCCGCCGACGTGGCGCTGGTAGGCTATAAGGGCACGCTGCTCGACGGCACGGTGTTCGACGAGAATCCGCAGACCGCCATGCCGGTGGACGGCGTGGTTCCCGGCTTCTCCGAAGGCCTGCAGAAGATGAAGAAGGGCGGCAAGTATCGCCTGTGGATTCCGCCGCAGCTTGGCTATGGCGAGCAGGCGGCGGGGCCGATCCCGGCCAATTCCGTGCTGGTGTTCGACGTCCAGTTGCATGACTTCAAGTCCAAGGCGGACATCATGCGCATGCAGCAGATGATGCAGCAGCAGGGCGGAATGCCGCAGGGCGTGCCGGGCCAATAAGTCGGCAACAGTCGAAAAGCGAAAAAGGGGCCGGGATTTTCCTGGCCCTTTTTCGTAGCGGATTTGCCTTGTCCATCTGCAATCCGCTGTTGCGGAGGCGGGACCCCGGTTCAGGCCGTGCCATGATCCGCTAATGCAGGGGTAAGGTGCGGAGACCATCTATCCTGCGACCGGAACCGCCGCGCTCCTGTCATTCTCCGCCTCCAGCGCTTTCGACCGCTCCTCCAGATAGACCTTGATCATCGCGACGATGGGGTCGGCGAGGAACAGTCCCATGATCCCGAACAGCGCGCCGAAGAGGATTTGCGCCGCAAGGACGAGCGCGGGCGCCAGATCGGTGGCGCGTTTGGCCACCATGGGCACGATCAGGTAGCCGTCGACGATCTGCACCACCAGATAGACCCCGAAAGCGTAGAGCCCCGCATCCACACCGGCGGAAAAGCCGACCAGCACGATCAGCACGCCCGATATGATCGACCCGATATTGGGCAGGAAGGCGAACAGCCCGGTCAATATGCCCAGCAGCCCCGCCATCGGCACGCCGCCCGCCCAGAGCAGCAGCCAGGTGCCCACCCCCTCCACCGCCATGCCGATCAGCCGGCCGAACATCAGCCGCCGCAAGGTCCAGCCCATCCTGTCGGCAATGGCGTAGAAGCGGCCGCGCTTGTCCATCGGCAGCATCCAGGCGACGCCGCGCTCGTAGAGCTTGGGCTCGATCGCGATGAAGATGGCGAGCACCAGCATCATCACGCCGCTGGTGATTGCGCCGACCATGGTGCCGACCGCCGCCGTCACCCGGCCGAGCGAACTCATCGCCTGCTGCGCCAGGCTCTTGAAATCCTCCGGCGTGGTGGTGACGCCCAGTTGCTGGAGCCACTGGCCGATACGGTTCACCTGCGTCTCCACGATGACCCGCATCGCCTGCGCTTGCGCCGCCAGGCTCGATCCGGTCAGGTAGAAGGTATAGACCAGGAAGGCGAGGGCGGCGATCAGCACGATGGCCAGCCGCCAGCCGCGCCCGATGGGCAGCACCCGGCCCAGCAGCCGCGTACCGCCGTCCATCATCGTCGTCAGCACCAGCGCGCCCATGATCAGCATGATGGGCTGCGCCAGCAGGACGAGCAGGGCGATGGCGATGCCGATGGCGAACCACACGCCGGCCCGCTTTATCTCATGCTGGACCAGCGGGCTGCGCAACTCGCTGGGGCCGGGTTCCTCTATGTGGATTTTCGTCCCGCTCAACCCAAGCCCCTATCGTGAAATGCTTATTTCGGCGGGGTAACGCTCGCCGGGCGCAGGCTGTTCCCCGCGCGGCCACCGCGGAAGGCATGGAGCCAGCTCAGCGGGTTCCAGGATGCATCGCCGTCAAGTGAGAAGGTGATGAATTCCGCCCGCCCGCCAATGGCTTCCCACGGCACCGGCCCGCCCAGTCCGTTTTCCTCCAGCGGTGCGCGGCTGTCGGCGCTGTTGTCGCGATTGTCGCCCATCAGGAACACGTGATTCGCCGGAATCCGCACTGGCCCGTACCAGTCGAGCGTGCTTGGCCCCATGTCGATGGTGACGTAGCTCCTGCCATTGGGCAGCACCTCCTGCCGCACCGGCAGTTCGCACCAGCTCTTGCCGTTGGCGTCCGTCACCAGCGCGCCGGGAAATTGCATGGGCGGGCAGGGCGCGTTGCCGTCCACGGGAATGCGGATGGGCTTCAGCACCCTTTGCGGCACGGGCACGCCGTTCAGCACGACCTGGCCCCCGCGCACCTCCAATATGTCGCCGGGCAGGCCGATGACCCGCTTGATATAATCCTCCCGCTTGTTCTGCGGAGAGACGATGACGATGTCGCCCCGCTCCGGCAGGCGCCCGAAGATCCGGCCTTTCAGGAAGGGCAGCGGGTGGAAGCTGGGGGAGACATAGGACCAGCCATAGGGATATTTGCTGACCACCAGCCGGTCGCCCTTCAACAGCACCGGCATCATCGATTCGCTGGGAATGTAGAAGGGTTTGGCGACGAAGCTGTGGAAGGCCAGCACCGCCAGGATCAGCAGGGCGATGCTCTTCGCCTCGTGCCACCAGTCGAGGGATGCCTTTTCCGGTTCGGAAGCCGGGCTGGGCTGTTCGGACGGGGCGGATTCGTTTTCGGTCATGTCGGCTGCCGTCATGGGAGGATTTCCGGCTGGAGAGGTGCGACGCTTATAACGGCAGGGCTTCGATAATCACAAAGGCCTGCGCCCATGGATGATCGTCGGTGAGCGTCAGGTGAACGACCGGCCGATGCCCGGCGGGAACCAGCGATTCCAGCCGGGCGAGCGCCCCGCCGGTCAGGTGCAGCGTCGGCGCGCCGCTGGGGCCGTTGACGACGCCGATGTCCTTCATGAACACGCCGCGGTTGAAGCCGGTGCCGACCGCTTTCGAAAAAGCCTCCTTGGCGGCGAAGCGCTTGGCGAGCGTGCCCGCCCTGGTGAAGGGGCGGCGGTTGGCCTTGGCCCGCTCCACATCGGTGAACACGCGATTCTCGAACCGCTCGCCGAAGCGGTCGAGCGAATTCTGAATCCGCTCGATATTGCAGAGGTCGGAGCCGAGGCCGACGATCAACGGGCCAGATCCATCTGCCGGCGCATTTCGCGGATGCTGCTCTCCAGCCCGCCGAAGATCGCTTCCCCGATCAGGAAATGGCCGATGTTGAGTTCGGCGACCTGGGGGATCGCCGCGACCGGCCCGACATTGTCGAAGGTCAGGCCATGGCCGGCATGGGGTTCGATGCCGTTCTTCGCCGCCAGCGCCGCCGCATCGGCCAGCCTGCGCAGTTCCTCCGCCCGTTCGGAACCCTCCAGATGCGCGTAGCGGCCGGTGTGCAGTTCGACCACCGGCGCGCCCAGGCGCATGGCCGCCTCGATCTGCGCGGCATCGGGCTCGATGAAGAGGCTGACGCGCACGCCGGCCTTGCCCAGCGCATCGACGATCGGGCCGAGAGCGTCGATCTGCCCGGCTGCGTCCAGCCCGCCTTCGGTGGTGCGCTCCTCCCGCTTTTCCGGCACGATGCAGGCGGCATGCGGCCGATGCCGGAGCGCGATGCCCAGCATTTCCTGCGTCGCCGCCATTTCCAGGTTCAGCGGCACGGTGAGCGCCGCCATCAGCGTGGCGATGTCCTCGTCGCGAATATGCCGCCGGTCCTCGCGCAGATGGGCGGTGATGCCGTCGGCGCCCGCCTTTGCCGCCAGCAGCGCGGCCTTGACGGGATCGGGATGCGTTCCCCCGCGCGCGTTGCGGATGGTCGCCACATGATCGATGTTGACGCCCAGGCGCAGATGAGCGGGGGTTCGGGACATGGGCTACTGCTTCCGGCTGCCGGGCTTGATCGCCGGGATCGCCGCCAGTTCGGGCGGGACCTGATCGGCGTCGTAGACCGGGAAGTTGATGCTGACGAGCGGATAGAAGGGCACGCCCAGCTCCACCTCTCCGGCGGAACGGTCGACCAGCGCGGCTTCCGCTATGACGATGCCGCCCTCCGCCTCGACCGCCTCTATCGCCTGGCGGGAGGAGAGGCCGGTGGTGACGACGTCCTCCACCATCAGCACCTTCTGCCCCGGCGCGATGGCGAAGCCGCGGCGCAGTTCGAACGTGCCTTCGGGGCGTTCCAGGAATACGGCATCCTTGTCGAGCGCGCGGCCGATTTCATGGCCGATGATGAGGCCGCCCATGGCAGGGGAGACCACCAGGTCGATTTCCTGCCGCAGTTCGCGCGGCAGCTTCTGCACCGTGGCGCGCGCCAGCCGCCCCGCGCGTTCCGCGTTCATCAGCACGCGCGCGCACTGCAGGTAATTGGCGCTGCGGCGGCCCGAGGACAGAATGAAATGCCCCTCCAGCAACGCGCCCGCAGCCCTGAATTCCGCTAATACTTCCTCGTCGGTCATCCGTGTCTTCGATCCATGGCTTACCCTTCATGGGTCGCCCCATGATCGCGCCCCTGTGCGCGGAGAGCGAGATAGGCTCACCAACTAGGCGTTGCAACAGCGAAGAAAATCTGGTTGTGGAAGCTTGAGGCGTAAAAAAAGATGCTTATAAGCCGCGGCAGACCGATACGGGCGGGGGGGACGTGTATGCGTGTGTCTTCGTTGCAGCGGCGCCAAGGGGTTACGGGGTAAGAAGACGCTTATGAACAAGGTGAAATCGCTCGTTCTCGCCGGGTTGTTGGCCTTTGCGCCCACGCTCGCCATGAACGGTCCGGCACTGGCCCAGGACAATGCCGCCGTCGCGGCTCCAGCCGCCGGGAACGAAGCCGCGGCCGCTGATTCGGCCGGCAATGCAGCGGCGCCCGCCGCGGATGCCGCGCCCGCGGCGAAGGTGGCCGCGCCGCCCCGGATGAAGCCCACTCCGGGCATCGGCATGCCGATGCCGGGCGAAATCACCCTCCAGAAGCAGTTCTCGCCCACCGGGCACACGGCGCGCTGGCTGCATGACGCGATGCTGGTGCCGATCATCACCATCATCTCGATCTTCGTTCTGGTCCTGATGCTCTATGTGATGGTCCGGTTCCGCCGCAGCGCCAATCCGACGCCGTCCAAGACATCGCACAATACGGTGATCGAGGTGATCTGGACCGTGGTGCCGGTCGTGATCCTGCTGGCCATCGCCGTGCCGTCGATCGGCCTGCTGGCGGACCAGTACAAGCCCGCCCCCAAGGATGCGCTGACCGTCAAGGTCACCGGCTATCAATGGTATTGGGGCTATGAATATCCCGACAACGGCATTCCGGAATTCGTTTCGAACATGCTGCCCAAGGACAAGGCGGAGGCGAATGGCGAGCCCTATCTGCTGGCGCCCGACAATCGTCTGGTCCTGCCGGTCGGCCGCCCGATCAAGCTGATCATCACCGGCGCCGACGTGATCCACAGCTTCGCGGTCCCCTCGCTCTGGGTGAAGATGGACGCGGTGCCGGGCCGCCTGAATGAGAAGAGCTTCACCATCGAGAAGCCGGGCGTCTATTACGGCCAGTGTTCCGAGCTTTGCGGCGCGCGCCACGGCTTCATGCCGATCGCGATCGAGGCGCTGGAGCCCGCGCAGTTCGACCAGTGGCTGCTGTCGCAGGGCGGCACGCTGAAGGCCGCCGCACCCGCGGCCGAAGCCGCCGCGCCCGCCGCCGCTCCTGCCGCCAAGCTTTGATGTAAGGGCATAGACGCCATGACCACCATTACCGCAGATCATCACGGCGATCATGCTCATGAGCATCATGACGCCGACCACAAGCCGGCCTTCTTCCAGCGTTGGTTCATGTCGACCAACCATAAGGACATCGGCACGCTCTACCTGATCTTCGCGATCATCGCCGGCATCATCGGCGGCGCGATTTCCGGCCTGATGCGCGCCGAACTGGCGCAGCCGGGCATCCAGTATCTCCAGACCTGGGCGCAGTTCAGCGACGGTCCCGAAGCGACGCTGGACCAGGCCTATCACCTGTGGAACGTGCTGATCACCGCCCATGGCCTCATCATGGTCTTCTTCATGGTGATGCCAGCGATGATCGGCGGCTTCGGCAACTGGTTCGTGCCGATCATGATCGGCGCGCCGGACATGGCGTTCCCGCGGATGAACAATATCAGCTTCTGGCTGCTCATCCCCGCCTTCGTCCTGCTCCTCGGCTCGACCTTCGTGCCCGGCGGCACCGGAAACGGCGCGGGCACCGGCTGGACAGTCTATGCGCCGCTCTCCACCAGCGGCTCGGCGGGGCCGGCGGTCGACATGGCGATCCTGTCGCTGCACATCGCGGGCGCCAGCTCGATCCTGGGCGCGATCAACTTCATCACGACCATCCTCAACATGCGCGCGCCGGGCATGACCCTGCACAAGATGCCGCTGTTCGTCTGGTCGGTGCTGGTCACCGCCTTCCTGCTGCTGCTCGCGCTTCCCGTGCTTGCCGCCGCGATCACCATGTTGCTGACCGACCGTAATTTCGGCACCACCTTCTACGATGCCGCCGGCGGCGGCGATCCGGAACTGTACCAGCATCTCTTCTGGTTCTTCGGCCACCCCGAAGTGTACATCATGATCCTGCCGGGCTTCGGCATCATCAGCCAGATCGTCTCGACCTTCAGCCGCAAGCCGGTCTTCGGCTATCTCGGCATGGCCTACGCCATGGTCGCGATCGGCGTCGTCGGTTTCGTCGTCTGGGCGCACCACATGTTCACCACCGGCATGTCGGTCAACGTGAAGATGTACTTCACCGCCGCCACCATGGTGATCGCGGTGCCGACCGGCATCAAGATCTTCTCCTGGATCGCGACGATCTGGGGCGGGTCGATCAGCTACAAGACCCCGATGGTCTGGGCCCTGGGCTTCATCTTCCTGTTCACCGTGGGTGGCGTCACCGGCGTGGTGCTGGCCAATGGCGGCGTGGACGACGTGCTGCACGATACCTATTATGTGGTCGCGCATTTCCACTATGTGCTGTCGCTGGGCGCGGTGTTCGGGCTGTTCGCCGGCTTCTACTACTGGTTCCCGAAGATGTCGGGCCGGATGTACAACGAGTTCCTCGGCCATCTGCACTTCTGGGTGTTCTTCGTCGGCGTGAACATGCTGTTCTTCCCGATGCACTTCCTCGGCCTGTCGGGCATGCCGCGCCGCTATCCCGACTATCCGGAAGCCTTCGCCTATTGGAACAAGGTCGCCAGCCACGGCTATGAGATCATGGCGGCCGGCATGCTGATCTTCTTCGTCAACCTTGTCTGGTCGCTGGTCGCCGGCAAGAAGGCGGAGGGCAATCCGTGGGGCGAAGGCGCCACGACGCTGGAATGGACCCTGTCCAGCCCGCCGCCCTTCCACCAGTTCGAGACGCTGCCGGTCATCGACTGACCGCAGGCAAGGGCGTTCCGGTTTGCCGGAACGCCCGGATTGGCGTAAAGGCCGCCAATTCCGGAATCAGGGCGATCCCGGCGCGGCCGTCGCGCCGGGTTGCCGCATGAGGAGATTATGGCAAGCACGCCGATCATGACCGAAGGTTCGGCTCCTGTGATTCCCGCGCACTGGCGGGACTTCGTCGCGCTGACCAAGCCCAGGGTGATGACGCTGGTCGTCTTTACCGGGCTGTGCGGTCTGCTCGCGGCGCCGGGGCATATCCACCCGGTTCTGGCCTTCACGGCGATTCTCTGCATCGCGCTGGGCGCGGGCGCCGCGGCGACGCTCAACCAGTGGTATGAAGCCGACATCGACGCGAAGATGAAGCGCACGGCCAACCGGCCGCTGCCGGCCGGGCGGATGGACCGCCAGTCCGCGCTGCATTTCGGTGTCGGGCTCTCCTTCTTCTCGGTCCTGCTGATGGGCGTCGCGACCAACTGGCTGGCGGCGGCGGTGCTGACCGTGTCGATCCTCTTCTACGTCTTCGTCTACACCATCTGGCTCAAGCCCAGGACGGCGCAGAACATCGTCATCGGCGGCGCGGCGGGCGCCTTCCCCCCCGTCATCGGCTGGGCGGCGGTGACGGGCGACATCGGCGCCCTGCCGGTTGCGCTATTCATGCTGATCTTCTTCTGGACGCCGCCCCATTTCTGGGCGCTGGCCCTGTTCGTGAAGACGGATTATGCCGCCGCCGGCATTCCCATGCTGCCGGTCGTTTCCGGCGAGGTGGCGACGCGGCGCCAGATCTGGTTCTACACCGCGATCATGGCCGTCGCCGCCATGGCGCCGGTCCTGCTGCGCCTTACCGGGCCCATCTATGGCACCACGGCCCTGCTCGGCACGGCGCTGTTCGTGGCCCTGGCCTTTCAGGTGTTCCGCCGGCGCGAGAGCGATCCCGCGCGCATGACCCCGGAAAAGCGCCTGTTCAAATATTCGGTCCTCTACCTCTTCCTCCTCTTCGGCGCGGTGGTCGTGGACCGCTGGGTGGCCGCATGACCCCCGAGGAAGACCGGCAGGTCCGCGCGCGGCAGAAATCCCGCGCCATCGTGACGGGCGTGCTGCTGGGCGCGCTGGTCATCCTTTTCTACGCGATCACCATCGCCAAGATCGGCGGCGGCCAGTGATGGCGAGCCTGCCGCCATCGCCTTTCGACCGGGACCGCCGCAACCGGCGGACCATGATCGGCATGGCGGGCGTCGGTCTCGCCATGCTGGGCCTGGGTTTCGCTTCCGTGCCGCTCTACCGCATGTTCTGCGAGCAGACCGGCTTCGGCGGCACCACGCAGCGGGCGACCGCCGATGTGCAGGTCAGGGAAGCGGTGGGCCACCGCATGTCGATCCGCTTCGATTCCAATGTGGCGCCGGGCATGCCGTGGCAGTTCCATCCCGAACGCCGCACCCAGACCGTGACGGTCGGCGCGCGCAACATGGCGATCTTCGTGGCGAAGAACATGTCGGACAAGCCGGTGACGGGGACCGCGAGCTTCAACGTCACGCCGCTTCAGGCGGGCGCCTATTTCACCAAGATCCAGTGCTTCTGCTTCACCCAGCAAACGCTGCAGCCGGGGGAGCAGGTGCGCATGCCGGTGATCTACTATGTCGACCCGAAGATATTGACGGACGCCGACAATAAGGACACGCAGGAAATCACGCTCAGCTACACCTTCTATCCTGTTGAGCAGGACAAGAAGCCAAGCTAAGGCACAATCATAACGCGAACGGGGATGAGAAACGTCATGGCAGGCGCCAAGAACCACGATTATCATATTCTTCCGCCCAGCATCTGGCCCTTTTTCGGCTCCATGTCGGCGCTGGTCATGGCTTTCGGCGCGATCATGTGGATGCATCCCGATGCGCTGCCCGCCGGCGGCGGCTGGGTGTTCCTGATCGGCGTCGCGGGCGTGCTGTTCACCATGTACAGCTGGTGGGCCAATGTCATCGCGGAGGCGCATGCGGGCGATCATACGCCGGTGGTGCAGCTTCACCTGCGCTACGGCATGATCCTGTTCATTGCGTCGGAAGTCATGTTCTTCGTGGGCTGGTTCTGGTCCTTCTTCGACTTCTCGCTCTTCCCCAGCCAGTTGGCGCCGATCGAGGGCCTGTTCCCGTCGAAGGGCATCGAGGTGATGAACGCCTTCGAACTGCCGCTGCTCAACACGCTGATCCTGCTCTGCTCGGGCACGACCGTCACCTGGGCGCACCATGCGCTGATCCACGGCGACCGCGAGGGGCTGAAGAAGGGGCTGACGCTGACGGTCATCCTGGGCGTTCTCTTCTCCTCCATCCAGGCCTATGAATATGCCCATGCGCCGTTCCCCTTCGGCGGCAGCCCCTATAGCTCCGCCTTCTACATGGCGACGGGCTTCCACGGCTTCCACGTGCTGATCGGCACCATCTTCCTGCTGGTGAACCTGATCCGCGCGCACAGGGGCGACTTCACCCCGCGCCAGCATTTCGGTTTCGAGGCGGCTGCCTGGTACTGGCATTTCGTCGACGTGGTGTGGCTGTTCCTCTTCGTCGCCATCTATGTCTGGGGCGGCTGGGGCGCGCCGGTCCACGGCGGTTGATCCTTCCGCCGATGGATTTGCGAAAGACGGCCGGACCTGTTCCGGCCGTTTTCTTTTTCGGCGGCGGGCATTATGCCTGACCCCATGTCCTCGCTAGATCCTCAATCCCCCATGCCGCAGCCGCTGTTGATCGCTTCGGCCATGGGCGCCTGTCCGCGATGCGGCGCGTCGACGCTGTTCGCGGGGCCCGTTCGCTTTGCCGCTTCGTGCCGGTCCTGTGGGCTGGAATATGGCCAGTTCAATGTCGGGGACGGCCCTGCCGCCTTCCTGACGCTGATCATCGGCGCGCTGATGGTGGCGATGGCGCTGATGCTGGAATTGAAGGTCCACCCGCCACTCTGGCTGCACATCCTGCTCTGGACGCCGCTGACCGTCCTGGCCGTGATCGGCAGCCTGCGGGTGGCGAAGGGCGCTCTGCTCATCCTGGAATATCGCAACAAGGCGCGCGAGGGACGGTTGACCGCCGGGGACCGCGAGGCATGAGCCGCCGCCTGCCTCTTGTCCCGACGCTGATCGTCGCGGCGGCGGTGCTGGTGATGATCGGCCTCGGCGTCTGGCAGCTTCAACGCCGGGCGGAGAAGGAGGCGACGCTGAGCCTGGTCGCGGCGAATCCGGCCAAGCCTGCCATCGCCTTTCCCGCCCATCCGCCCGTGCCGCCCGAACTTCTGTTCCGGCGCTCCTCCACCCACTGCCTTCGCGTCGTTCGTTGGCGCAGCGAAGCCGGGCGGGCCGCCGATGGATCGGTCGGCTACCGCTATATTGCCGAATGCGCGACGGGCATCGAGGGGCCGGGTGTGCTGGTGGCGGCGGGCGTCGCCAGGACGCCGGACGCCAAGCCCCAATGGCAGGGCGGTCAGATGCGCGGCTGGATCGGGGAGGAACCCGATCACCGCTCGCTCCTGTCGCGGATCGGCGGCCGGGCCATGCCCTTGCGGCCCATGCTGATCGCCGGAGAACCGGTGCCGGGTCTCAAGCCGCTGGCGCCGCCCACCGCCGCCGACGTGCCCAACAACCATCTGGCCTATGCCGTGCAATGGTTCTTCTTCGCCGGCATCGCGGCAGTCATCTACCTCCTCGCGTTGCGCAGACGGACGCCGCGACCTTAATGCTTGCCCGAAGGCGCGTCCGGCGTTACCGCGCTACCCCATCATGCACTATGTGAGCACCAGAGGGAGCGCGCCTGCGCTCGGGTTCGAGGATGTGACGCTGGCCGGGCTGGCGTCCGATGGCGGTCTCTATGTGCCGGAAAGCTGGCCCAGCTTCTCCGCAGACCAGATTCGCGCGCTTTCGGGCCTTTCCTATGTCGAAACGGCGGTACGGGTCATGGCGCCTTTCGTCGCCGGATCGCTGGGCGAAGAGGAATTGCGGGAGCTGTGCACCGCCGCCTATGGCCGGTTCAGCCATGACGCGGTGACGCCGCTGGTGCAGCTCAACCACCGGCATTGGCTGCTGGAGCTGTTCCACGGGCCGACGCTGGCGTTCAAGGATGTGGCGCTGCAACTGCTGGGCCAGTTGTTCGAGCGCTTCCTGTCGCGTCGGGACGATCATCTGACCATCGTCGGCGCGACGTCCGGCGACACCGGATCGGCGGCGATCGATGCGGTCGCCGGACGTGAGAAGATCGACATCTTCATGCTGCATCCGGACGGCCGCGTGTCGGACGTGCAGCGGCGGCAGATGACCACGGTGCTGGCGCCCAATGTCCACAATATCGCCATCGACGGCAGCTTCGACGACGCGCAGGCGCTGGTGAAGGCGATGTTCAACGACGCCGGCTTCGCGCGCCGTTTCAACCTGTCGGCGGTGAACAGCATCAACTGGGCCCGGCTGATGGCGCAGGTCGTCTATTATTTCTACGCCGCGGTCCGTCTGGGCGCGCCCGAACGCGCCATCGCCTTCTCCGTCCCCACCGGCAATTTCGGTGATGTGTTCGCGGGCTATGTCGCGGCGAAGATGGGCTTGCCGGTCGCGAAACTGATGGTCGCGACCAACGTCAACGACATCCTCCACCGCGCGCTGTCGGAGGGTGACTATAGCCAGGGGCAGGTGGTGGCGACCGCCACCCCCAGCATGGACATTCAGGTCAGTTCGAACTTCGAGCGGCTGCTGTTCGACGCGGGCGGGCGCGACGGCAGGGCGCTGGCGGAGCAGATGAAGGGATTCGAGGCGAGCAAGGCGATGCGCCTCACCAATGCGCAGCGGGACGGCGCATCGGCGCTGTTCGCGTCGGCGCGGGTCGATGCCGACGCCATGACCATGGCGATGCGCTGGGCCTATGACGCGGCGGGGCAGGTGATCGATCCGCACAGCGCGGTCGGCCTGGCGGCGGCGCGGGCGATCGACCTCGACCCGGCGGTGCCGGTGGTCACGCTGGCGACGGCGCATGCGGCCAAGTTCCCCACGGCGGTCGAGCGGGCCACGGGAATCCGCCCCTCGCTGCCTTCGCGCGTGGGCGACCTGTTCGCGCGGGAAGAGGCCTATGCCAAGCTGCCCGGCACCTTCGACGCGGTCACGGCCTATGTCGCGGAGCGGGCGACGCCGAGGGGCTGAGGTGAACCTCCAGACCCTTATAGGCGAGTCCTGGTCCGATTATGGCCTGATCGATTCGGGTCATGGACGGAAGCTGGAGCGCTATGGCCGTCACCGCTTCATCCGGCCGGAGCCGCAGGCGATGTGGGCGCCGGCGCAGGACGATTGGCAAGCCGACGGCGAATTCGTCCCGGGTTCCGACGAGGAGGGCGGCGGGCGCTGGTTCTACGAGCGCCCCGTGCCGGCCGAAGGCTGGCCCCTGCGCTGGAACGAGGTGACGTTCCAGGCGAGTTGCACGCCCTTTCGCCATCTGGGCTTCTTTCCCGACATGGCGCCGGTCTGGGACTGGATGCGCGGCAAGGTCGCGGACAAGGTCAGCGCCGGGGATCAGGCGCAGGTGATGAACCTGTTCGGCTATACCGGCGTCGGCACGCTGGCCATGGCGGCGGCGGGCGCGCAGATGGTGCATGTCGATGCCTCCAAGAAGTCGGTGGCGCAGGCGCGGGCCAACGCCGCGCTGTCGGCGCTGGAGGACCGGCCGGTACGCTGGATCGTCGACGATGCGGCGAAGTTCGTCGCGCGCGAGGTGCGGCGCGGGCGGCGCTATGACGGCATATTGCTCGATCCCCCCAAATATGGTCGTGGGCCCGATGGTGAGGTCTGGCGGCTGGAGGAGGATCTGCCGGGGCTGATCGCCCATTGCCGGCAATTGCTGGATGCGGACAGCCGCTTTCTGTTCCTGACCGTCTATGCCGTCCGCATGTCGGCGCTGGCCATAGGGGAATTGCTGCGCCAGGCCTTTGCCGATCTGCCGGGCACCGTGGAAGCGGGCGAACTGGCGGTGCGCGAAGAGGCGCGCGGATTGATGCTGCCCACCGCGATCTGGGCCCGGTGGAGCCGCTGAGTCCATTCCGTCATTGGGCGACGGGCGGCTGAAGTTTGTTCCGTCTGCGCGGTTCAGACGTGCCGACCGGGCTCCTGCCCGCTCCCGATTAACGCGGTGCGCTTTAGAAACTGGCCTTCAGCCCGTCGATCACGAACTGAGCGGCCAGTGCCGCCAGCAGGACGCCCAGCAGCCGCGTGATCACCGCTTCGATCTTGGCGCCGAGCAGCGCCATGATCGGCCCCGCCGCCAGCAGCGACCCCAGCATCAGCACCAGCGTCACGACCACCGCGCCGATCACCACCAGCCGCTCGCTCAGCCCTTCCGCCCGCGACATCAGCAGCATGACCGTGGCGATCGAACCCGGCCCGGCGATCATCGGCATCGCCATGGGGAAGACCGAAACATCCTCGACCTCGGGCGTCTCCGCGATCTTCTGGGCCCGGTCCTCTCGCCGCTGGGTGCGCTTTTCGAACACCATGTCCATGGCGATGATGAACAGCATGATCCCGCCCGCGATGCGGAAACTGTCCAGCTCTATTCCCAGGACGCCCAGCAACTGCTTGCCCCAGAGCGCGAACAGCAGCAGGATGCCTGCGGCGATGGCCACGGCGCGGATCGCCATGCCGCGCCGCTGGATCTGCGTCGCGCCGGTGGTGAGGCTGGCATAGATCGGCGCGCAGCCCGGCGGGTCGATCACCACGAACAGGGTGACGAAGGCGGAGATGAACAGTTCCGTCATTGCGCCGCGGCCACCCTGTCGTCGATCACCGTTTCATAGCCGGCGCCGTTCCACATGCGCACGGTCACGCGGCGGCTGCCGTCCGGGGCGGCTTCTGCGTTCCAGCTCAGGCTTTCGTCGCGGGGAACCGGCTGTATCTCGCCCGTTTTGCGATCCGGAGGGGGAACGGCCGACCGGGGGCCGTCGCCGGCGCGGCCGCGCTTGCAGGTCGCGACCTTGCCGATGAGGAATTCGGGCGCTTCACGGGCGCTGGCGAGCGTGTCGCCATGGTCCATGATCCATTTCCATTCGCCCTTCCTGTCCCGTTGCCAGATGGTGGTGAAATAGCCGACCGATCCGTCCGGCCGCTTCCAGCCGCCGGTGCTGGCCGCCAGATTGCCGTCGCAGGACACATAGATGGCCGACGGCGTCCAGCTTACCGGGGCAGGCGGATCGGCGCGGCCCTTCAGCCATTGCTTCGCCAGCACCCGCTGCGGCACGAACATCACCGCCTCGTCCGCCGCCGTTGCGCGGAAGGCGGTCCATTGCCCCTTCTGCTGCGCCAGCCGGTTGAAGGCGAGTTCGGCGGCGAATACGGAACTGGGATCGGGTTGATAACGCATGGGCGGGCGCGCGCCCACCAGCGCCGGAAATGTCAGGGCAAGAAGCGCGGCGCGCGCCTTCACAGCCCCTCCGGCTTGGGCAGTCCGGCCCGCGCATGCGCCGCCACCAGCGTATTGCGCAGCAGGACGGCGATGGTCATCGGCCCGACGCCGCCCGGCACCGGGGTGATGGCGCGGACATGCGCCAGCGCCTCGGCCGTGGCGACGTCGCCGACGATCCGGCTCTTGCCGTCATCCGTATCGGTGATGCGGTTGATGCCGACGTCGATCACGGTCGCGCCGGGCCTGATCCACTCGCCCTTCACCATTTCCGCCCGGCCCACGGCGGCGACGACGATGTCGGCGCGATGCACCACCGAGGCGATGTCCCGCGTGCGGCTGTGCGCGATGGTGACCGTGCAATTTTCCGCCAGCAGCAATTGCGCCATCGGCTTGCCCACGATGTTGGAGCGGCCGACGACCACCGCCTCCAGGCCGGAAAGGTCGCCCAGCTCATCCTTCAGCAGCATGATGCAGCCCAGCGGCGTGCAGGGCACCAGCGCCTCCTGCCCGGTGGCGAGCAGGCCCGAATTGACGACATGGAACCCATCCACATCCTTGGCGGGATCGATCGTGCCGATCACCGATGCTTCGTTGATGTGCGACGGCAGCGGCAACTGGACGAGGATGCCGTCCACCCGGTCGTCGGCATTCAGTTCCTCGACCAGGTCCAGCAATTCCTCCTCGCCTATGGAAGCGGGCAGCTTGAACTCCATGCTTTCCATGCCCACGGCGACGGTCATCTTGCCCTTGTTGCGGACATAGACGGAACTGGCCGGGTCCTCGCCCACGAGCACCACGGCCAGACCCGGCTTGCGTCCCGTCTTCGCTATGAAAGCGCCGACCCCGTCCGCGACCTTGCCGCGAAGCGTCTCCGCAAAGGCCTTGCCGTCGATGATCTTGCCGATGGTCATGATGCTTCACCCTGTTCTTCGATAATGGTGGAGAGCCGGCCATAGGCCAACGCTTCACCGCCCCCCTTGATCCGCAGCCGCTTTAGCCGGTTGGTGTCGCCCGATTCCAGCGAAATCGCGCTGCGGGGCCAATCCAGCCGCTTCGCCAGCAGCGCGATCAGCGCCGCATTGGCCTTGCCCTTTTCCGGCACGGCGCGGACGCGGGCGCTCAGCCACGCCGCGCCCCTGTCGTCCGTCCAGACGCCGCCGACCTCCTCCCGCGTCGCGCCCGGCGTCAGGCGGACGGAGAGGAGGAGATCGTCGCCGTCCCGGCTCCAGACCGTCACACCAGCCCGAACAGCGGCGGCAATATGGCCTGGCGGATGATGAGAATGCCCAGCAGCACGACCATGGGCGACAGGTCGAGCGCGCCCAGGTCCGGCAGCACCCGGCGGATGGGATTGTAGATGGGCGCCGTCATCCGATCCAGCGCGACCATCACGGTGCGCACGAAATCATTGGAGAGATTGACGACATTGAAGGCGATCAGCCAGCTCATGATGGCCTGGATGATGATGATCCACCACAGCACATCGAGCAGGATGACGATGATCTGATAGAGGGCGTAGGCCATGCGATCTCCGAATTGATGGGCATTCGCTCTAGAGCGATTTCAAGCCGGATGGAACATCAGACGGCCCGGAAATCGCGGAAAGCAAAGCTGATGGAGCCGAGGGGATGCCCACATCGCCAGCGCGGTGGGGGATTATTCCACCAGATGCAAGGCCCGTTCGGCCAGCGGCATGGATTTCGCCGGCCCCGCCGCTATACCCCGCCCCATGGAATTTCGCGATGCCACGCCCGAGGACGCTCCGCTGATCGCCGCCTGCCATGTGGCAAGCTGGCGCAGCGCCTATGCGCATTTCATGGACCCGGCCTATCTGGCGGGCGGGATCGAGGCGGAGCGGTTGGCGCATTGGAGGCGGCGGCTGGCCGAAGCAGCGCCCACACAGCGGATCATCGTCGCGGAAGAGGAGGGGCGGCCGGTCGGCTTCGCCTGCCTGTTCGGCGCGGATCATCCGCGCTGGGGCACGCTGGTCGACAATCTCCATGCCCTGCCGGACGCCAGGGGCAAGGGGTTGGGCAGCGCCTTGTTGGCCGAGGCGGCCCGATGGTCGCTGGAGCATTTCCCCGGAAACGGCCTGTACCTCTGGTGCTATGCCGACAATCATGCGGCGCGGGGATTTTATGGGCATCGCGGCGGGCTGGTGGTTGAAAATACGGCCAAAGCCGGTCCCGATGGGCGCACCTTGCCGGAGCAGCGCTATCATTGGGCCGATCCGGCGCTGCTTCTCAAAGGACGTTGAAGAGGCAGACCGACGTGCTCCTGCGCGGGCGGGAGCACATGGCCTTACCGTCCGATCACCGGTGCACCAACGTGCCCGCACCGCGATCGGTGAAGATTTCCAGCAGCATCGCATGCGGCACCCGGCCGTCGAGGATGACGGCGGCGTCCACCCCGCCTTCCACCGCACGGACGCAGGTTTCCAGCTTCGGGATCATGCCGCCGCTGATGGTGCCGTCCTCCTCCAGTCCCTGGATCGCCGCCGGGTCGAGATCGGTCAGCAACTGGCCCTGCTTGTCCAGCACGCCCGCCACGTCGGTGAGGAGGAAGAAGCGCGACGCCTGCAATTCCGCCGCTATGGCGCCTGCCATGGTGTCGGCATTGACATTGTAGGTGTGCCCGTCCGCGCCGATGCCCACCGGCGCGACCACCGGAATGATCCCGTTCTGCGTCAGCGTGTCGAGGATGCTGCGGTCGACCCGCACCGGATCGCCGACAAAACCCAGGTCGACATTGCGTTCTATGCCGGAATTGGGGTCCGCCTCCCGCTTGCCCAGCACCTTTTCGCAGAGGACCAGGCCGCCATCCTTGCCCGAAATGCCGACCGCGCGGCCGCCAGCGCCGGAGATCCAGCCCACGATCTCCTTGTTGATCGATCCGGCCAGCACCATTTCCGCGATCTGCGCGGTTTCCTTGTCAGTGACGCGCAGGCCGCCGACGAACTGCGATTCGACGCCCAGCTTCTTCAGCATCGCGCCGATCTGCGGTCCGCCGCCATGGACGACGACGACATTGATGCCGACCGCCTTCATCAGCACGACATCCTCCGCGAAATCGCGCGCCGCCTCCGGATCGCCCATGGCATGGCCGCCATATTTCACGACGAAGGTCTTGCCCGCATATCGCTGCATATAGGGCAATGCTTCGACGAGGGTTTCGGCCTTGGCGAGGAGCGCCGGATCGGGGGCGTGCTTGCTGTTCATGCGCGGGCGCATAGGGCACTATGCGCCCAGCCGCAAGCTAGCGATCCAGCCGCCGCCCCAGCGCGACCAGCGCATAGATGACGGGCGGCACCAGCAGCGCCGACAGCGTGATCTTCGCCAGCATCTGGCCCAGCAGCAGCTCTCCGATCGGGAACACGCCGTAAAAGGCGATGGAGACGAAGAGCAGGGTATCCGCGATCTGCGACAATATGCTTGCGACCGCGGCGCGCAGCCAGAGCAGGCGGCTGCCCTCCCGCCCCTTGAGCGCGGCGAAGAGGGTGACGTTCAGCGTCTGCGAAATGCCATAGGCGATGATCCCGCCCAGCCAGATGCGCGGCGTGCCGCCCATCATCAGCGCGAAGGCGTCGCGCCTTGCCGGGTCCATGTCGCTGGCGGCGGGCACGGACAGCACGACGATGGACAGCAATATGGAGGCGATCAGCGGCAGGAAGCCCACCTGCACCAGCCGGTTGGCGACGGCGCGGCCATGCAGTTCCGCCACGGCGCTGGAAATCGTCACCAGCAGCAGGAAGGCGAATATGCCTGCCTCCACCGCCAGCGGACCAAGGCCGAACCAGGGACCGATGGCGGACAGCGGCCCCAGCGTCACCTGTTTGTTGCCGAGCACGCCCGCAATGCAGACCATGCCGCCGTAGAAGATCGAAAAGACGAAAAGCGAACGCGCAATGGGCGCGGGATGTGAAGCCATTGCCGGCACTTACCGGGGTTTCGGCGGAGTGGGAAGTGCCTAGAAGGCGGGGCAGCTTCCGTTCGCCCGTTCAGCTCTCCAAAGCGCCCTTGGCGGCGCGCAGCCCCGCCTTGCCGTTCCGCGCGAGTGTGCGTTTCAACGCTTCCGGGCTTGGCGCGACGAGGAAGCCGAAGCTGACGCAGCCCTGTTTCGTCTCCACCGCATGGTGCAGGCGATGGGCCTGGACGATCCGCTTCATATAGGCGGAGCGCGGGACGTGGCGATGGCCGATGCGGCGATGGACGATGATGTCGTGGAAGCCGAGATAGATGGCGCCATAGGCCGCGATGCCGGCGCCCATCGCCGTCGCCCAGTCGCCCCACTGCCACTGCACGCCGCCCAGCAGCAGCAGGATGGAGGGCATGGCGAAGATCACGAAATAGAGGTCGTTCGCTTCCCAGCGGCCGGTGCGTTCCCGATGGTGACTGGCATGCAGGAACCAGCCCGGCCCGTGCATCACCCAGCGGTGCATGACATAGGCGAAGCCCTCCATCGCGGCGACTGTCGCGAGGAAGATGAGGATGAGCGAAAGGGCGGTCATCGGCGCTTTATAGGGGCGGGACGGGGCGCATGCGACCCTGCTGGCCAAAGAAAAAGGCCGCGACCCTGAGGATCGCGGCCTTTTCCGGTGATCGTTCGGCCGATCAGAAGGAAGCGGTGATCGAACCGACCACGCCGGCCTTGCTGATATTGTGGCCGGCGGGCGAATAGAGCGACTTGTTGGTGTCGACATAGGAAACGCCCAGGGTCAGGTGATTCCAGGTGTAGGTCGCGCCGATGTTCCAGTCGGTATATTCCTTGCCGATGGTCAGGTAGCTGGGGCCGAAGCTGTGGCCCAGATGCGCCGACAGGCCCAGCGGGGTGTTGGGAATGCTCGTCGACAGATCCCCTGCGACGTAGAGATTGTCTTCCTTGCCGTTGCCGACCGTCAGCGCCTTCGCCTTGGGCGCATAGTTGACGGTCAGCTTCGCCGTGGCGGGACCGAAGGTGCCCTTGACCGAGGCATAGGGCTCGACGAAGTCGGTATTCGCTTCGGCATTGCCGGGATAGTAATAATAGAGGACGCCGACGTCGATGGTGGCTGCGCCAATGGTCGTCGAATAGCCGCCGATCAGGTCGAGTTCCTGATCGGAGCCATTGGCGACATAATCGTCGATCGAGGAACCCCAGGCCGAAACGTAGAAGCCAGAGCTGTGGGTGATGGTGAGGCCACCCTGAAGCGCGATCTTCTTGTTGGTCTGCGAAATGCCGCGGAAGCGATAGTCGGTGACGAGCGCGGCGTTGCCGGTCACGGTGAGATCCGGAGTGGGCTCGTCCTGAGCGAAGGCCGGTGCCGACAGGGCGACAAGGGCAAGGGCCGAGAGGCCGAGTATGGACTTACGCATATGATTTCCCCTTGATGGTATCTGCGATCGTCCCACCTGCGTCATGGTCCCGGATCTCTATCGCCCTGCACGGGATGGACCGGGTTGCCTCAACGAAGGAGGGGATGCCTTTCCCCGCTGCGGCGCACAAGATTTTATTGCTGGTCGATGAAGTTTGCTGCTGTAATGTTGCTGGTCTGCAACAAAATCAGGCATGATTATGGCACCGGGCGCGGCCGCGCACGGTTTTCGCCGCAATTCGGGACGGGCCGGCTAGGGGAAAAGGGGCGCTGAATCCGGCGCCGCGTGAATGATGCGCTGCGGATAGGGGATGGTGATGCCATGTTCGCGGAACAGCAGCCAGAGCCGGCCGAGCACATCGGACTTCACATTGCCGACGCCGCTTTCCGGGTCGCTGATCCACACCAATATGTCATGTTCGACCCGGTTCTCGCCAAAGGCGGTGAGCCAGACATTGGGCTTGGGATTGCGGAGCACGCGGGGGCTTTCCTGCGCGGCGCGCAGCATCAGTTCCTGCGCCAGCTTCAGGTCGCTGTCATAACCGATGCCGACGGGGATGCGGACGCGGACGTTGCGGTCGGAATAGGACCAGTTCTCCACCTCCTGCGTCATCAGGTTTTCGTTCGGGATCAGATGTTCCTTGCCGTCGCGGGTGATGACGCTGACGGCGCGCACGCCGATCTTGTTCACCCAGCCGAAGCTGTCGCCCACGACGATGACGTCGCCGGGCTTGATCGATCGGTCCATCAGCAGGATGATCCCGGCGATCAGATTGCCGAATGTCTTCTGCAGGCCGAAACCCACGGCCAGCCCCAGCGCGCCGGAGAAGACGGTGAAGGCGGTGAGGTCTATGCCCAGCAGGTCGACGCCGATGAAGAAGGCGGCGACGACCACGACGATGGCGGCCAGCTTCTGCGCCAGCAGCTTCTGCGTGGCGTCCAGCCCATGGGCGCGGCTGATGCTGCGTCCGACGATGCGGTTGGCCAGGCGGACCAGGGCGAACAGCGCGACGCAGATCGCGGCCATGCTGACCAGCCCGAGCAGGGAGACGCGCCGCCTGCCGAGGTCGAGGCCCACGCCGTCCAGCATGTCCGCCACCGGGGCGAAGCCGCCGCTGCTGCCGGAAAGGACCATCACGAACAGCAGCAGGGCGATCGGCAGCACGGCAAGGCGCGCTATGGCGAGGCTGCGCAATATGTGGACGGCCAACAGCGAGAGGGACAGGGCCAGCGCGGCGCTCAGGATCAGATGGGCGAAGTCCCCGATCGGCCAGAAGGCGAGGGCCAGGGCCATGACGAGGGCGGCGATGGCGTGGCGCAGGATCGGGCGCAGATGCCCCGCCAGCGCCTCCCCCAGGGCGCGGAAGCGGTGGCGCAGGCGCGGCGAGGCGAACCGGGCGACGGCGCTGGCGACCAGATGGATGGCGACGGCCAGCGCCAGCGCGACCAGGGGATGGACGATGGCGGGATCGCCCGGCAACAGGGACAGGAGATCGGGCAAGCCCGGCGTCATCCGCGCATGGCCCGGAAGCGGGCAAGGCCCGCGTCGAGATCGGCTATCAGGTCGTCGCTGTCCTCCAGCCCGATCTGGAGCCGGACGAGCGGCCCCTCCGCCTGCCAGGCGGTGGCGGTGCGGTAGCGCGCGGGATCGACGGGCAGGGCGAGGCTTTCGAAGCCGCCCCAGCTATAGCCGATGCCGAAATGGGCGAGACCGTCGATCAGGGCGGCGCGGGCCTTTTCATCGCCGCCCTTGAGGACGAAGCTGAACAGGCCGCTGGAGCCGGTGAAATCGCGCTGCCACAGCGCATGGCCGGGGCAGGAGGGCAGGGCGGGGTGGAGGACGCGGGCGACATCGGGCTGCTGCGACAGCCATTGCGCGATGCGCAGGGCGCTCGCCTGGTGCTGGTTGAGGCGGACGCCCAGGGTGCGCAGGCCCCGCGCCGCGAGCCAGGCGTCGTCGGGGCTGGTCATCTGGCCGAACAGATAGGCGGTCTGGCGGATTTTCGGGAAGAAGGCCGGGGTGGCCGTCACCGATCCGATCATCACATCGCTGTGGCCGACGATATATTTGGTGCAGGCGAGGATGCTGATGTCGACGCCATGGCTGAGCGCCGGGAAGAACCAGGGCGTGGCCCAGGTGTTGTCGATCAGGGTCGCCACGCCCCTTTCCCGGGCCATGGCGGTGATGGCGGGCACGTCCTGCACCTCGAAGGTCAGGCTGCCGGGGCTTTCCAGGAAGATGGCGCGGGTGGCGTCGGTGATGAGGTCCGCGATCCCGGCGCCCACGGCCGGGTCGTAATAGACCGTCTCTATGCCGAGCGGACGCAGCATCTGCTCGCAGAAATTGCGGGTCGGGTCATAGGCGCTGTCGACCATCAGGAGCTGGTCGCCGGGTTTCAGCACCGCCATCAGCGCGCAGGCGATGGCCGCCACGCCCGATGGGTAGAGCATGGTGCCTTCGGCGCCCGGCTCCATTTCGGTGAGGGCGTCCGACAGGCTCCATGCCGTCGGCGTGCCCTTGCGCCCGTAGAACAGGCGTTCATGCGTGCTGCGCCCCGCCGCGCTGCGCAGATGCGCGACATCGTCGTAGAGAATGGTGGAGGCGCGCCAGACCGGCGGGTTGACGATGCCGCCGGGCTGGCCCGGCATGCCCGTCCATTCGGGCTTGCGGCCTGCCTGTGCGATCTGGGTCAGGGGCTTGCGGTCGCGCCGCTTGTCAGCATCCTGGCTCATGCGGCGGGGCCGGTCGCTTTCGGCGTGGCCGGGTCCAGCCCCCATTCGGACCAGCTCCCGTCATAGAGGGTGACGTCGGTCTTGCCGAGCAGTTCGAGGCCCGCGAGCAGGATCGCCGCCGTCACGCCGCTGCCGCAGCTCGTGATGATCGGACGGTCGAAATCGGTCCCGGCGTCGAGGAACAGGCGGCGAAGGTCCTCGCCCTGCTTCATGCTGTTGTCGGCATGATAGAAGGCGGAGGAGGGAATGTTGCGGCTGCCCGGAATATGGCCCGACGCCATGCCGGGGCGGGGCTCCTTCTCCTCCCCCGTGAAGCGTGCCGCGCCGCGTGCGTCGAGCACCTGTTCGGCCTGGCTTTCGAGGTTGGCGAGAAGATCCTCCTTGGTGCGGACCTGCCCGACGGCGCGTTTCGCAACGGCATTGCCGGGCGGTGGCGTCGGCATGCCGCTTTCCGTCGGCCGTCCCTCCGCCAGCCATTTGGGCAGGCCGCCGTCGAGGATCGCCGCGCCCTTGCCCACGCCATAGAGGCGCATCATCCACCAGCCGCGCGCCGCGCTGTGGGTGGGGCTGTTGTCATAGACGACGATCCGGCTGTCCGCGTCGATGCCCAGCCGGCGGCAGCGCTCCGTCATGAAATCGTCGGTCGGCAGCATGCCGGGGCGCGGATCTTCCGCGTCGGCCAGGCTTGGCAGGTCGAGGAACACGGCGCCGGGGATATGGACGGCCTCGAACTCGGCCCCGGGATCGCGGGGCACGCCGGGAAGGAACAGGCTGGCGTCGACGATCCGGAGGTCGGGCTTGCCCAATTCTCCCTCAAGCCAGTCGGTCGATACCAATATGTCCATGCGTGCCCTTGCTCCCTCGCTCGTTCGGCCACCTGCATGGGTGGCGCAGAGCCATTCTAGGAGCGGCGGGCGGAGGTGGGAAGGGCCGATTGGCCTTAGCTGGAGAGGTTGAGCGCGGTCGCGCGGCTGCCGGGGGTGCGGTATTGGCGCGGGCCAAGGTCAAGGCGGAAGGGGGAAAGGCGCTCGACCGGGGGCGATTGTTCTTCCCCGACGATGAAGACGCTGCCGCTGCGTCCCGTGCCTTCGCGGTCGCCTGTCCAGCTATAACGGGCGTCGAAGGCGATCAGCGGGATCAGCAGGGCCCGCTGGCCCATGGGAATGGCGGCTATCGCCTGTGCGTCCAGGCGCATTTCCCCGCTGAGCTTCTGCGTCTCGCCGGGCGCGATGGATACCACCGAATGGACGGGGAGGCCGGTTTCGCCCGCGAAGAATGGCTGGAACAGCGCCTGTTGCTGCGCATCGGCATTGGCGATCAGGCTGCGGACGAGGATGTCCTCCGCCGTGCGGCTGCCGCGATTGTGGAGCGTCAGCCGGTAGGCGATGGTCGCGCCCAGCAATGTCAGGCGGGCGGCCTGCACGTCCATGGCGAGATCGATCCATGGGCGGTCGGCATCGTCCGGCGCGGGCTTGGGTTCGGGCGGGGCAGGCATTGCCCTGGCTTGCGGCGGGGGTGCAGCCGGCACGGGCGGCGGCGCGGCTTCGGCTTCGTAGGGCGGTTCCTCCGCCGCGCCCTGCCTGCGGCGGCGCAGCCGGAAGAGGGCTCCGATCAGCAGGACGGCGGCGACCGCTGCGGCGGCGTCACCGTGGTGGGCGCGCCACGAAACACGTCCAGTTCCGGCCCCTGTGCATTGGGATTGGTCTGGGTCTGCGGCTGGGTGCGAGGCAGGTTGAAGACCGGATCGGCGCTATTTTCCTGCTGGGCGAAGGCAGGCGTGGCCAGCAGCAGCGGCGCGGCGAACAGAAGCGAGAAGCGGAACCCCATGGGTGGCAGCCAAGGCATCCGCCCAAGTGAACCCGCCATGAACGAAAGGCAAGAGAGGCGCGGCGATGACATCTGCCGTGCAATGGCGTAGATGGCCTGCCATGACTGACATGCCGACTCCACTTCATCTGGGCCAGGCCAGTGCCCTGCCTGCGCGTCCCGAAGACGCCGTGCTCGACTATGTGCCCAATCCCCGGCCGGGAAAGCCCTATCTGGTGCGCTTCACCGCGCCGGAATTCACCTCGCTCTGCCCAGTGACGGGGCAGCCGGACTTCGCCCATCTGGTGATCGACTATGCGCCCGCCGCGACCATCGTCGAATCGAAGTCGCTGAAGCTGTTCCTGGGCTCCTTCCGCAACCATGCCGCCTTCCATGAGGATTGCACGGTCGGGATCGGGGAGAGGCTGTTCGCGGAGATGAACCCGATCTGGCTGCGCATCGGCGGATACTGGTATCCGCGCGGGGGCATTCCCATCGATGTGTTCTGGCAATCGGGCGAGCCGCCAGCGGGGCTATGGCTGCCGTCGCAGGATGTGCCGGGCTATCGCGGGCGGGGTTGAGCCTTTGTCGTCATGCCAGCGAAAGCTGGCATCTCAGGAGGCAATGCGTGACCGCGAGGCGAAGCTGGACCTATATCATGACAAACAAGCCCCGTGGCGTGTTGTATGTAGGGATTACCACCAACCTTGCCGTTCGCGTCGATCAGCACCGTCGCGGCATGGGTTCTGATTTCTGTCGCAAATATAATCTGCATCGGCTGGTGCTGGCCGAGGAGCATGGCCGGGTCGATGACGCCATCGCCCGGGAGAAGGCGCTGAAGGCCTGGAAGCGGGATTGGAAGCTTCAGTTGATCGAGCAGAGCAATCCTGAGTGGCGGGATTTGTCCGACTTCATCGCGTAGCGGCCTGAGATCCCAGCTTTCGCTGGGATGACGAAGCTCTTTGTTTGACAAACGAACAACAACATTCGACCAACGACATCATCGGTGGGACGCCCGGCTTGACCGGTGAAGCGAAAGGGGCGATCCCCCTGTCATCCTGGCGCGAACCTTTTGCTGCGCCGTTCCAACCTGTCGGAGTTGCGAACCTCATGTCCTTTTCGAAGATCCTTCCGCTGATGCTGGCGGCCGCGCCGCTTGCCATGGCGATGCCGGCGCTGGCGCAGACGGCGCCTGCCGGACCCGCCGCGGGCGTGACCACCCAATTGCCCCGTGGCGCCGCGCCAAGCCATTATGCCATCACCGTCACCCCCGATGCGGCCAATCTGAAGTTCACGGGCAAGACGACCATCGACGTCACCGTGACGCAGGCGATGCCTGCGCTGGTGCTGAACGCCGCCGACCTGACGGTGAGCAGCGTCACCCTGACTCCCGCAAAGGGCAAGGCGGTAAAGGGAACCGCGAAGATCGACGCCGCCGCGCAGACCGTCGCCTTCGACTTCGGCAAGCCGGTCCAGCCGGGCAGCTACAAGCTTGCCATCGACTATGCGGGGATCATCAACACGCAGGCGAACGGCCTGTTCGCGCTCGATTATACCGACAATGCGGGTCAGGCGAAACGCGCCCTCTTCACCCAGTTCGAGGCGCCCGACGCCCGCCGTTTCGTGCCGAGCTTCGACGAGCCGAGCTACAAGGCGACGTTCGACCTTTCCGCCGTCATCCCCGCCGACCAGCTTGCGGTCAGCAACATGCCGGTCAAGGGCAGCAGCGACGCCGGATCGGGGAAGAAGCTGGTGACTTTCGGCACCAGCCCCAAAATGTCCTCCTATCTGCTGTTCTTCGGTCTGGGCGAACTGGAGCGCGCCACCAAACAGGCGGGCGCGACCGAGGTCGGCGTGATCACGGGCAAGGGGAATACGGGGAAGGCGCAACTCGCGCTCGACGCTTCGGCGGCGATCCTGCCTTATTATAACGATTATTTCGGCGTGCCCTTCCCGCTGCCCAAGCTGGACAATGTCGCCGGGCCGGGACAGAGCCAGTTCTTTTCCGCCATGGAGAATTGGGGCGCGATCTTCACCTTCGAACGCGCGCTGCTGGTCGATCCGCGCTTCACGTCGGAAAGCACGCGGCGGACCATCTATTCCATCGTCGCGCATGAAATGGCGCACCAGTGGTTCGGCGATCTCGTCACCATGGCCTGGTGGGACGACCTCTGGCTGAACGAGGGTTTCGCAAGCTGGATGGCGACCAAGGTCACGGACAAGCTGAACCCCGAATGGGAAATGCTGCTTTCCCGCGTCAATGGCCGCGAGCGGGCGATGAGCCTCGATTCGCTGGCGACGACCCACCCGATCCTCCAGAAGATCCACACCGTCGATGAGGTGAACCAGGCGTTCGACGACATCACCTATGAAAAAGGTGAGGCGGTCATCACCATGCTGGAGGGCTTTGCCGGGGAGGATGCGTGGCGATCGGGCATCCGCGCCTATATGAAGCAGCATGCCTATGGGAACACGGTGACCGACGACCTCTGGAAAGCGGTGGAGGGCGCGGGCGCCAAGGGCGTGGTGGGCATCGCGCATGATTTCACCAGCCAGCCGGGCATTCCGCTGGTGAAGGTGGACAGCGCCCAGTGCCAGGGCGGTTCGACCATCCTGTCGCTTTCGCAGGGCGAGTTCAGCCGCGACCGCAAGGACAAGGTGCCGCTCAAATGGAATGTGCCGGTGATGGCGCAGGCTATCGGTCAAGCGGGCGGCGGGGCGCAGCAGCGGCTGATCCTCAATGGCTCGGCGCAGGTCACGCTGCCGGGTTGCGGCGCCTATATCATCAATGCGGGGCAGACGGGCTATTATCGCTCGCTCTATCCGGAGGCGAATGTGAAGGCCCTTGCGAAGGACTTCACCAAGCTCGCCTCCATGGACCAGATCGGCCTGCTGGCGGACAATTTCCAGCTTGGCCTGGGCGGCTATCAGCCCTTGGGACTGGCCCTCGACCTGATCGACGCCGTGCCCGCGACTGCCAGCCCCGCCGTGCTGGCGGAGGTGCCGGACTATCTCGACAGCGCCCATATGATGCTGGAGAGCGACAAGGCCGCGCAGGCGCGGGTTGCCGCCTATGCCTCGAAAAAGCTGAGCCCTGTGTTGGCGACCGTCGGTTTCGACGCCAGGCCGGGCGAGAATCCGCAGGTGCCGGTCCTGCGGTCGGCGCTGGTGTCGACGCTGGGCGGCATGGGCGACAAGGCCGTGGTGGCGGAGGCGAACAGGCGCTTCGCCGCGCTGGCCGGCAATCCGGCGGCGCTGGACGGGCCGCTGCGCAATGTCTGGCTGCGGATCATTGCCGAGAATGCCGACGCCGCGACCTGGGACAGGCTGCGCGCCATGGCCAATGGGGCGAAGACGGACCTCGAAAAGAGCACGGTGTTCGCGCTGCTGGGCGTCGCCAAGGATGAGGCGTTGGCGAAGAAGGCGCTGGACCTCGCCATGACGGACGAGCCGGGCAAGACGACCAGCGCGGCGATCATCTCCGCCGTGGGCGGGGAGCATTCGATGCTTGCCGTCGACTATGTACTGGCGCACCGCCAGCAATATGAGGCGATGATCGACGTGTCGGCGCGCTCTCAGGCGATTGCGCGGCTGGGCGGCAACTCCGCCGATCCGGCGATGGTGACGAAGCTGGACGCCTATGCGACCCAATATCTGACGCCGGAATCGCGCAAGGTGGTGGATCGCTCCATCGCCGCGATCAAGACGCGGATCGAGACGCGGGCGCGGCTGAAGCCTGCGCTGCTCGCCTGGTTCGCCAGGAAATGAGATTGGGGGCGGTGGAGCGATCCACCGCCTTTTTTTGGTCCTCCCCATCTTTCGATGGGGAGGAATTTCTTACAGCAACCGCCGCTCGAACGCGCCGCGTTCCAGTTCCTCCCGGAAATCGGGATGGGCGATCCCGATCAGCGCGCGGGCGCGTTCCGACAGCGTCTTCCCCTTCAGGTCGACCCAGCCATGTTCGGTGACGACGATGTGGGTGTCGGTGCGCGGCGTCGTGACGGGGCCGTCGAGCCATGGCACGATCCGCGAGACCGTCCCCTTGGCCGCCGTCGAGTGGCAGGCGATGATCGACCGGCCGCCCTTCGACGCATAGGCGCCGCGCACGAAATCGAGCTGGCCGCCGGTGCCGCTATATTGGCGGCCGTTCATATATTCGGAGTTGCAGGCGCCGCTGAGGTCCACCTGAATCGTGGCGTTGACTGAAATCACCCTGTCGTTCTGCGCGATGATGTGCGGGGCGTTCACATGCTCGACCGGATGCGCCTCCAGCGCCGGATTGTCGTGCAGGAAGTCGTAAAGGCCCTGGTCGCCCATGGCGAAGGTGAAGACCGAGCGGCCGGGATGGATTTTCTTGCCGCTGTTGTCGACCACGCCGGCCTTGATCAGGCCGACGAGGCCGGGCGTGAGCAGTTCGGTATGGATGCCGAGGTTCCGATGATCCATCAGCGCGGCGCAGACCGCGTCCGGCACGGCGCCGATGCCCATTTGCAGGCAGGCGCCGTCCTCCACCATGCCGGCGATGATCGCGCCGATGGCATCGTCATTGGGCGTGCGCGGAAGGGGCGGGATCTGCACCAGGGGGACATGGTTTTCCACGATGGCCGTGACCGCCGAGATGGGAATTTTGCAGTCGCCATGGACATAGGGCATGGCGGGATTGACCTCCACGATCAGCCGCGCGCCGCTGCGCGCGACCATCAGTGCGTAATCGGTGTTGGTGCCCAGGCTGAAACAGCCGTCGGCATCCATGGGCGAAACGGTGACGAACAGCGTATCGACGCGCAGATGCTCGGTCAGGATGCGCGGTATCTGGTGGAATTGCACCGGAAGGGTTTCGACCAGGCCTTGCGCGCTGCCGGCGCGCAGGGCGTCGTTCCCCCGTTCGACGCCACCGTGGAACAGGCTGACATGGCGGATGCGGTCGTGAAGGTCGGGCGCGAGGATGGACTCGCTGGCCGCGGCGCAGGCGAGCATGCAGTAAAGCGTGCCGCCGGTGAGATCGCCCGAGCGGACGCGGACGGCCAGCGCATCCATCAGCGCGGGCGGGTAGCTGACGCCGAGACCGACGACCATCTTCGCGCCGTCCGGGACCAGTGCGGCCGCCTCAGCCGCCGACATGGTCCTGGCGCGATATTTTTCTGTGATGGACATCCTTCTCTCCCCGGCTTTCGGGGGATTGTCGCGCCGTTGGCGCGGGAGCGCAATGGCGACGAAAGTAGGGGGCCGTCTTGCTTGCACGCCCCCTGCGCAAGCCGGGGAAGCTTTCAGCGGGCGAGGCCGAGCGCCCGGACGATGTCGTCCCATGCGACCAGCTTGAAATTCTGGGCCGCGGTTGCATTGTGGCCGTCCTGCGCCACGAACAGCCCGCCGGGATAGTCCGGCCCGAAATCGCCCAGCATCAGGTCGATGCCGTCGGTTTCCTCCGACCCGCCTATGGCGCCGTCGACCACGCGGAAGCGGCCGGCATAGCTGTCGTCGCTCAGGCGATAGGCGACATAGGCATTGTCACCCTGGCTGGAGACGAGGACATAGCCGTCCTTCTCGCCCATCGGCGCGATGGCGACGCCTTCGGCATCCATGACGAGGTTCCTGCCGTCCGCCGCGGCGATCCTGGCGGGCGTCGCGGGCCCGTCGGCACGGGCATCGAAGCGCCAGAGGCCGACATCCTCCTCCGCCACATAGGCCATGCCGGTGCGGTCATCCACCGCGCAGCCCTCCGCCTGGGAGCCAAGCTTCAAGGTCCGGACGATGCTGCCCCTGGGCGTGGCGTCGGACATGTCGAGCGCGATCTGGTTCACCGTGCCGTCCTTCAACACGACGAAGGCGTAGGTCGCGCTCGCCGCGCGATAGAGGCAGACGCCATAGGCTTCGCCCCGCCCGGCATCGATCTTGCCGAGCGCCGAGAGTTTCGCGGTGGCGGGATCGAGGCGGAACAGGGCCAGCTTCGCATGGGCAAGGTCGTTGCGATCGCTGGCGGCCACCAATATGCCGCTTTGACCGGCGATCCCCACGCCGTCCCGCAGGTCGACATTGTTGACCCGGCCCGCGTCGAGAAAGTCGCGGGTCTTGCCGTCCAGCCCATAGACATAGAGCCCCGCCTTCTTGTCGGTGCCCACGATCAGGCTTTGCCCTGGATCGGCGGCGTTGCGCCAGATCGCCGGATCGTCCGCCGCGTCGGCATTGGGGGTGCCGACGGGGGCGGTTTCCCCGCGCGCGGTGACGGTCGCGGCTGGAGTGGCGTTGGCGATGCGCTGGGCCAGCGGGCGTTCGGGCGCTGGCGCGGCGCAAGCGGCGAGCAGAAGAGTCGCGCAAAGGGCGACGGATAAAGGTCTCGTCATGAAGTTCCCCCGTTCGCGGCGCCTCTTGGACGCGCTTCATGACGATGATGTGACAGGCCCAGCCGGAATATCGCCCGGCATGTCACTGTTCTGTCACCATAATTTCACGCGATTGTATTCCCGCCGATCTAGGTGCCCCGCCAAGCCTATTCGACAAGGCCGTTCCAACAGGGGGATCATATGCAGCATAGTTTCATCCGGCAGCGCGCCGGCGTGCCGTCCGTTCGTCTGGCTCTGGCCTGCGGCATAGCCGGCTGGGCCCTGGCGTCGACCCAAGCCATGGCGCAGGCTCCTGCCGCGGAAGAGGATATGGGAGCGATCGTCGTCACCGGCACCCGCCCGATCGCTGAATCCGAAGCCGCCGCGCTGGAAATCCAGAAGAACTGGGACTCGCTGGTCACGGTCGCCGCGTCGGATTCCGTGGGCCGCCTGCCCGACCAGAACATCGCCCAGGCCGCCAGCCGCCTGCCCGGCATCAGCGTCGAGCGCGACCAGGGGCAGGCCCGCTACATCAACCTGCGCGGCGCGCCCAAGACCTGGACCACCCTTTCGTTCGACGGCATCAATGTGGTGAGCCCCGAGGGCCGCGACGCCCGCTTCGATTCCATCCCGTCCGCCATTGCCGGCAAGATCATCGTGTCCAAGGCGGTGACGCCCGACATGCCGGGCGAGACGGTCGCGGGCAATGTGAACGTCATCACCCGTTCGGCCTTCGACTATGACGGCTTCCATCTGGCGGGGAAGGGCGGCCTTGGCTTTGCCGAACTGGGCGACAAGAAGGAATATGAAGGCGCGCTGGTCGTTTCCGACCGATTCCAGACGGGCATCGGTGAAATCGGCGTGCTGCTGTCGGGCAGCTATTATGAGCGCAACATGGTCACGGACAATTTCGAGACCGACTATGAGCGGGTGTCGCAGGACCAGCGCCCCGGCAACGCCACCCGCTTCTGGGCGCATGAGGCGGAGAACAAGCTGTACCGCCTGACGCGCAAGAACTGGTCGGTTTCGGGCCGGGTCGACTGGAAACCGGACGAGGCCAACAGCATTTCGCTGCGGTCGGTCTACACCATCTTCACCGACGATGAAGCGCGGGACAATTACCGCTTCGACCTGGACGACCGCCAGTCGGACCTGTCGAACGGCTCGGCCGCCTGTCCGACCGCGGTGAACACCACGCCGACCACCACCGGCTATGCGGATGTCTGCATCGGCAACACGCCGCAGAAGGGCACGATCTATGGCATCGACATCCGCCAGCGCTCGACCCTGCGGGCCTTCCGCCAGTCGATCTTCACCAACACGCTGGCGGGCGATCATGAATTTGCCGATGGCTGGAAGCTGAGCTGGGTCGGCAACTACACCGAATCCAAGGACGACCGATCGATCGTCGGCGAAGCGACCTGGGACAGCCCCAGCACGCGCACGCTGCGGCCGACCGTGGCCTATGACTTCAGCGATCCCAATCTTTCGCGCCTGACGCTCTATCGCACGCTGCAACTCGCCAGCCCGACGCGCTACACGGCGGGCGCGCAGGTCACGGCGGTCGACGATTTCACCAAGCCGCTTTCAGGCTTCACCGTCCTCGACGCGGTGGACACGACCAAGGCCTATACCGGCCGCCTGGTGCTGGCGCGCGAGCTGGAGCATGCGACATTGAAGGCGGGGTTCCAGTATGACCGCCGCACCAAGACCGCCGACGAGCAGCAGATCACGCTGAATGCCGCGCAGGCCGCGACCGTCCTGCCGACCGACTACAACCAGTTCTCGATCGACCAGAAGTTCCTGGGCAAGATCCCCATGGGCTACACCTTCCGCTATTTCGATACCGACAAGATGCGGGCGGCTTCCGAAGCGGCGCAGGCGGCTTATGCCTTCGCACCCAACACCGGAAACAACTACAGGGTACGGGAAGAGGTGCTCGCCGGCTTCCTGATGGGCACTGTCCACTACGACTGGGGCTCGGTCGTGGGCGGCGTGCGTGTCGAGCATGTCAAGAACCATGGCTTTGCGATCGCCACGGTCACGCCTGTCAGCGGACCGGCGGTTTCCACGCCGGAAACGCGGGAATCCAGCCAGACGCTGGCATTCCCCAGCCTGCACATCAATTACAATATCGACGACAGCAAGAAGCTGCGCTTCTCCTTCAACAGCGGTGCGGCGCGCGCCGATTATGATCAGATGCGGCCGAACTTCGTCGTGAACGACAGCGACCGCGTGATTTCGGGCGGCAACCCCGATGTGAAGCCGGAACGGGCCTATGGCGTCGATACCTATTTCGAATGGTATGTGAAGCCTCAAGGCTATTTGATGGTCGGCCTGTTCTACAAGCATGTCGAGGACGTGCTGTATAATCAGCGGCGCACCTATGGCCTGACCGACCTCAATTCCGGCGGGATCGACCGCTCCGACTATGGCTATACCCGTATCACCAATGGCGGTTCGGGCCGCATCTATGGCATGGAAGCCGCCGCGCAGTTCCAGCTCGAACCCTGGACAGAGAATCTGGGTCTTCCTTCCTTCATGGGCGGCTTCGGTATTTCGGCCAATCTTACCCTCAATGACAGCAAGGTCGAAAAGCCTGCCGTCGAGGGCATTCCGGCGCGCAAAGTGCGCCTGCCCGGCACATCGGACTTCGTCTACAATATCGGCGGATATTATGAGAAATACGGCCTGTCGATCCGCCTGCAATATCAGAACCGCAGCAAATGGCTGGACACGGTTTCCGATACGCTGGCGGACGCTGGCGACACTTATTGGGACTCGGACGACGAGCTGGATTTCTCGGCGCGCTATGCGATCACGAAGAATTTCGAGATTTACTTCGACGCCTCGAACCTGCTCAACCATCCCGGCCGCCGCTTCTCCGACCCGGGCAGCCTGCTGCGTGCCAGCGGCGTGCAGGCGCCCGACAGCAGCAACCAGACGATCGAGTGGGAACGCTTCGGCCGTCGCTATACGGGCGGCATCCGGTTCAACTTCTGATCCGGCGGAGGCTTGAGGGAGAGGGGGCGGCCTTGAGGCGGCCCCCCCCTTTATTCTGTCATCCCGGTTCCCATGGGCGGGGGGTAAGCTTCACCCCAAGGGGGCACTCGCCCACCGCCGCAAGCGCGCATATAGCGCTGTGATGATGCCGAAGAAGGCAATCACCGAAAGCACCACGGCCCACGGATTTTCCCCCACCAGCGCCATGGGCGCGTCGCTGTCCGTCGCCGCGACGATCCCTGCGAAGGCGACACCGAACAGGCTTTCCCCGACGATGAAGCCGGTCGCCATCAGCACGCCCATGCGCTCGGCAAATTCGGGGTTGGACTGGCGCAGCGCCCAGCGATTGTAGAGATGCCCGATCACCGCGCCGACCGGGATCAGCAGGGTGAGCGCCATCGGCAGATAAATGCCCATGCCGACGGCCAGGGGTGGCAGGCGCAGCTTGCCCGCCTTGCCCAGCAGTTCGTCAATGGCGACCACCAGCACGCCGATGCCTGCGCCGAAGCCGATCAGGCCCCAGTCGAGATCGCCGCCCAGCACGCCCTTCGCCAGGGCGGAGATCAGCGCAGCCTGCGGGGCGGGGAGGGCGGTCGCCTTGGCGCCCGGCGCGCCCGCGAAGCCGAAGGCGCTGTTGAGCAGGTCCAGTACGGGCGGGATCACCAGCGCGCCGAAGATCACGCCCAGCACCAGCGCGATCTGCTGTTTCCACGGCGTCGCGCCGACAAGCTGGCCGGTCTTCAGGTCCTGGAGATTGTCGTTGGAAATGGTTGCGACGCCAAAGACGATGGCGGTCACGAACAGCGCATAGGCGATCAGCGCCTGCGCCTGTTTCGGGTCGCCGCCCGATCCGTAGATCGCCGCCAGTATCAGCGAGGCGCCCAGCACCGCCAGAATGCCGACGCCGGAAATCGGGCTGTTCGACGCGCCGATCAGCCCCGCCATATAGCCGCAGACCGAGGCGATGACGATGCCTGCGACGAGGATATAGGCCAGCGTCAGCACGATGATCGGCACCGGGTTGGCCGCGATCGGCCCGCCCTGCGCGAAGATCCACAGCAGCACCGCGATCGGCAGCAGCGAAGCGATTATGGTGCCGCCGACGATGCCGATGGGAAGGTCGCGTTCCGTGAGGTCTAGCAGGCCGGCATTGCCCGACTTGCGGACCTTCGCGGCGGCCATGGCCGACCGGATGCCGCTGACGATCGGTCCCAATATCTTGAGCAGGGTCCAGATCGCCGCGATGCCGATGGTGCCGGCGCCGATGAAGCGCGCTTTCATCCGAAAGGTGGTGCCGACCAGATCGGCCAGATCGGCGCCGGCCGCGAGCGGCGCGGTGAGATAGGGGACAAGCCCGACCCAGCTGATCAGCAGGCCGAAGAACATGGCGATGCCGACCGACAGGCCGACCAGATGCCCGACGCCGATCAGCGCCATGGAAAAGCTGGTGGAGACGCTGGACGCGCCCGCGCCGAATTTGAAGAAGGTCGCGGCCTCCTCCGCGATCAGCTTCGTCTTGGCGAGGATGGCGAAGGCTGCGGCGGCGATCGAGCTGGCGACGATGGCGGCCAGGCCGCGCCTGTTCTCCTCCAGCCCCTCGCGCGATCCCGCGCCGACCTTCAGCACTTCGGCGGCAGCTACGCCTTCGGGATAGGGCAGGTCGGACCCCGTCACCAGCGCCCGGCGCAGCGGCACCGAATACATGACGCCCAATATGCCGCCCAGCGCGATGGTGAAGGCGCTCAGCCAATAGGGGAAACCCTGCCACCAGCCGATGATAACCAGGCCGGGCAGCACGAAGATGATGGCCGACAGCGTGCCCGCCGCCGACGCGATGGTCTGCACTATGTTGTTTTCAAGGATCGTGCCGGTCGCGAACAGCCGCAGCACGGCCATGGAAATGACGGCCGCGGGGATGGAGGTGGCGAAGGTCAGCCCGATCTTCAGGCCCAGATAGACGTTGGCCGCCGTGAACAGCAGGGTGATGAGCGCGCCCAATATGACGCCGCGAAGCGTCAGCTCCGCCATGGGGGCCGCCTTGGCCGAATCACTTGTCACTCGTCTGTCCCCTTGCCTGCGGCTGTTTTATCAGCGTCCGGTAATAATGTTGCTTGGCCTTGGATCAATCGGAAAGTGCGCGAAGAGGCGTCAGGAGGCGGCGCCGGGCTTCAGGTCGGACGCGGCGGCGGCATCCAGATAGGCGTCGACCAGCCGCGTCCAGAGCGTGTAGCCGCGCGGGTTCATATGCAGCCCGTCGGGTCGGAACAGCGAGGCATCGGGCAGGCCATCCGGGGCGAGCAGCACGCGACCGACATCCAGATAATCGAAGCGGCTCACCCGCGCCCGTGCCGCGACCGTCATGTTCACCGCGGCCATTTTCGGCCACAGCGTCCAGCGGATCGGGCTGGGCTTCAGGGACAGATAGGCGATATGCGCCTTGGGATAGTCGGATCGGAGTTGCCTGAGCAGGGTCAGGACGTTGTTCGCGACCTCGGCCGGGGTGGCGCCTGCTGCCAGGTCGTTTTCCCCGACATAGACGAGGATGGAGCGCGGCTTCGCCTTGGGCAGCAGGCGCTTGTAATAATGCAGCACATCCGGCGTGGTCGCGCCGCCGAAGCCCCGGTTGACGGTGCCGATGTCGGGAAAGCTGCCGCTTATGTCCCACAGGCGGATGCTGGAGCTGCCCAGGAACAGGGTGGCGTCGGTGATCGGGGGACCGGCCTCATTGGCCCTGGCGAATGCCTCGATCTCACGCGAGAAAGGAAAGCTGGGGTCGGGATTGACCTTCAGCGCCGGCGCCTGCGTGGCGGCGTGCAGCAGGCCGCCGGACCCCAGCAGCAGGGCAAGGCCGATCAGCGCCCTGCCCGCCTTGAGGCCGCGCCTAGTGCCGATGCAGCGGGCGGAGCTGATATTTGCCGTTCGCATAGGTGCCGAACATGCCGGAAATGGCGGGATGGTCGACAGGTTCCTCACTGTCGTCCGCGACCAGATTCTGCTGGCTGACATAGGCGACATAGCTGCTTTCGCCATTTTCAGCGAGCAGATGGTAGAAGGGCTGATGCTTGTCCGGCCGGATGTCCTCGGGAATGGCCTGATACCATTCCTCGCTATTGGCGAAGACCGGATCGATGTCGAACACGACGCCACGAAAACCGAAGAGGCGGTGCTGCACCACGTCCCCGATGCTGAAGCGGGCGTGGACGATCGGCGGGGGGGTCACATCGGGTCCGAAAATCTGAATCATATCGTTCATATGACGCAATTTAGGATGCTTGCGGTGCGAAACAAGAAAAATGCTCGTCGCTGCTTGGCAAGGGTGAAATCATTCGCTAATGGCCGCCGCTCGACCGGAACGGCATGCGCCGGACCTTCTGCGGAGAGGTGGCAGAGTGGTCGAATGCACCGCACTCGAAATGCGGCGTGCCGGCAACGGTACCGAGGGTTCGAATCCCTCCCTCTCCGCCACTTAGTCATCCAACCGGATCCAAGATCATCCATAAAATCCCGTGTTAACGGGATTTTAGGTGATTCGCGTGTCCAAGCGCATCCAGCGATATCCAGTCCAAGCCAACGCTATTTGGGGGCATTTTGGGGGCATCGAATTGGAGATTTGGGGGCATGCTGACCGACGCGGCAATTCGCAAGGCTAAGCCTAAGGAAAAGGACTACAAGCTGGCCGACTCCGGGGGGTTGTACCTGTTCGTGACGAAAACAGGCCACCGTAGTTGGCGGCTCAAATACCGTTTCGCAGATAAAGAGAAGCGCTTGGTATTGGGAAGCTACCCCGATCTGTCGTTGGCCGAAGCCAGGGATCTGCGGGACGACGCCAAGCGGATGTTACGTGATGGCCGCGATCCAGTGATCGAGGCGAAGAAGCGCAAGCTCGCCAACGTCGTTCAGATGGAAAACACGTTCGAGAAGGTGGGCCGGCAATGGTGTGCCGACCAAGTGGCTCGCTGGAAGCCTGTCCACGCTGCGGACGTCATCACCAGCCTGGACCGAGATATTTTTCCTGTCTTGGGAGGGCTTCCGATAACCGATATTGACGAGCCCCTCCTTCTCGCAACGCTTAAGAAAGTAGAAGGGCGAGGGGCCATTGAGACCGCGCACCGCTTGCTGCAGCGGTGTTCATCCATATTCAAATATGGCAAGGGCATTGGCGCCTGCCGTGAGAACCCTGCCGTTGACATGAAGGTCAGCCTCAAGCCGGTTCCGCCCGCACGCCGGTGGCCTGCGCTGACGGAACTAGATCAGCTTCAGGCTTTGATTCGCGCCGTAGATTGCTCCACTTCCCATCCGATTACCCGTCTTGCGTCGAGAATGATGGCGCTGACTGCTCAGCGACCAGGGATGATAAGAACCGCGCCTTGGAGCGAGTTTGAGGGGATTGATTGGAACAAGCCTGATGAGATGGCGGATAAACCGCAGTGGCGTATCTCGGCTTCCCGCATCAAGCTGGTGCTCGAACTCCGTGAAGATGAGGCCTTCGAGCATATCGTCCCGCTTTCGCGCCAAGCTGTGGAGGTCCTGTGTGTCGCCCGTCGTCTTTCGGGTCGGGGACCTCTGGCATTCCCAGGCGCGCGAAGCGGCTTGGAGCCGTTGAGCGAAAATGCGGTCGGTTATTTGTATAACCGGATCGGCTACAAGGGACGGCACGTCCCGCATGGATGGCGTTCGTCCTTCTCGACTATAATGAACGGCTTGGTGGAGCGATCGCATCCAGGTTCAGATCGTCTCCTGATCGACCGGCTCATCATTGACCTGATGCTAGCGCATATTCCGGCGGGGATGTCAGGCAGTGAGCTGATCTACAATCGTGCTGCGTATATCGAGAGGAGAAGAGAGCTTGCGCAACAATGGGCAGATTTGATCATGGCAGATCAGCTATCCGCTGCGGTTCTCTTGGACGGCCCGCGGCGCTCAAGCTCAAATACGCGGTGATCGCCCTCCCGTGATCGCATCGCCGGCTTGTTAGTTAAGGGGGGCAAGCGGAACGTGTTCCTTACCTCATCAAACCGCGTTGGCGCCAGACTGCGTGGGCTCTATCCGTTCAAGAACGAAGGTTCGCTCATCCTGATTGATCTCAACGACTCTCATCTGCAGGCTGGGATGAGGGAAGCAGCGTTCGATCGACCGAGGCGAAGCCTTCGTGTCGCGGGCCTTGGCCATGATCACATGCACCACGCCGTCGAGGTGGTCACATGCATGGATTAGATTGTCGATCAACTCGACGAAGCCCGGTCTGGATGTCCATGCGCCGTCCCGGTCCACTTTCCAACGGTAAAAGCGGCCGCCTTCCTCAAAACGGTCCTGCCAGAGGGTGACAGCGACGTTCTCGCCGTTATCGCTGCGGCCCGACCAACTCCACCGTGTGTTGCGTGGAACGGTGCCAAAGGCGGCGAAGCATTCTGTATGAGTATATTCCTTCGGCATTTTGCTTCCCCAATCTTAGCATCCGTCCCCGTTCATGCGCGTGCTCAAGCGCTTCATGGCGTTCCCGGAATTGAGCGCGAGGCTGGGGCTCCTTCGAGTGGAAAGGCAGCGCTGCCTGGCGTCCAGAAATCCGTATGTTCAAAATGGTTCGCGTAGAAAGACCGAGAAAGGGTGGCCCGCCGTCGACGTCTTGACAAGGGCTCCTCCACGGCGAAATCGGCGCCATCCAACACCGTAAGTTCATATCCTTGCGGCAACAGCTGCGGCTGGCACACGATCGCCTGCAGATCATCAAGCGACAGAGAAGGCCGACCCATTTCCGGCATATCGCCCAGATCGTCCACATCATCGATATCGACGGCAGGGGCTTCGACGTTGCTGATGGTCGAGGCGACCATGCTGTCGACGTCGACATGTGCGCCGGCGAGAGCCAAGGAACCAATTTCCCGGCTGATTGCAGAAAGGATCGGCTGGAGGCCGCCCACCATATCCTCAAACAGCTTGATGCGGCTGGACAGGGCGAGATAGACCTCCGTTTCTACGGTGTCGCGGTAGTGCAGGTTCACGATCTTGATGCTGTCAAACTTCTGCCCGAGGCGATCGATGCGCCCGATCCGCTGTTCCACCCGCATGGGATTCCACGGCATGTCGTAATTGATCAGGGAGCCGCAGAACTGGAAGTTCAAGCCTTCGGCAGCAGCGTCGGTGCAAAGGAGGATGTCGCCCTTGCCTTCGCGAAAGCGCTTTTTGATGTCAGCCCGAGACACAAGCCGCCAACTGCCGTCGGGCGTGCGGATTTCGCCGCCACGTCCTGAGAAGCAGATTACTTCACGCCCGGTCTGATCTGCAAGCCAGTCACGCAGACCGTCCATCGTATCGGTATAGCCCGTGAAGACCATCGTCTGCTGATAGCCCTCGGCTGCAAGCTGGTTGAGCTGATCCCTGAGTTCACGCGCCTTTGTGTCGATCGGTAGACGATCCAGGTCGATTAAGATGTCACGGATCGCCGCACTCTCGAGTAGCCGAAGGGCGACCTCCTCCTTTTCTTTGACCTCATCCGCTTCGACTTCCTCGCCGCATTCTTCGAGGTCGAACTGGTCATCGTCTACTTGCCGGTCCAATCGACCTTGCAGGCTGTGCGCCAGTGCAGCGAAGCTGGAAGACAGGCGCTTGCGATAGATAGTGAGGATAAAGCCGATCGCATTTCGTTGGGACTGGTCGGCGTTCTGATAGGCCGAACGGATGAAATCCTCTACACGCTCGTAGATGTCGCGCTCGGCCGGCTCCATATCGATGAAGCGATCCCGCACATCGCGGACCGCGATGCGCGCCTGGAGCTTCCCCTCCGCCTGATAGCGTCGGAGCAGCGATCTGGTGTGTCGCGACATAAGGGCCGCCACTGGCGTCCAGCGCTTCATAATCCGAACGGCCGCCACACGTTCCTCTCCGCTGAGCTGACGCCGGGGCACCGAGGGCGCTCCACGCAGCGCTCCCAGGATCTTACGTGTGCGGATTCTTGGCAGTGGTTCGCTCTGAACTCCTCCCATGCGTGCCGCGCGTTCAGGCGTCAGTTCGCCATAGAATGCCTCGGTTGCCCTGAAGAAGCGGGCACATTCCTCCATCTTGTCGGCCGGGAGGTTTGCATCTCCAAGCGCAGCAAAATATCGCTCATAGGCGACCGCATCCCATTCGGGCGGCAGACCCAAGAGGGAAAGCAGATCATACAGTTCCATCGCATGGGTCTGAAGCGGAGTCGCTGACAGGAGGATGAGGCCATGGGTTCGATGGCGAAGGTCGCGCAGCAGACGCATCAGCATGTTCGGTTCGACCCGACCGCCCGCTCGCTTCTGCCGTGCATGATGCGCTTCATCGACGACGACGAGGTCGTAGGGTTCCGCCTCAAGCAGTTCCGGCCGCCGATCACGGCGGCGGGCGAGATGACTGGACATGATGACGAAAGGCTCTGCGGACCAGGCGTCGCGCATCACTGGCGTGTCGATGATCGACTGGGTCGCCGCGTCATAGCGGCGGAATGACTTGCCGTCATAGATCGGCCAGTCGAGCGCAAACTTTTCACGTAGCTCCGCCTGCCATTGGGTGCAGACGTTGGCTGGCGCAAGGATGATCCCGCGTCGCAGTCGCCCCGCGAGCCAAGCCTGTCGAACAAGCAGTCCGGCCTGGACCGTCTTGCCCAGACCGACTTCGTCCGCGATCAGCAGGCGTGGCGCGTGATCCTGACGCTCGCCATACATGCGCATGAAAGCGCGGCGCTGGTGGGGCCAAGCCTCCACCGGCGAAGTTGCTTCGCCAACCCAGATGCCGCCATTCTTGTCCTGGGCTGCGGTACGCACCCGGTGCCAAAGATCGGCACGTTCTTGATCCCAGTCATGCGTTGGCGTGATGGGCGCCGTCGGCTCGGGCAGAATAACGGGTTCAGCGTCCGGCCCGGGGTTATCCTGAAGACGGGTCGGCAGCTCGTCATCTGGAGGCAGGAAGCGAAGCAGGTCTAGCCGAACCGCAGTAGGCACGTCATAGGTGCGGATGCGATCTGCGCGGTCCGCCCAATAGGTTGCGAAGGACCGATCCTCCTCGTCGACGTACTCTACGTTCGGCGTCCAGGACTTGAAGACCGTGAACGTCTCGCCATTGTTCATCCAGCCCTGGACAGTTTCGTTGACCGACCCGGTGAAGGCGATGCGGTCACCGACCTTGTCCTCGATTATCCCCGTTTTCTCGTGGAAAATGGCACTGCCAGCGACAGGCTCGCGTGTGACCGGATGACAGGGCAAGGCGACCCTCACGTCGAGCATGCCGCGCGCGACGAGCCAAGCCAGAAGCTCCAGCGCCTCCCGTTCGCTGGCGCTGACCGTCTCCGGCAAGCTGAGGTCGGCTTTGCCCGCGACTACGTCCATCATGGACATGCCGCGTTCGATCGCTTCGACCTCGCCCTCGTCAAGCGTGCAGCCAACGAGAAGCCGCATCTTGCCGTTGTTAAGGGCAAGATGCTCAATCCCCCGCGCCGCGAGCGCCAGACTGCCCGCCCGAAAATATCCGGTCGTGCGGTCATAGCGGATCGCGGTCGACAGCGCGGGTACCCAGAAGCGCGACACGAGGTCGCCATCTTCCCGGCTGTACTTTAGCTTCCAGGCATGGTCCTGCAGGAGCATTCTATTCGGCCGCCATCAGCTCACGATAGAGCTCGAGCTGTGCCGGTTCGCCGATCTCGCCCTCGTAGGCGATCCGGCGGAGCTTCTCAAGCGCATCGAAGTCATCCGCCGCTGGTTTCACCGCCTTGTCAGCGTCGATGCCAGAGAACGTCTTCGACGGCGGTAAGACCTCCAGAAGAGCCTCCATCGCAACCTTGAATTCATCGTCCTTGGCGATGCCGGCGTCGCTGAGCATTTCCTGGGCTGCTTCCGCGCCGCGAGTCCGCATGACGTGGGCCGCATGATGAAGAGCATCGATCATGCCGCGCGATCCATCAGCCGGGCCAACTGCACCCTTGGCGACGCGCGTGGCGGAATCCCAGAGCTTGATCTCGGCCGCCTTCTTCTCGGCCAGTCGGCCGATGATCTGGGCATCAAGGTCCACGCCTACCGCACGAGCGAGCCGAAGGGCTTCGTCATATGGGAAGCTGACTGCCTTGAAGGCGTCCCAGGCCAGAACATAGAAGGCAGTGGGGCCGTCCATATCAGCCTGAGCCTTGGCCGTGGCGAGCTGGGAAAGTCGCCATGCCTTTACCTCGCGTCGTGCAGCGTTGAGCGCGTCTTCGGGCCGCACGGCATAGGGATCGAATTCTTCGAACAGGTCGCCCTGCGTTCGACGCCTCTTCTTTGGTTCCGGCGCTGGCGTGCCCCGTGTCAGCGGCCAATGACGCGAGAACGCTTCGAGCGCGGGGCCGAAGCTGGCGAGATACAGGTCTACGCCCTGAATGCCGGCCTGCTGGAACTCGCCGACTCGCGCCCGGACTGCGCGGGCAACCTCAGGCTCGACGTCCTCCCAGTACATGGTCTCGTCCTGCTGCTCGCCACGCGGACGGCAGACGAGGAAGATGGTCGAGTTGGCGGCCGCCTTGTCCTTGATGTGCAGCGATCCCGACGCCTCGGTGTTGACCGGCCAGGATGCCGTGATGACAAAACCTGCGTCCATCAGCGACATGGCAAGCGCGTCCCACGCGCCGGTGTCCTTGTGCGTGAACATGACGGTCATGATGCCATCATCCTTCAGCACGCGGCGACATTCGGCGAAGATGCCCTCCATCTTCACGCGATAATCGTCTTCCGCAAGGCGCGCCGCACCCTTCTGCCCCTTGAAGTGCGCTTTGTTGGCGACCGCCTCGGCATCCTTGTCCGCAAGACGACGTGTGAATAGCTCGGGTACGACAAGCCCAGCGGTGCGCTTCAGCCAGACATAGAAGAAGTCCGACAGTTCGGCGTACATCACGTTGGCACCGTATGGCGGGTCCATGACGACGGCATCTACCGACTTGTCGGCAATGTGCGGCATAGAGGCGCCTGAGCCGTTAGTGATAGTGATCGTTCCACCTTTATCCTGCACGGCATCAAGCATGTCGCCACGCTTACCAGCGGCGACCATCTCCACCAATTCCTTGAGCGACTTTCCGGTTGCGCTGATAGCCCAATCGAAGCCCATGCCTTCAATGAGGAGTGCCATCTCGGCGTAGGACCACTTGAAAGCGAAATCATGGCGATCGAACGTATTCACCATGGTTTCACGGCTGACGTGCCAACGCGTCATTCGCGAGTTGTAGTCACGCAGCTTGTCGAGAGCGATAGCGACGTACACATACGCCATTGCACGAACATCGGTCAGTGCATTGCTCGCCTGATCTTCCTCTAGCATCTCACGATACACCTCAACACAGGTGCCATGCGCAAGGATTTGTCGAGGCGAGAACATATCGCGCCAAAGTGGCATTCCATATTGCCAAGGTCGATCGTCGTTGCTGATCTTGGGGTAGGATTCCGTTGGGATAACGTCCATCGCGTCCCATTCAGGCATTTTCTCGGCGAGCTGAGCGGCGATTTCGTCGCCGTTGTCGTCGCTCATTCCAGGCGCGCGATATCCGCGCACCCACTTGATCTTGTTCCTGCCAGTTTTGGTCTTCGTGATGATCTCGCGCTTATACACCACTGTGAAGAGCTGATCGCCCATCTCGCCTGCTTGGGCTTGGCGCTTGATCTCGTCGCCATCGATCGCGCGCCCGCAATCAGGGTAAGGACAGACTGCGTCACCGCCGGCTACGGTGCCTTCGGATTGGTCGTCGACTTTCTGTACGATTTCGAACGAACAGTGGCGATGCTCGTCCCCCACTCCAGAACCGAGGTGCGGTACCAGCCGGACGCCCGTTCCGTCGGGTGCGAGGCGCCAATTAGGCGACAGTGGCACCTTGCCCGCGCAATAGGGACATGCGATGGTCCTCGCCCATAGGAAAGAAGTCGCCACTTCCTCTGGGGCATTTGGTTGCGGCACGTATCCGTCCAGAGCCTCCCCTGCGCGTCGCCTAAACTCTGTACTGACCTGTTTGAATTCTTCGAGAAGCTGCGCGCCGTATCGCTGAGGGTATTCGATGCTCGCCTTCTGCAGCAATACCGCAACGGGATTCAGGTCGTTCCCAATTGCAGAAAAACCGAGGCGGATAGCTTCCAGAGGAATCGCTCCACCACCTGCGGTTGCATCGAGTACAACGGTTTCCGACCGGGCCGCTCCAGCAAGAGCCGCCATCTCTTCGTCGCCCGGCGCGAATTTGAAGGCACGCTCATATCCATAGGGATCATCGACCCGCGTCCCCGTCCGCTTAGCCCGGTCGATTAAAGCCACGCCTTTGATCGGGTCGCCGTGAATTCCTAGTGCATGCTTATAGGCATTACGATCCGCTGCCTCCGGCAGGATCGAGGCCAGCACAGCCGCGCGCGACGCCACCAGTGGTCGGCGAGCCCACCACACATGAAGGCGGTTGGGCGCGGGGAAAGGCGTCATAGGGGTGCGCTCGCGCACGCTTTCGATGCCGATTTCGGCGATTGGGAGCCAGCGTTCGATAAGACGGGTGGTAGTCATTGTAATTCCAATCTCAGCGGGCTGGTGCGGTCAAGAGGATGCGAAGGGCGGTAAGCACACGCCGGGGATTCTTGCGATGAACAGCCATACCCAGCCAGTACGCAGCCTCTTCCCGCGCCATGGCTTCGATGCCTTCGGCGACATGCACCATGGAGGCGCGCGAACGCATGGGCGCCAAGGTGCGGAAGAGCAGAGCGAGCCGAAGCGCATCGTCCTCGCGGATAGGCGTGCGCAATCCCTCGATCGGCATGACTTCGAGGCGAATGCCTGCTTCCTTGAGCTTCTTCAGGATCCGGATCTGATTGATCTCCAAATTCCGACCGGCGAGTCCCGCTACGCGGATCGGCACGTGGATGTGCGGCGAGGCCGGTGACGGCAACTGCCAAATCTCCACCTGGAGTTCGTTGCCGGCGATACGACGCGCTCGGACTTCATAGGACGGCTCGATGGTGGGGAGCGTCACGCGCTCAACCCGCGCAATTCTGGATGCCATGGTTTCATGCCTTTGCGGTTACTTCGACGAATGCGGCGGAGGTGCCGAACTTTGTCAGTCGTTCGATAATCTTTTCCGGTTCGTCACCCGCCAGAGAAAGCCCGTCGTTGAATTCGAGCAGGATTTTAGCTTCGACGTTCTTGTCGGTGGCAGCACGCAACTGCGGCTCTACATATTCACGCGCCTGCTTGGCGTCGCTGACTGCACCCTCGATCGTCATCATGACGACTGACTGTGCGGCTGTTTCGAACTCAATAGTAGCTTTTGCCTTCTTGGCGGCGCCAGGCACGCTCTCCACGACGTTGAGCAGCATGAAGAAGTGGCCAGCTTCGAAAGGGGTAAGCGCCAGGTTCGACACTTTCTCCACTTTCGCTGCGCGCGCACGTTGGAAGACCGTGTTGAGGGCATCCTTCAAAACGCCCTCGCTGGAAAAGATCTGCGCTGTGGGCGCAACTGGGCTGCCCCCACCGGGCGCTTCTTCCGGCTTTCCCTTCAATGTCGTGGACCCATCGGAAACGCCGTTGCTGCCGCCGTCCCGCAGCGTGGCGTGACCGGTCGCGGTGCTGCCCCCATCGGCATCCCGCCCTCCGGCGGTGGTAGTTTCCGGTTCGGCCGGCTTAACCGGACGAGGGAAGATGCCATGGTCGCGTGCATAGTCAGACGTTGAGATGATCGAGCTGCCGTCGATAACGATCGAAGGGACCGGATCGCCCTTGCCTGCGGTTAGGCCCTCGCGCTGGTAAACGAAGACGCCGTCGTTGATGCCTTTGATGACCAGCTTCTTGAACGGATCATCGCCCACATGCATCGGCAGGGACGGATCGCGGCGGAATTCTGCGCGGAGGTCGGCTACGGTCATCTGTCCGTTCCGCTTCAGCGGCGTCCGATCACGGATGTAGGCCGGCTGGTCGGGCTGATCGTCCGAAGCACGCAGCTTCCCGATTTCGGAAAGCTGGCGGACGATCTGGGTCTGGCCCGAGCCGGGACGTTCCGATGCCGAATGCTGGTCGATCGTGGCGAGGTCAAGCGAGACTGTCCCGCCGCCGAGCGCGGTGCGAGACGGATAGAACAGGTGCCGGTAGCATTGCTGGATCGCAACTGCGATGTCGACTTCTGAACGGCGGGCAAGCTCGATGACCTGAGCCTTTTGATGATCGGCGAGTTCCCCCAGCCGATCCGGCCGTTTCAGTTCCTGCAGGGCGAGATGCCGAGAGACGGTCGCCGTCATATGAGGAGCGTGGCGATCGTCGGCTACGAGGAATACGAGGTTGTTTCGGAGCTGCCGCAAGCCGCCGCCATCCTGTCCCTTGCGCTGGTAGATGGTGGAGATGAGTTCGGGAACTTCATCGACGACATTGCCGATGCTGAGCGCCTGGTGATGGATGATGGCCAAGCGCGGTTTGCCATCTCCGATGTCGTCAGGAACGTCAAATGCCCCGGCAGGGAACGGGATCGCTTCGAACGAGCCATTGCCGCCGAAGATATCTTTGATGCGGCTGTCAGCTTCGACGCGAAGCGCCTCCATATCCACGCCGCGCTCTTCACGTGCGATGATCTGAGTGAGATTTGCTTCCGCGTTGAAGCGCAGCGGCACACCAGGCCGATCGTCTAGATAGGCCGAACCCTGAATGAATGCGGCTTCTGCGTCGGAGACGAAGCTCAAGTCGGCATCCGGCGACAGAACCGAGTACCGCAGATGCGCCGGCGAGAGCCCCCTCAATTCATTGTTGTAGGCCATGGTGTGGACGAAGATCGTCCGTGCGACATAGCTGGCATAGGGCAGCAGCCCGTTGAACCGATCCGCGTCGATCCCAGCCGCAAGCGCCGCGCGCCCGGTCTTGCCGTCGATATCATTCAGGATCGCCGAATCGTAGGCACTTTGATTGAGGCGTGTCGTGAACTCACGGCGGATACCCTCGTCGCCCAGATCGACGTGATGCGTGTGGATCAGCGCTGCGTCTTTAGGACGATTAGACCAGACGCTCGCGACCGTCTTGGCGAGAATGCGCAACATGCCCCGCACGCGCTGGAAATCAGCCAGTGTCGCTGTCTTGCCGGTCAAGGTGTCGAGCAGGTCAGGATGAAACGGATAGCTTGCCTCGAGCGCGGTGCGTGCTTCAGCGCCTTGGTGCCCAGCATCGATCCGATCGCGATACTGGGTCCACAGATGGCAATATTCGTCCACGGTCGCCTGTGGCACTTCGACACGTTCAAACAGACGACGCTTCAGAACCGCAGCCGTCTCGTCGTCGCTGGTTGGATTGAGAATGGTCGCCTTGCGGCCTGAGACGCTCTCAAGCTCGCTAACGATCCGCGAGATTTCTTCGTTTTCGCGCGCAAATGCATCGGTGGCCTTGCCGTCCGAGCGAACCGCGAGCGTGAACACGACAGCGGCACGGGGGCGGCTCTCGACGGCCGCGAACAGGGCCTTGAGGAAAGCCGAGATCTGATCGCGCCCATATGCGTCCGGACACTTCCGGAGATACTCGCCCAGTTCATCCAATACCACAAGGACGGTACGGTCACCGAACACTTCCGCCAGGGTATCCGCGCCGGGAGCCCGGCGCATTTCATCGGACTTGCGCACGATTTCGTAGCCGGCCGCGCCACCGATCTGATAGGCGATCTCGCCCCAAGGGGTAAACGCACGTATGCCGTCACCCATAGTGCGCCCATTCGAGGGGTCGGAAGCCTCGCCATCGAACGCGGCGACCGATGTGCCGACAGGCATGGACGGGAGCGACACGAATTCGCCCATGTTGGGGACCGAGTCCCCTTCGCGTGCGCCGTGAATGAGAGCGATGAGGCCGTGGGTCTTACCCCCGCCAAAACTGGTATCGAGCCGGAACACGGCGGAAGACGAACCGTGACCGGACAAGCGGCCAAGTACCTGCCTGAGCAATTCCTTCAGTCCGGCGGTGGGATACGTGTTCGCAAAGAACCGGCGGGCATCGACATAGTCGGCCGGCCCCTGTCCAGAAAGAACCGGACCGAGGCGAGCGGCGAATTCCGCTTCCGACATCGTACCGTTCAAAATATCCTGCCGCGGCTGGCAGTGATCGAAAATCGTCGTCGAGGCCATGTGATTACCTATTCTGGAGGCGCTCGGCGAGCGCGATGACATGTTGAAGCTGTCCCTGGCGGGCGTGCAGTAGCGGTAGAATTCGATCCACCAAGTCAGTGGGTCGCCCGATTCCTGCGGCCCAGTTCCTTATCGTTCGATCGGATATGTGAAGATCGCGCGAAAGCGGTGTTTGCCACTGGCGCCCGTAGAGCGCCTCGCCGGTTACCCTCAAGATGTCTTCCCCTTCGTCCATTTTCCGGGTTTTAGGAAGCGCTTGTTAAAAGCGCAAGCATTTAGAAATTCGAAAAAATGAGCTTGAATCGGTGCGATCTAGGCCGTGCAATTTGCCGGCTTGTCGATGCTTGATGGAAATCGCTCAATTTCTCGCCTAGTCGGCGCCTAGGACATTGCCCGTTATTTCGCTGAGGAGGCAGAGCTGAACAGGATCTACACGCTGGGTTATGAAGGTGCTGCCGTTGCGGATTTCATCGCGACGTTGAAGCGGGCCGGCATATCCTTGCTGCTCGATGTGCGTCAGCTGCCCCAGTCCCGCCGGCCAGGCTTCTCTAAGCGTGTCCTGTCGGAAGCGTTGCAGGAAGCCGGCATTGGCTATCAACATGTGCGTCAGCTGGGCGACCCCAAGCCAGGCCGCGATGCTGCACGACGCGGCGACATGGCCGCATTCCGCTCGATCTTCGGCGCCCATCTGGCCTCCAAGGAATCTCAGATGGCCATTCGGGAGGCCGCCGCCGTGTCTCAGCAAGAGACGGTAGCGCTCATGTGTTACGAGCGGGCGCCAAAAGATTGCCATAGGTCTATTGTGGCAGAACGAATTAGCGACATAGTATCGGTCGAAATTGTTCACTTGGGAGTTCATCCAGGCTGAACGACCAGGAGAACCGTGAATGTCGTCGGCGCCCGAGGGATCACATGAGCACAAGGAAGATGAAGCCTTCATCATAGTGAAGGCTGCTCCCCGGGCCAGTCAGACGCATGGCGAAACGGTCTGCATCGCGGCCATCGACATGAACGGGAAATGGGTTCGTCTCTATCCCGTGTCGTTCCGGCATCTGGAGGACGGTCAGAAGTTTGGTCGATGGGATCGGATTTCGTACCGTTGGCGCAAGGCGACGGCAGACCAGAGGGTTGAATCACGGCGCGTCGATCAGGACAGTATCGAGATCAAGGGCAAGCTGAAGGAAAGCGAACGCCATTCCTTCCTGAATCGGGCCGCCGTATCTTCCTTGAAGGCTGAGTGGGATCAAGGCCGCAGCCTGGCCGTCCTCAACTGCGAGGTGATCGAATTCTGGCATGAGCCTCAGACTGCCGACGAACTGAAGCGGCAGGAAGATGTGTACGATAAAATGCGCAGACAGAACGACTTTTTCAGCCAGGGCAATCTGATTCCGAGGGAGGCCTGCCCGTACGTTTTCAAGTATCGCTACCGGGACGCCGACGGAATCCATATCGGCACGTGCCAGGATTGGGAAACGGAAGCGACGTTCCTTCGGCGTCGGCGCGACCTGCAAAGCGAAGCAGCTGCGCTTGACTGGATGGTCGAAAAGTTCGGCGTAGAATTTCCGCAGAAGGGAATGGTTCTGGCCATGGGCACGCATCGGCGCTGGGAAGGCCAGTGGCTGATCAATGGTGTTCTACGGGTGAACCCGGCGACCCAAATGACCATGCTGTAGCAGCAGGTAGGATCGTGCTGGCGTGTGCAGTTACATGCCTAGTTTTGCCCGTAGCTCTGCCGCACGGAAGTACCGGATTTACCTACCCCGGAATAAATATTTCTTTTTGCCAAGTCCCGGACTGTCTGCCTTTCCGCAGTCTATGTCCGGAGTGTTTGTTCATTGTGGACAGGAGCACCAGTCGTCTATCTGATCTTCTCGCCATCCGACGCAATTCTGAGCTAGTTTAACTTGAGTCGGAAAAGACCCAGATGCTATCTTGTTGTAAAGTGTAGATCGCTTCAGCCCCGTTCTTGTCAGCACATCTTTGATCCGGAGATAACTACAAGAAACAGGCGTTGCCCGTTGTTCTTCGGTAGAGTTCCTTGCGGCTGCACCTGACAGCTCTCTCAATGTATCTGCAACTTTCTGTCGCTCTTTGGGTGACAGCGCTTCCAAGTTCAGGATGAGGGTCGAAATGAGCCTGCTTAGGTTATCGGCGGTATCCGGGCTTGACCGGATTGCTGCGCGAGCGCGGGATTCTTTTGTACTTGGTGCGATTGCGTGGCTCATACCCCCTAGTACGTTGCGGCGTCGATCTTCGCGTGGGGGGCGATAAAGCGGTTAATCCGAGCCTATAATCGGGCAAGATATCGAACCTCTGGATTCCGCGCAGCTCGTGTTCAAGTTTTTGATAAGCCATAGGGCGAGCATCCGTCTCCTTGTAAGGAATGTCCTCCTTCGCCGTTTTGAATAAATCCTCACCTGCGACGGAGCCCCCCTTGCGGAAGTTGGCCATCTGAGGTTCCAGCAGCGTTTGCTTACCGTCTGAATTGAAAGCCTGGCCCGCTTGAACGTCCATCAGGATGGCGCATCGCGTCACAAAAAGGACTACCTCCGCAATGGGATTCGTCTTTGGAGGTAGCTTGACCTTTCGCCAAGATCGAAACGCCAATCGACGCTGCGCGAGAGAAAGGTCAGTCAATGCTTCTTTCCGCTCGAGTAAGTTGACGAGTCTCAACGCAGCAAATGCCAGTTGAACGCCAGCCCTAACACCGCCTTCGATTGCTGTGGACGCGTGTTCGCGCTGTGAGGTCTCCCCTTGGCCGTCGCTTGCTAATTTCGGATTGCCGAGCATTTTCTCCGCCATATCGAACTTCGCCTGTAGTGATGGAAGGAGGTCCAGGATGTCCGGTGCGACCTCGGCCTCAGTTCGGCCTGTAAGGATGAGCCGATCCTTGGCAAATTTTTCATTCATCAGGCTTGCAATGATTGGCGGGCGACCTTTGGGTAGGGGAGATTTGTCCAAGCCGCTGAACCGATATTGTGCAGCCTGCGTGATTGCGCTCATTCCTTCCACAAAATCTGATACAACAACCGGTGAATGATGCGTCGGTAACCAGGGTCCACCGCGATTCAGTTTGGCCGCGCGGGCAGCGATAAGTTGGATCTCGAACATGCAATAGAGTATGAGCATGTCTGCCATACATGATTGCATCAGTTTCCATAGATCCGCGGGCAGCGGTCGCTTGGTAATCTCGTCGAACGATTGACCTAGGCATCCGCTGACCACGCTTGAGAAGAGATTGAGATCAACGTCGCGGAGCTTGATGAGATCTTGCCGAAGTTCGGCTGAATTAATCCCGAGCGCTTGTGCGACCATCTCGCGACCTTCCGAGTGAGGGCGGGCGCACAATAGACGCTCGAGAAAGGCGCCTAAGCTGCTCTCATCGCGTGCCAGTTCAAGCGCAACTTCCTTCGGCATTTGGACTCGGTGATCCATGAGATGGCCGATAGGTAGTTCAGTGAGGTTTTCCTCGAAAAGGGCCCGAGCTTCAAAATCACGTCTTGATAGGTTTCCGAACAAAATCCGGCTTATGTTCTCTTGGACTGTCTGCGCGAGGCCATCATGGCTGAAGTCGCTGCCTGGGTGAATCTGGGAAAAAAAGTCGTCCACTTTCATTATCCTCTAGCTTGTCGGCCTTCTGGCGATTCGACCTAAACATGAGATTAAAAGCCGGATCGTCCCCCACGACCGATTCAGATCAGGCCGCTATTCAAAATCTCGTTGAAGTGACGGTGCTTCGACGCAGAAAGGAAGATAATGGTGACAAAATCCTCAAAATTTGGCGAAGAAGTTGCGCATCAATTGCTTGCTGACCGTGAAGCACTTGCTGCTCCACGTGTGTCGGCCGAAGAGTTTGTTAAATCTATTTTGTCCGTCAATCCGAAGGCAAAATTGCCTGCCATCCTGGCAAAAGAAAATGTCAAAAACTGGATGGACGAAGAGAAGGTTACTCCATCGATACTTCGTGAGGCCTTCTCCGTTGCACGCAAAAATCTGAGACAAGCCGAGTCAGAAACGTTTGTGAAGAGACCGAAAAAGCGGCGGGTTCAGCAACCTGAAACTCCGGATGAGGCTGGCGCAACAAGGTCGCCGGGTAACTCGACCCCATCCCTGGGCGGCGCTCCTACACTGTTCAACGAGTTCATCGTGCCGAACTGAAAATCAGCCCAAATATTCGGAGGTTATCGAGATGAACACTCGGCGTTTGTTTGAGATAAAAGCAAAAAATCTCAAAAAGTTGATCATATTTATCAACGGCGACAAGGGGGGCATCGGGAAGTCTATTGTTGCAAGAATCCTTGCAGCACTCCTTCTTCGATATAGCTACTCGGTGATCGGCATCGACGGCGATGCTCGCAATGGACACCTGGAGCGATTTCAAAGCGGTGTGATGCCTGTGAGCCGGCCCTATTTGCGAGTGCCGGCGGGTTGGGATGCTCTTTTTGCAGACTGGAATGCTGCACCCGACGACTCCGTCATTTTAATTGATCTGCCTGGGAATGTCGGGGATGCACTCGAGCGGCAGATGCATCGCATGCACGAGATTGCCGAGGCGTTGGAGCGTGAAATTCTTCACGTCTGGGTGATGGATGAGGAAGAGGACTCAATCACCTTGCTGAACCGCGTGAAAAATCTCGCGGCGCCACAGCGAACGCTCATAGTCTTGAATGGCAGGTTCGCTGACAGCCCCAGTGCCTTTGTTCTCTGGGCCGAGAGCCAGTTGCGGGCAGAACTGCTGGCGGCGGGAGCGATGGAGACATACGTGCCAGCGATGCCAATCCGACCACGGACTAAGATTGCTCGCGCTCGCTGTTCCTTCAGCGATGTCACATCGGCTGGTCTCGAAACTTGGGAGCAAGTCGACTTCCGAATTTGGTGGAATTCCGTGGAGGCTGCTTTCAGCGGCTTCTGCAAACAGGTGGGATTGCAGTAATGAATACGCTCGCAGAAAAGATGTGCATCGATCTCTTGGGGCGGCAGCTTACCGGGGAGGATTATATTCGAATGGACAAGATGCTGCGCCATCTTCCGTCGGAAGTCCGTGACTCCCCCGGGTCCATCGCTGAGATCATTATGCGGATGGAAAACCTCAAGCAGTTCGATGCGATCGTGCAACGGGCCTCCTTCGAAGCGCAGCAGAAAATCCACAAGGATTTGCCTAGGAGGGTCGAAATTGCGGCGCAGGCAGCTCTTTGTGCCTTGCGGGACCAACTCCCGATTGACAGTTCAGACGCGATGCGGCGGCTCTATAAATGGGGAGCAATGTGGATGCTTTCCGTTTCGGTGATTGGGTTCACGGTTGGCGTGACCTTCACGAAATGGTGGGTTTCACGACCCGAAATGCACCATTATGCGGCTACTGAAACTGCCTTCAATCGTTGCATCGATGCAAGTTTTGGTGCCGCATCGAACGGCCAACGAAATGGCCGGAATGCCTCAGCCTATGACAGCACCGAATTCCGTAACAGTGCTCGCATCTGCGCTGCAGAATACGCTGATCGTCGGGACATCGGCTGAAAAACTATCTGCCGGTGCTCAGTAAACCACCGGCAGACGACCTCACTTCGACTTCGTCTTCGTCCGCAGATAACTGCGGGTCCAAGTTTAGTGCGCTTTCAAATTAACGTGGGAGGAAATTAGCCAGGGCTGGCCAACGTATACCGCGCATCGGCGCGGAGACGTCAGCTTTGTCGCGGGTCGCTCTGGCGCTGCCGTTGACGTGGCCGGACCTGGCCGGGGAGGAGCGTTGCCCTCCCCTGGACCCCTCCTTCCAAGACCGTTCGAAACCCTTGTTTCTGGAGAAAATGAAATGACTCGTCGCTCAGGCAGCGAGGTTCGTGTGCGCACTGTCGTGCTTCCAACTCGCTGGGCTCCTGCCGAATATGATCTCCTCCAGGAGATCGCAAAACATTCGGACATCTCAACTGCTGAAGTGCTCCGCCGTTTGGTGCGGCAATCGCACCCCCGGCTCATTCCTTCGCGTCAGTTGGTTCATGATGTCCGGCGTATCGGCCAGAACATCAATCAAATTGCGCGTCATGCGAATACCGCACGCTCCGTCGAACTCCTCGACGAGCTGCAATCCGCCTATGCCGACCTGCTCGACGCCATCCGCAGGATGCTTGCGTCATGATCCCCTCAATCACATGGGGCCGAAACTTCTCCGGCCTGGAGATATACCTTACCTACAATCGCGACCACGAGATCCTCGATCTGCGCGAGGTTTCTTCACTCCAGAATGCATCTGATGAAATGACCTTGGTCGCCGAGCAGGCGCCCAGGGCCAAAGCGGTCGTGATGCACATTTCGCTTTCCGCGGCCGTAGAAGACGGGGAGTTATCTGACGAGACATGGAAGCACATCATTGATGATGTGCTCCACGAATTTAACCTTCACGGCCACCAACTGGTTGCCGTACGCCATCGCGATAAAGGTTATGACCACATTCACCTCATGATCTGCACCGTATCGCCTTTAACTCTTAAGACACCTCCGAAGCAGGCTTTCCTCGCGCCACATGCGCGTCAGAAGGGGGTTGCTTCGTTCGCGCTGAAAACGAAGGAGGTTGAGCAGTTGCCCTTGGCGGCTGTCGTGTGGCGTTCGTTCAATCAGTTTGCGCTCTTTCGGCTTCAAGACCTGTGCAGGTTGATTGAGAAGCGGCTCAACCTCCGACAATTGCGTACCCGCCTGGAGATGGATGGGGTACGGGAGGTGGGCCCGTCGCATCGAACGAAAGCCGCTCAAGAACATAGGGCCGCCCGCACTGGAGAGCAGTCGCTGCTGGAGAGGGCTGACGACATTCGTGCCGCGTTGGACCTGCCGAGTTGGTACCAAGCTGGAAGGGCGCTCGCTGCCATCGGCGTCGGTTTTGAAGCTGCCCTGCGCAAAAGCAAAAAGACATGCGCGAGGATCGTTGGGCTGACGCTGTTCGATCTGCGGAGCGTCAATAGCCGGATTAAGGCCTCCGATCTGGATACCGCGCAGCGCCGATATGGCCTGCTTCAAATTGAAAAGCGTCGCCCGGCGGACGCGATTTCCTTTGAGCGGTGGTGGCCGAAAAATACCGACTATCTGCGCGCCTGCCTGGAGATGAAGGCCGATGAAGTGCGACCAAACCGGACAGAGTTCGAGCTATACCGGACGCAGCATTTCGAGGCGCGTCGACTGGCGCGTCTCGAGCGGGACAGGCTGAAACGCGCGCACCGGGCTAAGCGGAAGGCTCTGTCTGAGCGACTGACCAAACAGCGCAAAGAGGAAACTGCACGTCTTCCTGCATCTCAAAGACGATCATTCAGCGTTGCGTTCACGAAGAACGTGCGATTGCCTCAGCTCAAGGCCATGGATGAGGATCATCGAGCGCAAGTGGGCAAGCTCCGACTACCGCGCTTGTTGAGCTACGCGCTTTTCATGGCGCAGAATGTGCCTGAAAAAGCTGTCGTCAATCATAGTGATCCGGTGCTCTACGAAGCGCCCGCTCACAAACCGATCACGAAGGAAGCTGCTGTGGAGCGATCAGCGATTGCCCTTCGGCAAACCCAATCGAAGGCAGAGCCTCAGATCGAGACTGACGCTGACATTGAGCTTCAACTGGCATGGATCGCGCAACAATCAGGCCGTTCGCTTTGAGAGTGTGAGAGACCCATGACGCCCCGCCTCGGGCATCGCGAACCCGTTTCCTGAATCCTGTTGCGCGGATCAACGACCGTTATTGTCGTAGATGGCTATACAGCTTGGCTTGTCTAAAAGGCGTGGAAAGCTAACAAAAAACTCGTAGCTCCACCGAGCCGATCGCGTTAGCTGAACGCGGAAAATGGGGGATTGATTTGCAAGAAGCGGAGTTTAAGGCTTGGCTTGCCGAGCGGGGAGCAAATACTGAAAGCGGTCGAAACACTCGTGCGCATGCGGTACGGACCATCGAGAATAACCTAGCTGCGCTGGGATCTCCTCATTTTGATCTCGGCGAGGCCTGGCAGGCTGACAAATTTGTACATTTACGTCAGCGTCTGAAGGCAATGCAGGCCGACTTTCAAAACGGCGGCAGTGATTTCAAGATACTCATGCCGCAGTCTGAGAGGCCGCTAAATCGATTGGCTAGCTGGCGCTCCTGGCTGGGCCAGTACGGGCAGTTTTTGGAAGGGGCGGTACTGGGCGATCGGTACGCCGACGCCATCCGACTGCATGTCCTTGAAAACTACATTGAGCCGGCACGTGAGCGCGAAGAGGATAGCGTTGAGGTCCTGGTACGCGACGTCAACGCGGCTCTCGGCCTGAAGGAGGCTTGGCCGAACATCTGTCAGGCTCTTGCCGGCCGCAAGTTCCGCGAAATGGCTGATGTGAGACTGGCGGAGCGTGTCGGAGCGAATATCAGCCCGGCAACGGTCTTGCGTTTTGATCTCGCGGCAAATGACGGTGACATCGAAGGGGAACTGCGTCAGCGATACGGCGTCCCGATTGCGGATACCGCTAAGATGCTGGCATTTGGCCTGCCAGATGGGCGTCAGCTTGCCTGGGAGCGCACGGTCTCGGTAGCCCAAATTTGGATTGAAGACAGTGTCGATCGAGAGTCTTGCCCGCTTCCTATTCACCGCACGTATCTTCCCACACAGGCGCGGCATTCTAATCTACCGCCTCGGCTGAAACATAGGGCGGCAAATGGACATAGGCCGCGACCCGTTTTGATCGTTCGCCCAGCGGATGCAGTGCAGCTTGTTGAACTGCTCGATTGGTATGACGATGCCGGCCCTTATGTCGATCGTGACTGGCTAGATCGGTTGCGTTCTGAATTTCTTGAGCGCCATCCGGGGTTCGTCAGCTTCGAGGACGGCGCCAGCTATGCGGCTAATGAGGGCAGTAAAAGGCGCAATCTGGTAGAACATGCACAAGCTTTGGTGGGTCAATTAACGGGCGAAGCGAAGGATGAGCCATCCTTAGGCGCATCGTTGCTCGACCTGCTCGTCGGCAAAGCCGAGGTGCCATGCGAGCTTCTTGATTGGCGGGTGATCAATATTGTCCAAGCGATTCGGACTGACAACCCAGGAGTGGTGGAGCAAGCAGCTGAGGATCTAGCTCAAGCCGGGGACGACGTTGCTGGGGTGATGTCTTTTGTCGGCGATACGTGGCCGCTGATGCTGCCTCATGCGCAAGCGAATCCTTATGCCGAAAGCCGGACGATATCGACCATGCTTCGGGCGTTGATCGCTCCCGAAGGAATGTTTGGCATCCGATCCACCCCCACGGACAATGCATGTTGGATGCTGAGCGGCAGCCCCGCTTTCGGCCCGAATCCATTGAGCGAAGGTGAGTTGGCCGGCGTAATGCGCCTTGTCCGCACGGTAGAGCGGATCATGCGTGACGAATGGCAGTGGGCGCCTCGCGATCTCTGGGACGTTCAAGGCTTTGTTTGGGAAACCTGCCAGAAGCGATTACCGGAACCCGAAGCGAAGGTCGGCGAGATCACCGGTGGGACCCCAATCTGGCTTGTGACTTCCCGTGATGGGGACGCTGACGGGTTCGCCAGCTTCGTGGAACGTGGCACATGGCATCTGCTCTACGATAGCGACAGCAAGTATAATCATATGGTTCGCGAGATGCAGGCGGGCGACAGGATCGTCTTGCGAGACTACCTGCCAAACCAGCGAAATGCGCCATTTGAAACCAACGGTAAACCGGTTAGCGCCATGCGGATAAGGGCAACCGGTATCGTGAGGGGTAATGGCGAAGACGGTCGTCAGGTTCAGGTGGATTGGACCCCGTTGCCCGAACCTCTGCTGTGGTGGCTTTACACCAACAATGACACGATTTGGCGGCTCCCACTTGAGCGTGAGGCGGCGCGCAAGCTCGCTGCGTTCATTTTCGAAGGCGATGCGCAAGATATCGCCTGGTTCCTGAATCTACCTTTCTGGCGTGACCGCCTCAACGCATCGCAGGATGACAATATCATGCTCAATCCAACCAATCTCATACTGTTTGGGCCTCCCGGCACGGGTAAGACCTATTCCACGGCCCGCGAAGCCGTGCGCTTATGCGATGGTTTGGCCGACTTTGCGGAAACGGGTGAAGGGCGGGCTTCTCTCATGGCTCGGTATCGCCAGCTCGAAGCAGAAAAGCGCATTGCGTTCGTTACCTTCCATCAAGCCTATGATTATGAAAATTTCGTGGAAGGTTTGCGGCCTGACGAGGATGCCGAAGAACAGGGAGCTGGTTTCCGGCTAAAGCCGTATCCGGGCATTCTACGTGAGATTTGTGCGCTCGCTGAACATGCTCGGAAAAAGGCGGAAGCAGGCGAAACGGGTAGTGCGATCGATCTTTCCACCTGCCAATTTTGGAAGATGGGCTTGGGTGCCATTCGGCAGGAGGAAGAAGTTTACGAGGCGGCGCTAAAGGACGAATACATCGCTTTGGGTTGGGGGAGAGCGGAAGATTGGAGCGATGACCGCTTCTCGACCGTAGAGGCGATCAAGTCCCATTGGTTGTCGCTGTTTCCTGAAAGCCAAGAGCCCAGCAATTGGACTCAGACCCACCGTTTCCGCAATGATATGGCGATCGGTGATATCGTCATCGTTCCTTTCGGCAATAGCGCGTTTCGAGCCGTGGGGCAGATCGTAGGCGATTACGAGTTCATCCCTGAAGCCGAAGGTTATTTTGCCCACCGGCGCAAGGTGAAATGGCTCATGACAGCTGATGAGCCGCTGCCTCTAGACGTTATCATCGACGGCAATTTCACTATGCGCACCGTTTACGAGATACCTCGTAAGCGCATCAACATTCCTGCATTGAGCCGTCTGCTTAAGGCCGATGAAGAACCGGGTGAGCGGCCGATCGCTTCGACCAAGCCCGACGAATTTGTCTTAGTCATCGATGAAATCAATCGGGCTAACATATCTAAGGTATTTGGAGAGCTGATCACACTCCTAGAGCCGGACAAACGGCTCGGCATGCCTAACGCCCTGACTGTACGTCTGCCGTATTCGAAGGCAGAGTTCGGCGTGCCGGCGAACCTTCACGTCATTGGTACGATGAACACCGCTGACCGGTCTATTGCATTGCTCGATACTGCGCTCCGTCGGCGCTTTAAATTTCGCGAGATTGCTCCCGATCCTCAGCAACTCAAGGATGCCGGAGCAGCTACGAAAATGCCTCTCGTCCAGATATTTGGGGCGATCAACGACCGCATTGAATATCTGGTCGATCGTGAGCACCGTATCGGACATGCTTTCTTCATGGGCTGCAAAACGTCCGACGATGTTATCGACGTGATGCGCGATAAAATCATCCCGCTGCTCCAGGAATATTTCTTCGAAGACTGGAGCCGCATTCGCATGGTGCTCGGGGATGGGTTCATTGGCCAGGAAGTGGTCAAGGCTCCTCCGGGTATGGACGGTATGGATCGCGAGCGCTGGTTTGTCCGGGATTTCTACAGTGCTGAGCCGAAAATTTCGCTCTCGGATGCGTTTGCTCGTCTTCTGGGCAAAGGGGCAATTTTGTCAGCGGTCAACGAGGATGATGCGCCGGACGCGGAGAACGACGTCGCATGACGCATCTCCACGTGCCCGAGTGGGGACGAGTAGCAATCGGTCCAGATGGCTTTTCCCTGGCGCAGGCTGAGGCGCTGCTTTCTGCCGCTCGAGCACATCCGATGGGTGGAGAGGAGGGGGGCGCCATCCTGACCGATCATCGTCACCACCTGCGGGCCAAACAGATGGTGGGCGTCATGGCCGCACCAGGTTGCAGCTTAGAAATCTTGCCGAAAGTCGATCCTGAGGCCGAACTGGGCGATCTCCCGACGGTTCGGTCCCGCCTGATTTCCTTGCTGGACTTGGCGCTGGGGCTGAACTTGGCGGACGGCGCTCAGGCCGCCATGGCTCATGGTGCGGAAAACCTGCTCGACATCTTGATCCGCCTTTTCGCGCAGCGGCTTCTAGCCCTGGCTCGCCGAGGCTTGCCCCGGGCCTATCAGGCTCGAGCTGAGGATCTTCCGACACTGCGGGGGAAGCTCAATATCGTCCGCCAGCTGACAGTTCACGTGGGCCGTCCGGATCGGCTCGCCTGTCGCTTCGATGTGCTGTCCAGCGACATACCGCTGATGCAGGTGATGAAAGCAGCCGTGGTCTTTCTGTCTCGGTTGGCCCGCGCGCACGACACGCGCCGACTGCTAGAAGAACTGCGCTTCGTTCTGGCAGATGTCACGGATGTGCCTATTTCCGCACTTCCCTGGGATCAGGTCAGGATCGATCGCACTAGCCAGCGGTGGGAAAGTGTTTTCGCTTTGGCGAAATTGCTGCTCAGGCGTGATTGGCAGGGGACGACTTACGATCATCGATCCCACAACGGCATAGCGCTGCTCTTTCCGATGAATGACTTGTTCGAAGCGGCGGTCGCTGCCCTGCTACGGCGGGCTTTATCCGGAAGTGGCATCAGCGTCGTGGAGCAGGGAGGCCTTCGTCATTGCTTGGGCGAATGGACCAAAGATGAGGATTGTGAGGGACGCGTTTTCCAAACGCGACCTGATATTCTCCTCCGTCGTGGAGGTAAGGATGTCGCCATCATCGACACGAAATGGAAGTGCCTCTCTCCAGACGCGTCGATCGCGAAGAGAGGCGTTGCGCAGGGCGATGTGTACCAGATGATGGCTTATTCCCGACTCTATCGGTGCGATCGGCTGATGCTGCTCTATCCCGCGATGGCGGGGAGCGGAACGACCCTCAGCCACCGCTTCGGTATAGCTGGGGGGCGAGAAATGCTCGCTGTGGGTGTAGTTGATTTGACGGCGCCGATGAGCTTCGTCCACAGCGAATTGAGAAAACTGATTATTGACTTCTTGCCTACTGAAGTGGTGGGTAAGCAGAAGCTGGCGATAGCATGATCTGCACCGTGCACCCCCCCTATTTGATCGACGGGGCACATTCGTGTCATTTTGATGCTGGAGGCTCAGACCAGCTTCACCTGTGCAACAATCTTCTCGGCGCCGGTCAGCGCGTCCCTCATCCACGTACCAAGCACGTCCATCCGCTTGCCCGGTTCCAGTGGAAGCTCGTGGATTGGGAGACCGATCACGCATTGGCCATCGTCGGCATCTGCGGACCAACCCGACGGCAGGTCATTACGGTGCTTCAGGCTCCTGTTGTCAGAGCCTACGATCACGATGAAATGCGGCGATGTTGGCAACGCGAGGAGCCGATACCACTGCGACACTTCCGGTAGGCGAACGCCGAGCGCGACCCAGATCTTCTCTGACGTCCCTCTGACCGCACCGTACCGCCACTGCCAGTACATGCCGGCCTCAACATGGAACTGGTGGTCGGAAACCAGCTTGCTGAGGAAGCGAGCACTCACGTCTTCGGCCGACGACCACATCGAATGGAAGGTCGCCTCCCAGCGATCCATCGTCGGAAGGACTACGCTCAGCGCCGCCAAATCGGCTTGCGTGAAAATCTCGCTACTCAATCCCATCTCCTTGATGAAAGCGACCAGTTCGACCGCAAGTTCGTGCCACGTCTTGCGCTCATTGAGCGGGGGTATCCGCGACGAGAGCCAGCGACTTAGCGCCGCCCAAGTCTGTGGACCGGCGTGCAAAAGGGACCCCGTTAGCGGGGTGATCGGCGTCTAAATGGGACCCCTCATTCTGGTGGTGTAGTTGACTGCCTGGTTTTCCAGGTGGTGAGATCGGGATGTTGGTGGTGGAGACGGTTGTTCGGATTCGGCGGGAGCACGCGAGCGGGAAGGCGATCAAGGCGATTGCGCGGGATCTGCGGCTGTCTCGCAAGGTAGTGCGCAAGGCGATCCGGGCGCCGGAAGGCGCGTTCGATTATCGCCGCACGGTTCAGCCGCTGCCCCGGCTTGGTCCGTTCCAGGAGCGGCTTGATACGCTGCTGGCGGAGAACGAGGTCCGGCACCGGCGTGATCGGCTGCGCATGACCCGGATCCATGATCTGCTGTGCCGTGAGGGGTTCGAGGGATCCTACGACGCGGTCCGGCGCTACGCCCGGCGCTGGACGGAAGCGAGGCGCAAGGATGCGGGTGATGGGGCGCCCGCGTTCATCCCGCTCATGTTCAAGCCCGGCGAGGCCTACCAGTTCGACTGGAGCCACGAGGATGTGGAGATCGCGGGCAAGCCGATGCGAGTGAAGGTGGCGCAGATGCGGCTGTGTGCGTCGCGGGCTGTCTACGTCCGGGCCTATCCGCGCGAGACGCAGGAGATGGTGTTCGACGCCCATGCCCGGGGCTTTGCCTTTTTTGGCGGCGTTCCCCTGCGCGGCATCTACGATAACATGAAGACCGCGGTCACCACCGTGTTCGTCGGCAAGGAGCGCGTGTTCAACCGCCGCTTTCTGGTCATGGCCGATCATTACATGGTCGAGCCGACCGCTTGCTCGCCGGCGGCGGGATGGGAGAAGGGTCAGGTCGAACACCAAGTCCAGACGATCCGGGGCCGGTTCTTCCAGCCTCGCCTGCGCTTTGCCAGCATCGAGGAGCTCAACGGGTGGCTGGAGGCCGAGTGCCTGCGCTGGGCCGCAACGCACGCGCATCCCGAGCAGAAGGAGCTGACCGTTGCCGAGGCGCTGGCTCTCGAACGGCCAGCCCTGCAGCCGATGCTGGCGCCCTTCGACGGCTTCCACGAGACCGCCCATGCCGTGACCGGCACGTGCCTGATCAGCTTCGACCGCAACCGCTACTCGGTCATGGCCAAGGCTGCGCGGCGGGCCGTCCAGGTCCGCGCCTATGCCGACCGCATTGTCGTGCGCCTCGGCGACGAGGTCATCGCCGAACATGCCCGGCACTTCGGCCGTGACCGGACGATCTATGATCCCTGGCATTACCTGCCCGTTCTGGCGAACAAGCCCGGCGCTTTGCGGAACGGCGCGCCCTTCCAGGGGTGGGACCTGCCACCGGCACTAACGCGGTTGCGGCGCAAGCTGGGCGGCGGTGATGAAGCCGACCGCCGCTTTGTGCGCGTGCTGGCAGCCGTAATGACCGATGGTCTGGAAGCGGTCGAGGCCGCGATCCGGGAGGCGCTCGATAACGGGGCCGTCAGCGACGAGGTGATCCTCAACATCCTGGCCCGATACCGGGACCCGCCATCCGAGCGCCCTTTGGACGTGGTCGTTGATCTCAAGCTCAGCCACCCGCCGGTTGCGGACTGTGCGCGCTATGACACAGTGCGAGGCCTCCATGCAACGGCATGAGATGATCGAGGCGATGCGAGCGCTCGGGCTCAAGGGCATGGCAGGGGCCTTCGACGAGGCGGTCACCACCGGGTTGCAGCGCAAGCGCACGACCAACGAGATCCTGACCGACCTGCTGCGGGCAGAAGCGGCGCATCGTCATGCCGCCTCGATCCGCTATCGCATGACCGCGGCCAAGCTGCCTGTAATCAAGGACCTCGATGCCTTCGTGTTCGAGGGCACCCCTATCAACGAAGGGCTGGTGCGTTCCCTGCACGCAGGTTCGTTCCTGCCCGGTCGCCGCAACATCGTGCTCATCGGCGGCACAGGGACGGGCAAGACCCATCTGGCCACCGCAGTCACCGCCAGCGTCGTGCGTGCCGGTGCCCGTGGGCGCTACTTCAACACGGTCGATCTCGTCACCCGGCTCGAGGAAGAGGCGCGCATCGGCAAAGCCGGATCCATCGCCGCCCAGCTCAGCCGGCTTGATCTCGTGGTGCTCGATGAACTGGGTTATCTGCCGTTCGCCCGATCCGGCGGGCAGCTCTTGTTCCACCTGATCAGCAAGCTCTACGAGCAGACCTCGGTCATCATCACCACCAACCTCGCCTTCGGCGAGTGGCCCACCGTGTTCGGCGACCCGAAGATGACCACCGCGCTGCTCGACCGCATCACCCACCATTGCGACATCGTCGAGACCGGCAACGACAGCTGGCGCTTCAAAAACCGCAGCTGACCCAATCAGAAAAACGCCTTCGCGCTGCTGACGCCTCCGGTCGGGCTACGCCCTCCCTACGCCGCCAGCAGCGCGAAACCCGCGCCCAACATCGATCGATCTATGCAACGCTAACGGGGTCCCTTTTGCGCGCCGATAGGGGGGCCCGATTGAACGCCGATTGACACCCAAGTCACCTGCGCGCGCGCATCGACCGCGTAGCTGTCGCCGTCGTGATAACCCTCCGGCGCGTCTGTCGTACCGGTGACCAGCAATGCCGCGCACACCTCGCCGCCGGACTCGCGGTTCAGCCATTCGCAATAGGTCGTCATCTGATTCGCCGCCCGTTCGGGCGTGCCATGATCGCGGAAGCCGCTCCAAGTCTTATTCTCCACGACCAGCATGGGACGGCTACTACAGTATAGAACCAGATCGGCGACCCCTCCATCCATCGGAACCTGGGTCGTGATCTTTACCTTCGAGGCTCTCAGATTAGACCAGTCCGGATGATGACGCGCGTCGCGAAAGCTCCACTCAAGAAGCTCGCCGAGGACATCCTGCGGCATCCGCGCCATGAGATCCGCCAACGCTTCCGTCAGGAAGTCCTCAAGCGGCTGCCGATCTGGTCGCGAGCGATAGCGAAAAAGGCGGCTATAGAGGTCAGGCATTTCTGAGCTCAAGGGTCTCAGATTCCACGGTCCGTAACATGCCGATTCCTATGACCATTCGGCATAAGCGCAGCATCGACCTTCGGCACGACCGACTTGCCGTACGCGATGACCTTTTTTATCACCTGCTCGACGATCACCTCTTGATCTTCCTCACTGTCGTTGAGCTTGGAGACGAGCGTTTCGGTTTGGAGTCTGGTCCAAGCGGACGTGATCGTCTTCCGGCGAGAGGTGATGCCGAATTGCTCCAGCACTGCGTAAAGCTTCTGACGAATAGCTGGATCACCCTGCCCAATGACAAAACGCATGCGGATCGCGTTGCGGTCTCCATCCGGCGCCAACTCCAACAGCAACAACCTGTTGGAAGATGTCCAGCGGATTGCGGTGAGCATATCTGGATATCCGTCCCACCGCGGCACTGCGAAGCGAATGTTGCCTCGAGTTGAATCATCCAGCACGACCGAGACGCCGGCTGCCTCAGAAAGCATCCGCGCCAGTTCCTCGCGGCGCTCGTAAAGCAGCCCGAAGACGCCGGCACCTCCCTGTGGGCTGCGCTCCATCAGGAACTCAAGCGCCTCGCGATGCTGGCTCCACAGCTTAGCGGCATATTCTTCAAGACGATCGTTGGGCAAGTGGTGCCTCCGTAGCATGGCAAGGTAACTCGCGAGTTGATCCCGAGCGGCATCGCCGCCCAATCCTGCCTCCACGATTCGATCAAGTTCTATGGCAACTTCCGCTAGTTCGAGCGCGAACCAGCCTTCGCCGTGTTCGCCTGGCTCGTCGCCGCGCTTTGTCAGGAAAACCAGTAGATTGTCCCAGCCCTCAGTGGCGGGATAATGCTCCTCCACAGCCAAGCGGTAACGCCGAAGCTGCTGCCCATGCTCCTTTGCGTCGATCTTCAGTTCAAACGCTATAACCATCCTCTGGTCGGGCAGGACGACGAACAGGTCGATACTTCTCTTCCACTCTCGCTCCACCTGCGCGGCGTCGAGATCCATCAAATGGAAATCGAGAGGGGTGATTGCCCTCTGATCGAGTGCCGAGGGCCAGTTGCGATACGCCCGCGCGACGGCTCGCATAACACCTTTAAGACACTCAGAACCGAAACCGTGAGGTCGGGCAGGGTCGAGACAGTAGGCTAGGAAGTTCGAGTGACGGATTTCGTGGCCGACGACGCCTAGGGCCTCGAAAGGGCAGAAACGATCGAAGGCAGCATCAATTTCATTGAAAGCCGGGTTGTTTATAACCAAGGCTTCCAAGTCGTCGATCAGATCTTTCTTCATTCCTGTCTCACGTTATGGTCCATAGTGACGCCATCAGTTGCCATAACGCGGCAACGGTGACGGTAATAATCGTCTGCAGTGCCCCGTATCGTGAATACTCATGGATAACAACATCAAAGATTAGAGTCGCGACATCAACCTAAAATTTTAAATTCTATCGCGCATCTTAATCTTCGAAGTCGTCTCTCGTGGGAAAAATTTATGAAATTTACTTGCAGCGGGGAACGCTTCCATATCCCGGATGGAGTAATTCATCGCGGTACGTTGTCTTTACGAGGGACGGACCGTGGCCCTTTTACGTCGTAGCTCGGAAGCGAACTGTTAAAGATCCCATCTGCCGGCCACCACATCAGGAGAGCCGAAACAAGGGTCATCCACTGGTCACCGTTAGTTCGCTGCGGCCGCGAGCGACGGGCGTCACCTCGATCTTCACGGGAATCCGTTCTTTTATCTCTTCGACATGGCTGATGACGCCCACTCGGCGCCCTGTCGCATGAAGATGCTCCAAGACAGACAGGGCTTGGCCTAGGCTGGCGCCATCCAATGCGCCAAATCCCTCATCGATGAACAGGCTTTCGATCTTGAGGCCCCGGCCGGTCGACATCTCGGCTAGGCCGAGCGCCAAGGCTAGGCTTATCAGGAAACGCTCACCGCCTGAAAGATTATGCACGCCGCGGATTTCGCCAGCCATGTCATGGTCGATCACCTGGATAAGCATGTCGGCACCAGAAGCGCGTTGAAGTTCATAACGGGGCTTGAGATCCGTTAGCCTCGAATTTGCGTGCGCCAGCAGGCGGTCAAGCGTTAGCCCTTGGGCAAAGCGTCGGAACCGAGCGCCCGTCGCATCACCGATGAGTTCATCAAGGGCGAGCCACACCCGTGCCGCTGCCCGCTCGCGTTCCAAGTCGGCACGAAGCTTTGTGGTCTGCGTCCGAACCTCATCATCCCGGCGGAGCACGAATTGGGCATCTTGGAGCGCCTGCTGAGCCGCCTCGTCAGCTTGTTTGGCTTCGTTGACTGCTTGAGCAAGGGTTTCGCCGGAGAGAGAAGGAGGGTCAGTCTGATCATGGCGGATCAGATCCTCCCGGCGCTGGGTCAGCAGGGCAGCGGCCTGTTCTGCGGCCCTGTCGATGTTGGCAAGAGTCTCAACCTCCTGATCGATCGCTTCCTGTCCTGCTCGAGCTGCGCCGGCGACGGCGTCCTCTCCGATCGCCAACTCGGTAAGGCGTGCGTGAAATCGACCTTGGCGATCGAGATGGTTCTTGATCTTGCGCTCTGCTTCTTGGTCCGCGGACTCTTTGTGAGCTGTTGCGGCCGCCTGCTGCTCTCGCGCCTTGCTGGCCTCAACTTGGGTAACTTCCAAAGCTCGGCGGCTCTGCGATAGGGCCGCTTCGTTGCGGGCGACGACGATATCCACCGTGTCGCCGCCAAGCAGGCTTTTCCGAGCGTTCGTTAGCCGAAGCTGATCTTCCTCCCACCCCTTTGCTTGAGACTCGATCTCGCCGAACCGGGCCGCGGCGGCGGCGGTTTCCGTACGCGCGTCAGCAACGGATTTCTCCAGCCCCGGAATTGCGGCGAGAAGCCGTGAATGTTCCGCAGAGTGAGCGCGCCAAGCCTTGGCAGACTCATCGAGCCAGGCTGCGGGGTCAGGCAACTGTCGCCAGTCTGCGCTGTCCCCGACCCTTGCGTCGATCGACCGCGCGAGCCGATCACGTGTTTCGGTAACGTGCGATCGGCGCTCCGCTATGCCGCTCGATTGCTGTTCGATATCGCGCAAGGTCTGAGCAGCGAGACCGGAGGCTGTGCGGCATTTCTCCCACTCGCTTCGAGCCTTTTCATCGGCGACCTGCGCGATCGTGACCGCGGTCCTCGCCTCCGTCATCGAAGCGCGCTGCTTGTCGAGCGCGGCCAGTTCGCTTGGCAGAGTGGCCTCGAAGCCTGACTCGGCCGGATCAAGGCCCACCGAGCTGCACTTTTCTGACAGGACTGCAAAGGCAGATTGGGCATTATCGCTGGCCGTCGCCAATGCTGCGGTCTGACTTTCTATCTCGTGGTCCAGCCGGAGGATCGATTGGTCCGCAGACTGGATACCTGTGGCCAGGGCGGCCTCTTCAGCGGTCTTGGAAGACAATGAGGCGTCCAGCTCGGCGATGCGCTCCCGCTGTTCCCGAAGCTGTAGGCCCAGGAGCGAGTCGATCGCACTCAACGCATGTTCGGTCGCCCCGCAAACCGGGCAGGCCTGCCCGTCCTCGAGTGTTGCGCGAAGTTGCATTGCCGCTTCGCCCGAGGCCGTTTCGGCTAGCTCGCCGGCACGCCGTGCCTGCTGCAATTGCGCTCGCAGAATAGGAAGGGAGGAACTGACCTGGGAATGCAGGGCGACCAGATCTTCGCGCTCGGCCTTAGCGTCATCGAAATTGCTGCGCAGACGAACCAGAAGATCACGGCATGTTTCTACCTGAGCTTCTTGATGCTTCCAATCTACCAGGAGAGGGGAAAGACCTCCCAGGCGATCCCGTTTTTCGATGAGCGCTGAGAAGGCAGCATCGGATGGTGCTGAAGCCTTAGCCTCGTCTAATATATGGCGAGCCCCAGCGGCAGCGGCGGCTGTTCCCTCTTCGGCTGCCTTAGCGGCTTCCCATGTGGCGTTGGCCTCTATTTTGGAGGCCTCTGCTTCATTTGCGCTTTCTGAAAGTTTGGACAGCTTTATATCGACGGCTGCGATCTCGACGAGCTCTGCCGTGAGTTCCTGCTGCTGTGCAGCCAACGTGGCAAGCCCGGCGTTCGCCGTAAGCCACGATGCCTGGGCGTCACGGGTTTCTGCTGCCTCAGCCAACAAGGTGGTGGCGGCCTGCTCAAGCTCCCGACATCCGGATAGGGCTTGCGCGCGCGCAGCGCGAACGTCTGCTATGCCATCAAGCGATGCGCTTGTTTCGGACAGCTTTCGGTCGAGCACACGGGCTTCTTCGATCTCAGGAGATTGAGCAGCGACCCGCTCCGTCTCGAGCTGGAGTTGAGCTGCTGCGTGACTTTCTTCAGCTGCCGTCTGCGTCGCGCTTTCGCTCGCCTGCTCAAGTTCACTTTGCCGCAGGACAACAGTTTGCCGCGCTTCCTGCGCCAGCGTGGCCGCTTCCTGGACCGCGGCCCAGTCTCCGGCGAGGGCGAACGCGGATTTACGCAGGCGCAATGCCTCATGCCGAGGAGCGGCTTCTTCGCGGGCAGCGTTCGCGGTCGACACGGCCAACTCGCATTCCGTCACCTTGTTGACCAATCCCGCACGATCGGTTTCCCAGCGAACAGCCTTGAAGAGTTCTCCAACTGTAGCCGCGGTTAGATCCGCAACCTCCTGCGCGGCGCTTTGCCGATCTTCGGCGATCTGCCGCGCTTCGTCGTCGAGGCCATTTTGAGCCTCAATGCGGTCTAGGATCTGCTGCTGGTGCGCTCGGAGAGTCGCTGCCTTTTCATGAGCGCCGCGTCCAAGACTTGCATAAATATGCGATCCCGTCAGCCGTTCGAGTAGCTGGGCTCGCTCGTTGTCGTCAGCCTTGATGAAGGCCTCGAAATCGCCCTGTGCCAGGAGGACAGCCCGACGAAACTGCTCAGCCGACAAACCGACGAGACGGTGAATCTCCGCCAGCGTTTCGGTTTTGGTCCCACCCAAGATCTCGCCGTCAGCAAGGCGCGTGAGGTTGTGCCGGGTAGCCTGCATACGACCATCAGTCTTCTGACGGGCGCGCTGAACGGTCCATCGAGCACGGTAGCGCTCGCCGTCCCGGCCAACGAAGTCCAATTCAGCATAGCCCTCACCAGAGCCATGCCGGAGGATGGCCCTAGGGTCTCCTGCCGACAACTCGTCACCCTGCGCCGTTTCGATCCTGGCGCGTGCCGGTGCTGCGCCGAGGCGTGGTACCGAATCGAACAATGCCAGGCACATGGCGTCGAGCAGGGTAGATTTCCCTGCACCGGTTGGGCCGGTGATGGCAAAGATGCCGGCGTCGCTCAGCGGCTCGGCTTCGAAATCAACTTCAAAATCGCCGTTCAGGCTGGCGAGATTACGGCCGCGGATTGCCAGGACACGCATCAGGCGTCCTCCCTCGACGCTTGAGTCTCGATGAGAAGGGTTTGAAACGCTTGCTTCAAATCGTCCGGCGGTTCGCTGCCGTGAGCACGCTCGAACAGCTCTGCGAAAACGGCATCAGGAAGGAGTTCGGCTAGATCTACATCGCGTTCAGCGATAGCTTGTTTGGTGGCTTCACGAGCCGAGACCCGTGCGATGCGCGTCAGCCGCACAGCCTTCCCATCGAGTGCCGTCATGATCCGAGCTTGTAAGTTCGGTTCAGGGCCATCAACGAGAACTGAAACTTCCACAAAAGGATGCAGCCCGCGAGGAAGATCGTGATCGTGGTCCAGTCCCTGAATTGCGACCTCCACCTCGCTGATCGGCTTTGGGCCGTCAGCCGGGATCGTCAGAAAGGGGACGATTCGGGGAATTTCTTCCTCCCGGACCCTCGCGCCGTCCGGCGCAAGGTCGACGATGCTGACTGAATGGCGGTAGAGCCTTTCCGTCGCGGACAAGGGGAACGGCGAACCCGCATAGCGGATCAGAGTATCGCCCTTGATCGTCTGAGGGCGATGAAGATGGCCAAGCGCAACATAAGCTGCTCGGTCGTCAAAAAGCGCTGTGGCCTGGGCTTCCTCACCCCCTACGGTGATTCGACGTTCTGAATGTTCAGAGATGTCCCCTTCTGCGACGTGAAGGTGGCCGGTCACTATGAGAGGCAGCCCGTCTGCTCGCGCAGCGCCCGCCGTCAAAACATTGGCGTACAACTCTGGGAGCCCGCCAGGACCCATATCTCCAGGCCGGCAGTAGGGGACGGCTGCCAACCATGCTGCGGGCGTACCCGTTCGATCGGTGAGCGGGATCAGCAACCGATCGAGGTCTGCCACGCCATTTGCGCGGGGCAGGGAGCCCACAAGGTGAATACGCCCAGGTCCGAGAAGTGCGGCAGGTAGATTGATCCTCGCTGCGCTGTCATGATTTCCGCCAATGATGACGATCTGCAGATTGGGGCAGCGCGTCGTGGCATCCCGTAGGAAGGCATAAAGCCGTGCCATGGCTGACACCGGCGGGTTCGCCACATCGTAAATGTCGCCCGTGACGAGCAGCAGATCCGCTTCTTCGGCCACGAGGCGATCAAGGAGCCAGGAGAGAAATGCGTCATGCTCCGCCTCTCGTTCATGGCTGAACAGCTCATGCCCAATATGCCAGTCAGAACTATGGATCAGTCGGAAGGCGGGTATCGATTCGGTCATGGGTTGAGTTTCGCAAAATTGGCGACAGAAATGGACGTAATTCGATCGCGGGGGGAGATGGCCAGCGTTGGCTTAGCAGCCATCTCCGCTCTGGCAGAGGTGTCTGGCAAGGACGATCATGGCTTCTGTGTCTCGCCCGCAATAGGCTCGTAGCGCCGTATCGAGCGCCGCTCGGCGGTCTTCCGTCGTTGCGGGGGAAATGGCCTCCAGATAGGCGGCTTGGGCGTTCCCGCCGTCTTTGACCTCCAGCTCTGAATAATCAAGATCTGGGGCCACTGTGGGCAGAACGGCCTTGATCGACCAACTGCCGCGCTGGTCACGGTGATACCAGTTGGCGCGCGTGACCGGCAAAAGGTCAACGACCCGCTCAATGATCGAATTGAGATCGTCCGCCAGATCAGGGGAAAAGTCAGCAAGTTCGCGAAGGCGTCCCTTTTCAAAGCTAGCGTTGTAAGCGACTACCGCGCCCGACCTGGGGATCATCGTCACCAGCGCTTCGGCACAGGCCCTGCGGGGGTCCGTCCCGTCTAGGCTGAGGAATTCATGGTGCTGAAGGCTTCCATCCTCCGCTTCGACATGAGCGGAAAACTGGAATGGCACCTGTTGATAGGGGCGGGTACCCACCCAGCGAGGAATGGCGAAAGCGATCGTCTCAAAGTCCAACCACGTTCGAGGGAAGGCCCAATCCGCCATGGCGGATCTGGCCCCTTCCACATTGTGATCGGGTTCGCCGGTAAAAGTGGCTTGAAACACCCGTTGATGGGTCGGTTTGGTCAGCGCCGCAGGGTCGACCTCGAAAAGATCCTCGACCCCGCGCTTTAGCCACTGATTGCCGCCCCCGTATGGAAGCACGGTCACAGGCCATTCCGGGCCGGGAGGAAGCGCTGCTTCGCAATATGTGGCGAAATTGCACGGGAGCCCGTTACAATGTGGGCCAGGAAGGACGGTGGGCTCGCTGCCAGTGAGCGTTTCGCGTGCAGCTGCCACCACTGCGGCTCGCGTTTCGACGCGATCCTCGATGTTTGAAGTCAGGTCGCTGTCGAAAAACAGCCCCTCGAGCGAACCTTCATTTTTGAGGACGAAGTCGGAGTCCAGATGGCGGATCGCTGCGCTATCGATTTGCACGCCGGCTTCACGGGCGACCCAGACCTGCGTAGCCAGATCATTGGCGTGATAGTCCTTGGGCTTCGTCGAACTTTTGACCTCAGCCATGTGCCAGCCACCAAGGCCATTTGGCTCGAGAATATCGACCCGCACCAGAACGCCATCATGCTGAAAGGTGGCTTCGAAGATCGGATCCTCGTGACCGTTTTCCAGCAAAGCCTTTGTCGTCGCCAACGCAGCGGACAGATCGGGTTCAGCCTCCACCATGACACCGCCCGGCAAGAGCGAGCAGGCAGCCGCGCCAACCTCGTGCCCGGCAGCAAACCGGGCTTCTGCGCCCTCATCGTCTTCCGCGAGTTCAGGGCGATGAACCGATAGCCATAGCCGCTTCGGGCATTGCTCGAAGTAGGTGATCCTCGATTTGGACAGACCATGCGGGCGCGGTGAGACGCTCATGCTGCCACCCTCATGATGAGGTTGAGGAGGGGGAGGAAGAATTTTGGAGAGATAATCGTCATGGTTCAACCATGCACAGTCGATGCGACAGAAATGGTCGCTTCGGATGGCTGGGCCTGAGACGGCAACATCGTCAACGCAGCCACGATGCGCTGGCGCATCATCTCAATCAGGGCATCAGGCTGCTCGATGACGAGCTCATTGCCCCAAGTGAATAGGTGCTCCGCCAGCTCCCGCATGCCGCCGCTGGTGAAGCGTATGAGAAGCTCTCCATTCTCAAGTTCTTCTATTTGCTGATGGCGATGGAAGCGCCATTCTCGCGCTCGCGAGGCGGCCGATGCGTGGACGCGAAGCACGACGTCTTGCTTCTCATCTCGCCAGACAGCGAAACTGTCGGCTAGCCAGGCGTCGATGTCCCAGTCATCTGGGGCGCAGCCGAGCTTTTCGCTGAGGCGAGGATCGATCATACGATCCAGTCGATAATAGACCGGATCATTTTCGCGGTCGGGCATCTTTCCGACCAAGTACGACAGGGGGCCGTGAACGATTCCGTAGGGAATGACCCGTCGCCAGCGCGGCTCCTGCTGCTGAACCGCGGCATAGCTGAATTCGAGGCAGCTACCGGACAATATCGCAGCTTGGACGGTTGCGATTGTCTCGGGGGGCACGGTCGCAACAGGGCCCGCGGTGACCATCGTCCGCTGGAGCCGAGTGAGCGCTTCTAGATCAGGATCAATGCGGCGCTTCTCGCGATCATCGAACGCCCCTTTCACCTTTGCCAGAAGGTTCGCCAATTGGTCGGCACGAACCGTCTGGCCAGCTTCTCGTCGTCCATCCACCTCGGCCTGTAGTGCTGCGACTTCAGCGGCAGTGGGGCGGGTATAAACGCGGCGAAGGCTGTCCCGGATGAGAAAGCGCTTTCGGCGATCTTCTGTCACTTCCTCAAGGTCAAAGTGCCGAGCGATGACGTCGCGCATGCGCTCGGCGGTCCTGCGATTGACGCCGAGCGTTTCCGCCATCTCATCGAGCGTCAGGCCTTCTGTCGATTCCGATAGCGCGTGCACGAGCGCTAACAATCGATCCAGTTTGGCCATACGATCGGTCATGCTGCACTACCCCCCATTTGTGTCCAACTACGACCGCACCCGTCGTTTTTTCAAGAGCCTAAAGGCGGAAATTGAGGCCCGCGACTCGTCGAGCTGCGGCGTTGTGGACTGGCGGAGCTGCGCTGGCTCTGAGGACCTACCGAGAGAGGAGCTGATCTGCCATTGCGCCGATGCGTTCATATCCGACGATCCGGTTTCGCCAAGCTTCGGGGATGCCGTTCTCGCCATAGAGCGCGCCCGCCAGTTGACCCGTGATAGCAGCCGTCGTGTCAGCGTCCTCACCGAGATTGGCGGCAGTAAGGACAGCCTCGGCGAAATTGCCGGTGCGGCCGATGCACCAGAGTGCCGCTTCAAGCGAATGGGCCACATAGCCCGACGCGCGAATATCCCGCCTCGGCTTTCCTCGCCAGGATCCACCAACGATATCGGAGATTCTCCCAGTTATGCTTGCTGTGGGGATGCTGAGAACATCGTCGAGGGTCTTGCCCGCAATCGCCATCGCGATCATTCGCCCGTAGATGCCGCAGGCATCTACGGCCTCAGGCGCGCCATGCGTGACACGGCTTTGACGTGCAGCTGCTTCTTCGAGGGAAGGGATGTCGTCATGATACCGCAGAGCGATTGGCGCCAAGCGCATCAGGCTCCCGTTCCCTGCAGTCGTAGGGTCTGTCGATCCGGCGATGGGGTTCCCTGATCGCTCCCATTTGGCCAATGCCGCACCGACGGTCATGCCGATGTCGAAGCAGTGCCCGTTTGATGAATAGGCTCCCTCATCGCGCCATGCGACAAAGCGCTTCATCAGATCCGCTTCATCCATGCCGCTGCAGGATATGAGGCTGTCCGCCAAGGCGAGCGCCATTGACGTGTCGTCCGTCCATTCGCCGGGCTTCAGGCCGAATGGGCCGCCACCGATCATGTCGGTCAGAACAGGATAGCTATCCCGGCGCGCAAACTCCAATGTCGTTCCCAGCGCGTCGCCGACTGCCAATCCGATCAAGGCGCCTCGGCCTCGATCACGCGTGGCCCCGGGCGTATTGGCGGGGCGCACCTCAGCGACAGCGACTTTCTGCTGGACGTAGGTGAGCTGCTCATGGGTTTCGATTGCTCCAGGACGAACCATCCGCACTTGCTCGATGGCACCCCTGGGCTCGGTTCCCATCTCGATCAGCAAGCGGGCGGCTATCATGCCAGCGCGTCCCAAGCCGCCCTTGCAATGTATCACTATGTCGAAGCCCTGGCGTAGCCTTGAGCGCAGATTGGGGCCGATGGTGGCCCATTCCTGCTCGAACGGCGAGCCCGGTATGCTCACGTCAGCAATGGGCAGATGGAACCAGTCCATGTGACGCGCGCGTACTTCCTCGCCGAGCCGATCCACGCCGAGGCTCTGGAGTTCTGAGGGCTCGATGAGAGAAACGACCGCCGCCGCTCCGCTAGCTTGAATGGCGTCTAGATCGACGCAAAGGTCGCGGTCCCACGTACCCGTTAGTGCATCATGCTGCTTTTTTCCCGGGCAGAATGTGATTCCTATTCTGCCGCCGTTGTCGCGTGTTGGGACGAAAGCGATTTGCAGCGGATGGCTCGAACTGGTGCGGGGGGCAGGGGCGGCGTCTCTTTGTTCCATTCTTGTCCTTTCTAGCGATCCGTGATGACGCCAGCTTGGCGTTGGTCAGAGCTACTACGACCGAATCTGACAGATGCGGTCGTACCTTCCTCTCCGTGGCCTACATGAGGCCAAACTGTCTTGACCCAGCAGTCACGATAGGGTGGTGAAAGCATCAGAGGGGGAAATATCATGAAGATTGATCGAGATAGGGTGAAAGAGGCAGGAGCCAGCGCCGCAAAGGTCGGCCAGAAAATTGGCGAGAAGACTGTCGATGGGGTGAAGAAGGCTTGGGAAACGGAGATGGGGCGCACGGCCATCACCGGCGCTGCGGCCGGCGCGGCTATCGCTGCGGTCGTCCCGTTCGTTACGGTTGGAGCCGGCTTGCTGATCGGTGGCGCGATTTCCGTGTTGGCGAAGAACGTCAGGTCGGGTCAGTAAACCTCGTCTGGACCGGAAGCCTGCCAATGGCGAGACGGTCTCAACCTGCCATTGGTCAGCCCCACCTCAGTAGAGGCTGCGGGGTGATCGAGAAACGCTGAACGGAACCTAACATGTTTGGAATATTCCTGCTCGCGGCTGTAACCGTTGTTGACGGCGATACCCTGCGCTTGGACGGAGAACGCGTGCGTCTGGTCGGTATCGATGCCCCTGAGATACATGGGTGTCCGGCGGGCCGCGCCTGTGCTCCCGGCGATGGCCAGGCGAGCAAACGCAGCCTACAAAATCTGATGAACGGATCCCTCAGCATTCGCCGCGTCGGACACGACCGTTATGGTCGTACTCTCGCGCACGTTTATGTGAACGGCGTGAATGTTGCCTGTGAGCAGATCGGCCGCGGGCAGGCGGTTTACATGAGGAAGTGGGACAATGGGCTCGAACTGGCGCGGGAGTGCAGGTGATGGCTCGTCGCTGGGATGAGAAGGGTACAGAGGCGGATGGTCCTGCATTCCCTTATCTAGTGGCTTTGGAAGCAATCATTATTGGAGGGCTTATCCTGCTGGGCACGGGCATGATGTTGGTATCGGGCGTCAGGTGGCTCTTTGGTCTCTTCGGTTGAGAGGGAACGGGATGAAGGGCGACAGCCAATGCGATAGCGCGGTCATGCATGCTAATCGCATCGCGATGGCTCGCTATCTGGTCACAAAATCGCGTTCCGGTTCGACAAACCGATTGGCCCGAGAGTTGGGTATTCAATATGCCTATGCACGCCGCATAATGCAGGAGTTGGAAGGGGCCGGATTGGTGAGTGCACCAGACAAACGCGGCGCGAGAACGGTTGCATCAGGTGTATTTGTCTCGGAGAAATGAGTTGGTGCGGCTAATTTTAATTGCCTTCTTGTTGATCACCGGTGCCGTTTTTCTGCGCTTGGCTTGGAATGCGGCGTTTAAGATTTTGCAGAGCATTGTCAAACTCGCCTATATCTCAGTGAAGGTGGCGGGAGCGGCGCTGTTGGCGGGATTGGCTGGCCTCGTTGCGTTCTTTGTTCTGCCTATCGCCGTCGTGGGTGACTGGTTCGGAATCGCGGTTGTGAGTGTCGCGATCGCAGCCTTCGTCCTGTGTCTGAGGAAATTCGGATTTCGCGACATACGCGCCGCTCGTCCGCTGCCCACTGTAGAAGACGATCGGGCGAAGTCCTCCTCGATCGTCGAGGAAGCGATCAAGCCTGAGGCGGATCCCCGCGTTGCTGAGGCATGGAAAATGGCGGGAGAGCTTGCACCGGAATACGCCCAGCGTCTTTCTGCAGCTAGGCGCCGCTGCGCTCAAGTGTTGGAATTGGCAGCTGGGGGCTCGGTCGAATGGAGCGTCGTCGATTGTTCGACATTTATCTCGCGCACTGTGCCCGACGCGGTTTCAACGGCAGCAGCACTCATGAAGGACGCCGACCATTCAGAGCGGAGCAGTCTCGCTAGTGAACTGGTCGTTGATCTTGAACGGATCGCGCAACGCGCGCGCGAGGAAGTCGACAGTCGCCGCCGTCAGCTTCGCAACAGTTGGCACGTTATCCGAACCCATATTGCAAGTCGGACGGCACGCGACGCGTCCTGATGGTGCGGCGGCGGGTTTTGACTTTGTGGCATGCTGCACGTCAACGACGCTGATGCTTAAGACATTGAAGTCCGGCACGGCCCCGAGCCGTCAAGCCGGTGAATCGACCACCGGGTAGTGCGGCATCGGCCATTCATGATCCGCGTTGTCCATCATCAGGTCGATAAACAGGGGCAGAAGGGAGCCCAGCAAGGCGCCGCAATCTCGAACTTGAGTGCGGTTGACCTCGCTATTCCAGGTTGCCCCTCCGTGGACCAATTGGTTTCGCAGGACGTACAGGCGTCCAAACAATATCGACAGCAAGGTGGCGGTGTCGTGGCGACGAAGGGCGTTCGCCGTAGCAACGCGCTCCCGTTCCAGCATTCCGCTCCAATCCTCGAAACCGGCAACCTCATTGTGATGATGCCAGAAGGGCGCGAAGACATAGCGGTTGTCTAGCAGCAGCCTAATTTCTTGACTGAAGCGCTGCCAGACCAGGTCATAAATTCGATGTTTGCTGTCAAAGCCAACCAAAGTGGAGAAAAAGCGCGCGAAGGCATCGCGCTCGCGCTGACTCTCTCCACCCAACGCTAGGCTAACGTCGCCTGCGTACGCTGCGTTAAACCCGATCCAAAGCAGTATGAAGCGCACATCTTCATCGCCCTCGTCGGCTTCTGCACGGCGCAGCCAGGAAAGTGCTCGGTGAACGCGAAGCGTAAGAGGCATGGCGAAGCTGTCGCGAAGGCTACGTTGCTTCCGCTTGAGCGCCTCAGGATGAAGCGGACTAGAAGATGGGTAGCGGAAAGACATTGCTCAGCTTCTCTGTTTCAGATGTCTAAGATAGTTCTACGATGTAAAGATCGCGCAACCGGCCAACATTTATCATGAATGAGGACCGTCTTGGTTCGAGATCAAGAGAGGAGGGGCCGCAGGCTCTTCGCCATCTGCGATATATCCATGAATAATATCGCCCGCCTTGAAGGTTGCATTGCCGCCTTTGTTAAGGAGGCCGAGGAGACCAAAGCCTAACACGCCCAAAATGACTCCGCCTGTGTTTGAGGCTCCTTCAGCGCCCTTTGTACCAGTCAACGCGACCGGCCCCCATTGCGTGTCGACGTGGATCAAGCGCAGGCTCAGTTGGCCTTTTCCTCCCGCCGCGCTGGTGCCCGAGACGGAAACGATTTCGCCCCAAGCGACAGATCCGATCGGGATTGCGATTGTCCCGTCAACTGTCACGGGTGAGTTGACGCGCAGCCGGAAGCGCTCGCCGGCTTTCGCTGATCGGCTGTTCACTTCCCGAACAACCATCAGTTCGATGTCCGTCCCTTTTACCCAACGTGGATGGAATGAGGCCGGGACGACCGAGGCTTCTGAAGTGACGTCCTGTGCGGCCGCCAACGGGCTGCCGACTAGGAGAAGTCCTGCCATAAAGGCTGCGCGCAACATTGGGTTAGTGAGAGCCCGCAGCGGTAACTGCCGCGGTGGTGCCGCTGGCCGGCAAGAAGCGGACCGCCGTGCCAGTCGCATTTGCCTTGCCCCAGCTGAATGCCGACACGTGAGCATCGCCATATTGCGCTTTGACCACGGCATCAGCACCGAGCTTCTGCGCGCGTTCCCAAAGTTCCTTGTAGATTTTGTCTTGCGAGGGCGACTTGCTGAAAACCGTCGCTTTGCGGACACCTGCCTTGACCTCTCCCAGGACCTCATAAGGGCGGTCAGTGATGTCATATGGGAAAACGGGTACGCCGACTTCCTCGTTCATGAGCGGCTGGGTTTGCGGCGCTTGGCTAAAGGCAGGCGCTGCAATACCCATCGAGAGGGCGGCAATCAGAACGAAACGCATAAATTGTACTTTCCCCGTTGGAGCCGGCTTACTTCGCGGCAGGAGCTACTGCCGAACCTGGCTGAATTGCGGTTGCAACAGATGAGGAAGCTGCAATGGGAACGGTCACAGGTTCAGAAGGCGCAGCCGCGGCGAAGACCAAAGGCACGTCTTCACCGATGAAGCCCTTGACCTGCGATCCCGCAGCGATTTTGGCGCTTGTTCCTGTGGTGAAAAATCCAACGACAGGAACGAAAGCGACAGCAGCTACGACGCCTGCCGTTCCGGTAACGCCTTTATCATCAAACGTGCCGGTCAGCCGGATCTGACGCCCGTTCACGCTCACATTGAGGAGCGAGGCGGTCAAATGGCCAGACTTGCCCCACATCCCTTTATTACGAACCTCGGTGATTTCACCGACGGCTGGCGAACCGACCGGAATGACGACCTGTCCCCCAACAGAAACCGGCTCGATCACGGAGAGCCTGAAGTGCTGACCTACCCGAAGTTTCTTGCCTTCGGTCGTCAGGGGTTCTTCCATCTTGAGTTGGATTTCAGTGCCAGTGCGGAGAACATTGTTGGCCGTCGGTCCGACAGCGAGTGCAGGCGCCTGAACCTGAGCATGTGCAGGCGTTGACGACGCGATTGCGCACGCGAGCGCAACATACATCAATCTCATTGATTTTACCCCCATATTTGGCCTTCCCCAAGGCCAGTCAACGTGTTGCAGAGCGCCGGTCGGGATGTCAAGCGACTGGCCACAGGGATTGAAAAACCTTGTGGGCCGACGGTTTTACTGAATTGAGTCTGGTCGAAGTATTTGGTCCATTTTGGATGCTATCAGCTTCCAGAAGGACAACCCTTCCCAATCAGCTTCGACAGCAAGTTCGCCGATCCGCTCGGCTACTTTGACCGGCGCTTGGTTACCATGTCTCCTCAACAGCATCATGGCTGCGCCCAGTGCGATATGATCGTTGGTCATCCTATCGCTCTCCTGGATTAGCTCTTAACGCCGGACGGCGTCTGGACTTCCACCGTCATCTTCTAGCGATAGCGGTGCTCGCCAAGGATACCGTAGCCGTAGGCGGTAAGTACAAGTGCGATACCCGCGATCAGCACTCCAAAGTTATCCAGCAGCCGCGTACGACATATCCCGTTTTGACGTGAGCCTTATTGTATGGAGATATTTCGATCAGACTAATAGCTGGGGCGGTGGCCTAGTCGTCATATAAACGCTGGATTTCGAGCGGATTGAAGCTGTCATGCCCTCGGAAAATCGCGAGGGGTGCGGACATCGAGCGTCGGGAATAGGCCGCGCATATGACCGATGTTCCAGGTCACGATCGTTGGGACACCGTGTACCACCGCTGTTTGGCCGATCATTCGATCGTAGAGGCGAGCCCCGATCCCGCCATCGGCTGCATAGCTGCGCACCGTGTCGAACGTCTGCGCCGGGGTCAAGCCGATCAAGTGGGTGACGGTTCTCACGCTTTCAAGCGCGGCCCAGGCTTCCTCTGCCGTGAAACGAAATGGCGCGTGTGTGCCGCGACGGGTCAGGGTGCTATAGACTTCGGCATAGCTGTGTGCGGCAACGCCCAGCACATGACCGCGACCAGCGTCGAACAGGTCGGCCGACGAAGCATGATGCTCATGATCGCCTGCCAACGCCGCTATAATCACATTGCCGTCGATCAGCGCGTCAATCGTCAATGTCATGTTCACGGGATCGATCGAGAGCCTCATTGGCGCTTTCGAGGCTGACGGGCTTGCCGCTCGCCGGACGAACCAGCAGCGCGCCGCGCCGCACCAGCTTGCCGGTATTGGCTGGAATACCTGGCGGGACATAACCTCGCAGCGCGTCCTCGATCACCTCACTGGCCGTCATGCCGGTGAGCTTCGTAAGCGCATGGACCCGATCGCGCGCAAAAGCCGAGCGGACGTTGAGCTGGATATTTTCGGCACGACCCATGACCGACTCCTTTGCGACACAGATATATCATGTCGACGCTCGGCGGGCTATCAAAATTCTGTTTTGGCTAGCCCTGGAATCTGACACCGTCGTTTCATCCTGGTAGAAAAGAGGACTTGCGGGAATCGACTTCACTGGTCCAGTTTCCAATCATTATCTGCAATGATGTTTCGCATCTTCCAAACCACGCGTGGATGAGGTCCTCCTGCGCCGCTGAATTGGGGATATACCGTAAAATGCGTGCGGAAGCCCGGCTTCAGGTCGAGCGACAGATTATCATGGCTTTCGCTGACCGGAGTGCACCGGCCGATCGGCTGGTCGGGTGTGTCGCATTCGTAAAGGCGACCGACCAGAGCCGCGCTTTCGAGTGCCTCCCTCCCATGGTTTTGAAACCATCCTTTCACGGAATAGCGAAGCTGCTGATCGTCAGCGTTGGATTGAAGAGCCTGCTCCTTGATTGTCCATTCTGCGATGGGAGAGCTTGCGGGTAGCTCATGTTCGCTCCACCAATCTTGAAACGCTAGAAATCCCAGCCATGCGACGAGCGCGTAAACGGCCCAACGGAAAGGGGCTACCTGCATCATTAACGCGAAGGCGACGCCCGCGCCCACCCAGGCTAGAAGATCATTCTCGCGTTCCGCCACACCTGCTCCCCGCCGTTGTTCGGAGTCTGATGACATGACGCTGCGTCAAAATCGGTCACAAGACTTGCAGTTGGATCTCGATCTTGACCACCCGCCTTCTGAGATGCTGATATGCAAGCCGCCTGCACTTGGTTAGCTCAGATCCGCGCCGTAACAGCTGAGGGACACCTTCAGCATTTCAAAGCTTGTCAAAAACCGATCCCATCCGCGGTGCGAAAAGGCGTTCATAGGTTCGCAGCAGGTGGGAATCCGTCATGCCTGAAACATAATCACAGATGATCCTCATCGGATCGGAAGCGCTGGCGAGTTTGGCGTACGCATCGCCGGGCAGGAACCTCTTGGGCTCAGACTTCATGACCTCGAATACGGCGATTACCATCATCTGCCCTTTGAACTCGAGATGCTGGACGCTGGGGCTACAAATGACTTCCTCGTAAACCAGGTTCGTTACCGCTGTCAGGAAATCCGCTACGGGTTTTGGGACCTCCGCACGATACCGAAGCCTCGGCTCCTCAAATTCGGCTTCGTCGCGGATCTGGATGCTCGGGATGACGAAGTTGAGGATCCGGTTGATCTGGTGTTTGCGGTCGTTGCCGTCACCAAATAGGCGATCGAGTAGGCCCCCATATACGTCGTTGCCATACTGCCCGCGATATTGGCTGCTAAGATAGTCAAGTAGGCCCTGGCAGGCCGCGGCGGGTACGTGCGTTTGAAACTGCTTTTGATCTATCAGTCTGAGCTCGAGCGCGTCCTCTAGGTCGTGGATGCCGAAGCTGATGTCATCTGCAAGGTCCATGATCGAGCAAGCGAGGGATTTATGACGTGCCTTGGCATGCCTACCTGCTCGAATGTCAAACTGGCGGAAAGCATCCTGATCGCTCTTGGAGAGCGGGGAGAGGATCCAGTCCACGACATCCTGTTCGCTATCCATGAAGCATTTCGGAGGCTCGGATACCTTGCGATCAAGCAGCGGCGTGCCGCTTGTATCTGCTAACATTCCCGGACGGAGGTCTGGGTTGGCCACTTCGCTGAACGGCGCGGGATATTTGAGAACGCCGAGCAGCGTTTCGCGCGTCAGGTTCGAACCCGCAACCTCAGAAAATTTCTCCAAGCGCGATAGAATCCGAAGCGTTTGGCCGTTCCCTTCAAAGCCGCCATGATCTCTCATGCAGTAGTTGAGGGCAATTTCGCCGCCATGGCCGAATGGAGGATGCCCCAGATCATGGGTGCAGGCGATCGCCTGAAGGAGCGCATGTTCGGGAAGGTGCTCGAGGGCCGGATGGCCGGGCAGATTATGGACCAACTGTTTGGCTAACCCGCCAGCGATCTGCGCGACTTCAAGCGAATGCGTGAGGCGAGTGCGGTAGAAATCGCTTTCCCCTAGGTTGAGGATTTGGGTCTTACCCTGCAGCCGCCGAAAGGAGGCTGAGTGAACGACGCGGCCATAATCCACGTCGCCCTCAGACCGCGCATCGAAAGACTTTCGCAACTCTGGTGTTCTGCGATCAAGCCAGCTCATTATGTCTCCAGTTCCTCAGCGCAATATCTGCCCGCTAGCATGGAGAATGGAGTGCGGGAACCGACGCTGTTTCGCCAATGACGCGCAGCTGCTGAATGAACGTCGCAAGAGGGGGAGTCCTATCCTCAAACCTCACCACGGATCAAAGAGCCCGCTTATGCGGTGCTGGTTGGAAGGAAGATGTTGCGGGCGACGCTTCCACAAAAAATTAAGAACTTAGAACGTAACGACTGCGGAATGGTGACTTCTGGAACGGCAGGGATCGGCTCGACGCGACCAATTTTGTCGTGCAATCAGATATCATCCCTCAGCGCCCCTTGGGATCGATGCATAGGGCAGGCAGCCCGTGGGCATTGGCAGGAGAAGTTCGAAATTGACGCAGCGTAATATCACCCCGGTCGATATCGAGATTGCGGGAATCCTGTATCCTGTGCTGGTTGAAGCGGCACGGGACGGGGAGATGCTTACTTGTCTTCAGTTGATTGAGCGCGCGAAACTGTGCCATCCAGACAGTGCGGCGATTCAAAAACAAGTGCCAGTCGGGCTCGGTCGCCGGTTGGCTACAGTACGTGCGTTTACAGCGCCCCTTGGCTATCCGGACCTCACCTGCCTCGTGGTGCAACCGCGGACCAACCTGCCTGCTGACGTTTTTCCGAATCCCGAGGCTGAACAGGCGAAGGTCGCTGCTTTCGACTGGAAAAATGTGGAACCCGCATTTTTCATGCAGTTGGGAGAATGGCGCAGAGCCAATGAACGCAAAGCGAAACGTGATCGCGGGACGGCCGTGCAAATCGTATGGGACTATTACTCGGCCAATCGCGCTCGGATGCCCTCTGCTATCCAGCAGTTTAGGGAAATTTTGATTGATGAGGTGATGGGTGGTGAGGGCGTCGAGCAGGCGTTCGCAGCTATCCTTTCAGAGCTGACTCCAGAGATGGCGTGATGACTAAGCATTTCGCGATCAAACATTACGCCTGATGCGGCCGGTCTTTGGCGTCGGGACCACTGTAGTTACGGCACCAGCCAGTGTTCCCCATCGGCAAGGCGCTGGATAGGCGGAAGGTCGATGCCGGGTGCATCCCATGACAAACCGTGGACTGGGACCAGGGCGCGCGGGTTTACCGCTTTGGCAAAGCGCGCGATGTCGGAAGGGCTGGCGTGGCCGCTGGTGTGGAGGTGCAGTGCCTTCGCACCGGCCTGCCGGGCACGACCCCAACCCGCGGCTTCATCCAAGTAGCCGCGCCAGTTAGAGAAGACGTATGCATCGCGCTCTGTGAAGCCGAGGCCGCCGCGCGCGAACTCCGCCACCATGGAGTCCCGCGTCATAACTATTGCGCGACCGCCTGATAGACGCTTGCGGGAGGTGGCATATGGTTTCCGAGCAAGAGCGTCGACCCAGTCATCGCGACCTTGCCTTGCATAGAGGCGTTTTCCTGAGCCGGTAATGATTACCTGCAACTCGGGGAATCGCGGATCGCCGGGGAAGGGGATCCCCGTGCCAGGTGCAATCCGTTGCAGTACGTCTGCGCCATAGAGGTCCACCACCAGGGAACGCCCGGTGCGTTTCGCGGCGCGGAACAATGTGACTGTTCGGTCGAGATTCTGTGCGGACCAGTTTACGAAGATGTGTCCCTGCACCTCCTGAGCAAGCTGGGTAAAATCCTGTTCCAGCTCTGCCTCGGTGACGACAGGCTTGTGGGTTCCCAGGTTCGTGCCTTCGATGATCAGTGCGTCCACATCTCGGGGCGGATTTGCGATCATCGCCTCAACGAGTGCGGCCTTACGCCCGTGGCAGCGAAAATCTCCTGAATAGAGTATGCGGCGGCCCTCTGCTTCGATCAGGAGCATGTATGCGTCAGCGGCGCTATGGTCGGTGAGGAAAGGTGTCACCGAGAATGCGCCGAGGGCAAGAGGACATGACCTAGCCCGCCACGTGGAGATCGAACGGGAAAGCGGCGTCCCGAACAGACCAGAAGTAAGCCGCATCAACTCCGCTGCTTTTTCACCGGTCCAAAGGGGCCAATGCGCGGGCAGTTCGTCGATCAGGCCCCAGTGATCCATGTGCGCGTGGCTGAACAGAACGGTGGCGGGACCGTAGCGATCGAGTGTCTGGGGTAGGAGGCCGCTCGCCTCGCGCGGTGCGTCGAGCGGCCGGCCGGCATCCAGGATCAAGCGCTCGCCTCCTGAGGCGACGAGTTCGATGCACGAGCCGCCGATCGCGCGTGTGCCGCGATGGACAATCACCTCAAGCATCAGGGGCGCGGTTCCAGTTCCGGGATACTGCCTTGGTCCAAAACGCCAAGGCATGATGCCGTTGGCTTGCAGCCAATTGGAACGACTTTGATACCAAATCGAGAGAGACGCGCCTCGTGCTCGTTTTGCACGAAGGAATTTGCATGGGCCAAATAGCGCTCCATCTCTGTACTGCGCGGCACTCCATCGGCTCGGGGCGAACAGTAATTGCCGACGACCACTCCGGGAGGAAGGATCACGGATGCTGCATCGCCGGCGTCGGCAAATGTCTGCCAAGCTGCGATGGCCGGGCCGGTCTTGCCGAACATTTCGGCTAGGGCGAGAAGGATCCGTGCAGCTTCGGAATAGGCTGAGCGCACCTCGCTGGGACCGCCGTCGTGATCCATCCAACCCACATATTTGCGGAGCTGATCCACCACGTGTGGTGCCGCTGGTTTATTGTGGTCGGACCGTAGTTCACCGTTCACGGCGCATTTGGCTTCCCAGAACCCGATGTCCTGACCCTGCGCCACCACTAGATCCATGCGGGGTGCGACTCTACCGGTGGCATCGGGACGAGCAGGAAGAGCCATTTCCAGGTCCAGCGTGCCCGCAGTGACGGCCACTAAATCATCTACAAAACGCTTCTCGTCACCTGCATAGGTTTCGGCGGCGTGAACCCATTTAGCGACGTCCATCATGGGTGTCGCCGTCCCACGACCGAGCGAGAAGGACGTATATTTCTGAGCATATTTGCTCTCGTCTTCGTGCCCTTTAACGACGCCCGCCACATATTTGTCGTGGACTTCGAAACGAGGTGAGCCGGAACGTATGCTTAGCTTGGCTACGGACTGGCCCTTTACATAAAAATTCAAATATCCATTGCGCACCGCAACGCGTAGTCCATGTGGACCCGCATCTTCGCCCGGCAGCACCCAGCGGTCGAACAGGGCTTTGATGACGGGGACTTCCCGGTAGTTGCGCAGGACATCGACGTCGAATTTGCGTTCAAAAAGTGGCATGCAGGCTCTCTACTCATCAGTTGCGACAGATTTGGTCATGGAGATCATTGCTTCAGTAAGGGCAGTGTCAGCTCGGCCGGGGACGTGGCGTCCGTTGCCTGCTGTGCCATCAAGACCGTTCGGCCGCCTTCCTGCAGAAGGTCGATAACACCAGTTCGGGAGAGCTTATCAACGCACTGCTGGATCCGCCGACTTGCCACCGGAGGGTTGTAACCTTTCGGCCAATAGGCGCTGACGATTAAACCCGGACGGCTGATTATGGCTGGAGGTAGATGCGTGGCTACTGCGCGCCACAAAGAAGCGCTGCGAGGGCATGTGCCGCTACAGAAAAGCTCGTCCAGATTCACCAGTGTCTCGGCCGCTTGACACAATTGGGCCGCTGCGGCGTTGCCGTCATCCTCATTCTCAATGGGCTGCAACAAGGCCGGGGCGCCACCATCTCGCCCGTGCAAATTGTGGGAGCAGGCAGTCATGACGTCCCACAGAGCTATGCCGGCCGGGTAGTTAGTTCCTACCTGAGCAACGGCAATGCGACCTCCATATCGGCGGTCTCCGGAACCAGACTCCGCGGTCACGCCTATTACGCCAGGGTTAGCTGCGATGACCTCTTCAAGGAAACAGGAACCCTCGTATCGTGTCGTACACGCCTCCTCTATGCTGCTGATTATCTCATCCGTTCGCTTCGGGGTCGCAAGTGCTGCAGGGCGATAGGTCCGCACACCGCCATCGGCGGTCACGGTGAGCAAGGGTGCGGCATCAGCCGAAAGCAAAGAGCCCACTTTCCTACCGTAATGATAGATGGCGATGCTGTCCTTAAAGGGCATCATCCGCAGTGGCGTCTCTGGCGAAAGTGGACAACCCGGCCGAGCCCATCGCTCGAAGAGCGCGCGCACAGCGTTACCTGGATGGGCCGCGTCCCACCGAGCCAAAGAGCTGACGTCGTAAAATTTAAGCATCTTTATCCGGTTTCCGTCGGTTGACAGCATCCCTCAGGATTTTGGATGTCCACATCCAGACGTCATTCTGGTCGCTGAACGGGGGTATAGGGAAAGGAATTTATGGCTGCTGCGGTGAGCCGGAAAGCAGGCATCAGCATGAACTGGTGCCCACCTGCAGAAGGCCTCCGACTATCGGCATGTGGATGAATAGTTCGCAGGGAACACCAGGCCGCGCCTTGTCGAGCGCGTCAGCGTAGAGCTGGATTTGCGGGCCGTGCCCACCCGCTCGTGCATCCCAGCTGTCCGGCGAACCCGGAAAGGATTTGTGATCAATGATGGCGAAGCCGCTGTCATGCTCAACCAATAAGTCGATGCGTCCCGTTACCAGCTGATCACCGATCCGGGCTGAAACTGGGGTCTCGCGATGAATTCGGCCGCTCGGCCATCGCTTCGAGATCTCGGCGAACAGCCGATCATTGGCTCCCAGCACGTCCTTTGCGGCAACCTGATGCACCCCCCAGCGATTGAGGATCGCTTGTGCTTGATTAAGCCGGGCATCGTACGGATCGTGAGGCTGATCTGCCGCAATGATAGCGTGAACGGCTTCGCCGAGCAGGTTCATGTCCGGGCTGCCTGCAAACGGCAAACGGGGGCCGATCGTCGATTTCTCTACGATGACGAAGGTTTCGCCGCTGGAAGCCTCGCTAGGGCGACGATGAAGCGGTGCTCGGTGCCCCGTCGGTCGCGTGATGCGCCCGAATGAGACAACCGGAGGTTTGGCCTCCGCGCCTTCGCCGCACACTAGCGTTGCGGTTCTTGCCGGAAAAGCTTTCGTCCCAGCACGGATCTCTTCGCTGGCGCTAGGTGGTAGAGCGAAATGCTCCGTTTCGTCCCCATCGAGAACCTTCAACCAGTGAAGTGTTCCCTTAGCTGGAGGCGCAAACACAAGATGATCCCGAGCCCGGGTCATGCCGACGTAAAGAAGGCGGGCCTCCTCATCCCTCGATCGGATCGCAGCCTGTTGCCCAAGCGCCGAGCTGGGCGCTGAAGCATCGAGATATACGTCCTTTTCTTGGCTCGCATAGGGCCATGGCCAGTAGCGGATCCAGCGTCCGACGAGAGGATTTTGCCAATCCAGGTCACCATCAGCCTCGGCCATGGGTTCGAACAGTCGAGGCTTTGGTTCTTTGCCCAGCCCGGTCAGGATTACGACGGGCCATTCAAGCCCCTTCGCTCCATGGTAGGTCATGACTTTAACAGCATCGTCACGAAGGCTTCGCGGGCGGGCTGGGTTCTCTGCAGCCAACGCGAGTGCCAGCCCCGAAGGCGTCGCAGGAGATCCCTCGCCCGCGCAGCTTTCCTCATAGCTCTGAGCGAAGCCGCGAAGCGCTTCGAGATCATCGAGACGCGCCGGCACGTCGCCCCAACTTTCGATGTGGCGATTGAGCTCAGGGAGAAGGATGATCGCATCGACGAGGTCGGCTGGCGTCAGCGACAGAATGCCCTCACGAATCTCTTGGAGGGCCGCGGAGATGGGTACGATGGCGAGCAGTGCCTCGGAGGCATTTTCAGCGCCAAGCGCCTCAAGCCAGGTTTCTGATTCTGGATCCTCGGCGAAGAAGCGGGCAAGTTCGGCAAGCGCGAGACGGTCTGTGGGATCTGCAACCCAGCGGAACGCGGCCATCACCAGTTGGACGTGCGGTGTTTGCGCCAATCCTTCACGCTCGACGGCTGCCTTGACGCCTTGCTGGCTAAGCGCAGCCGATACTTTGGCGATATCGGCTTTGCTACGGCACAGAATAGCGATGTCTCCGGCGCGTAGCGCCCGAACGCCTTTGGGCCTGGCTGCCACTTCCCATGGTTGGTCGGCCGTCACCATCTCGCGGATTTGGGCGGCCAATGCGGCATATTGAAGCTCAAGCTTTCCTTCGAGCCACCAAACCGCGAGCGGCGCCTGCGTGAATCCTTCTTCGCTGCGACCCGTTCCGCTGAACGCATGTTCCTCCGCTTTAAGACCCATAGCGCTCAGAGCCGGCGCAAAGGCGGCGTTGACGAGGTTTACAATGCCCTCGCGGCTCCGATATGACGTCGCTAGCACATCTTGCGGTTCGCTCGACGATGCAGCGACCCCTGCGAACGCGGCGTGGGTGAGGGCGCTGTCCGCATTGCGGAAGCCGTAGATGGCCTGCTTGGGGTCTCCCACCCACGTGCTTGCGTCAACTAACCCGGACATCGCCGTGAAAATGGCGACTTGAAGCGGGCTGGAGTCTTGAAATTCATCGACAAACAGCCGGCCAATGCGCTCGCCCAGCCCCGCGGACATTACCGGATCGCGAAGGACGTCGAGCGCGAGCGCCTCTTGGTCGGTGAAGTCTAATAAGCCGCGCTCTGCTTTATAAGCTTGGAATGCAGTCAGGGCTTCGGCCGCACAGGCGAAGACCGACCTTATGAACTGGCTGCAATCCTCACGAAGCCGCGGATGTGCAGGATGGCGGCTCGCTGTTTGTGCAACTGCGTCGAGAGCGTCGATGAAAGCCTGACCATCTTTCTTAGCGCAGCCCACCTTCGACAGGCGGGCCCAGTTTGGCCAGGAGATCCGTTCTCCTCGACGAATGCTTGCATCGGTCTGGCGAAGCAACGCAATGGAGGATTTGGCAGTCGCGCTCGGCTCAACGGGAATCGCAGCCACTGCCGAACTTACGGCCTTTCGCAAATCCGCATCGAGATCGTCACTGCGCCGGATCGACACCGCTGGTAGCAATTCGAGGAAAGTTGCGACTGATCGCTCCGCCGAAACGGATAGATCTTGGGCGGGAATACCATTCGCTCGAGCCAGCTCTATCAAACGCCTGACGGTGGTACGCCAATCATTTCGTTCAGCGTCAGCGGCTCGTTTAGGCTCGAAGAACCCCATGACATCGGCGAGCAAATTCAGCGTTGGCGCGTGACGCTCGATCGCAGCATCGGCGGCGATCGCAAAAATACGGGACACGCTGCCTTCGGGAATAACCTCGGCCCGCGGAGATCGCCCCAGAGCGATGGCGTTCTCAGATACAATCTGACCGCAAATGGCATTTACCGTTCCAAAGCGGGCTCCAAGCAATCGCGCTGCCTTATCCGGCATGCCCAATTCGAACAGCTTGGCACGCGAGCGCTCGATCAGTTCGTCCGCTGCTTTCACCGTGAATGTGGTTGCGACGATCGTCTCGGGATCACGGGATGTGACCTCCGTCGCGATGTTGCCGACAATGCGGGTGGTTTTGCCGGCGCCAGCAGACGCCACGACGGTCGTGATATTGGGAACGGTCATGTTCAGTTGGCCTCCACGCCTACGCGGCAGAGCGCTGTAAGTTCGCAATAGCGACACGGTTCGGTCCCCGTCTCGATCGGGAGATCGGCCGGTATGTGGGCCTCGGCCTCATCGGCACCCGTCGCAATCGCAATCCCCTCCCGGGCTAGATCGCGCCACACCTGCCACGTCGACACGAGATTCGACCATGTGTCGGGCAGGCTATGGTCGGATTCGACCGATTCCTCCGCCAGGAACGAACCGCTCAGCCCGATCAGCTGTCGCTGGTTCAGCATATAGAACGCGCCTGGAGCAGGTGTGGTGCTGTTGGAATTTGCTATCGCACCATATGTCGCGAGCTGAATCGAACGACCTTCGGCGAGCTCGTTGCGTCGCGTTTTAGCGCTCCTTGACCATTTCAGATCAATGACGCCTGTGCCGTGAGTCGGATGCTCTATCAGCATGTCGATGCGGCCCTTTACATCCGGTCCATCGACGAACGTCCTCGCGCGTTCGATTTCCGTCCCAATCACCGTTACGTCCATCGCCTGCAGAAGACGTGCGAGTTGGGCCAGAGCAGCTGGGACTTTGAACCGGGCCGACGCAAGCTCGCCGGCATATTCCGGCTGCTGAAGCGGTGTGGCGATCGCACTGAGCAATTCGTCAAATAGATCATTGGCTTGCGAGAAAACGTCTTCTGGAGCAGGCACAGGTCCTGGCGGGAAAACGCGATTTGCAAGTTCATGAGCGAGGTTGCCCAGCAGCTGGCTTGTGCCAGGGATCTCAGCAACCCGGCCGCCTGAGAGTCGCAAAACGTCGAGAAGGAGCCATCGCATCTGGCAGTCCGCGAGATGCTCGAAGCTGGTGGCGCTTTCGACGCGATCGTCGAGTTTGGCGATCACAGATACCGGCAGAGACCAGCGAGGGCGCTGTGCTGGCAAGAGGTTTGGAGTGATCGCTTCACGGAGAATCTCGCGCCCTGCGAGCTCATGAGACGGCCCGTGCAATAGCTGTTCTGCTGGCCATTGGATCATGTCCTTAGCAGGTGTCGTCAATGGGTTCAGCTGATGCGCGAGGGGATGGCTCGTGGTCTCCTCCCCCGCCGAAAGCGCTGGCGAGAAAAGAATGACGCGCTCCCCAGCGCGATGCACCGCGTTGGCGTTACTCCACCCAATCCGGGCGGTGATCGCGGCCGGCGATTCGATTTCGCAGCCATGACCCTTAAGAGCAGCAACCTCAGCGGCGCTCCATGGCGATGAACTTACGCGTTCTCCAGGACCTTTGAAGTCCCACCAAAGTACATTCTTAGCATCGCCCCAAATGGCGCCTGGATGACGCACGGCACGCAAGCCCCCCGATGTCGCTATGTGGTTGGGGTTTTGAGCGCCGTCCGCAAGCACCTGGTCGGTCATGCGTCCTAGCAGCAGTGGAGAGAGCATCTCGACGTTCAGAACATCGATCGCTTGCACGAGGGCCTGCGCGGCACCGACTAGCGTCAGAAGAAGCGGATCAGCATTTCCAGCATTCGTCTCGAGCGCCCATTGCGCGACGCGAGAAGCGATCGACTTGGCCGCCTCCGCAGGCATGCCTTCGTGCCGCGGGTATAATTCTCCAGACGTCCATTGCCTCCACGCCGCAAGCTTCGCATCGCGCTTTTCTTGAGGTTCTGTGGACATCCTTTCGGCAAGATCTGACTCGATATTACCCCATGCAGCGAGCCATGCTGGCCCGCCTGTGCCAGGCTCGCGGCTCAGTGCATAGGCGAGCTTGCGCGCCGCACGTCGCGCGATGGGGGGACGCGGTAGCATGAGCAAGTCAAGCATCGCCTTCGCATTGAATGGTGCCCACGAAGCGGCGAAGGCGAGCGGCAGTACCTGAAGCGCTCCACGCCACGGCGACGAGGCCGACAAGCCCAGAGCGGGAAGCCCGCGAGCTTGAAGCGCGCGGTCCAACAGTGCCGTGTCTCCGTCAGCGCTCACGGTGACCGTGCCATGCAAATCGGCTTCCGAACAATGGGCGAGCCACTCTGCAGCTGCTTCCGCCGCCGCCAAGGCTGTGTCCGCATGGACGATCACGAAGCTACCGTCGCCTGCTAATGCTGCGGGTGAGCTGCCCGTGAGAAACGCTTGCACGTGGCCCAAGTCGTTGGAGGAAGTTACACAGGCAGGAACCTGCGAGATTTCTACCCCCGACGCTTCGAGCGTGCCGATAAGGCGCTGCCAGAGAGGTGGCAGCAAATCTCGGGGCTCGACCAGCTCGATGGAGGCCAGCGGTAGACTGGCACGGACCTTAACCGCCTCGCAGAGCGTGCGAGTGCGATCTGCGATCCCGGGGGGGAGGGGCGGACCAGCCTCTTCCACCACCGCGAATGCATCAACACGTGCGGCGCCAATAAGGCTGCCGGACCAGCCGCCGGCGATCAGCTCATCTCGCCAATCGAGCAATGATGCGGCAGTGGCCCACGGATCAAGGGTGAACGACCCGCCGAAGAACAGGTCGGGGGCTGTGGCCAGCGCGGCACGTAGTTTAGCAGCATAGCTGGAAACTCGAACCGCATGGGCCACCCGTGGAGCGGTGAGGCCCAGCTGCACCTCGAGCATCTCTATCAGGCCTTGTGGCCCCACGACGGCGGCATTGAAGACGCCTTCATTGCGCCCCGGAAAATCCGGAAAGGAAGGGCCATCGCATGAAAGGCCGAAGATAAGCTTCATTCTCAACTATCCCCCATCCGCCAGCGGCCTCATCAGCACACGGCATCGCTGGCCGTAAGCGCAAATGCTTTGTCATGTCATTAATGAATGCGCCCACGACAAAGGCGGTCGTGACAGGTTCGTCTCACGAAAACAGAGGCTTGGCGTTTCAGCCTAGTGTCGCCAAGCTTTGTCTAGATGTTCGGAAAGGCGGCACTGGGATCAATCCCGCAAGGCGGCTGCTGGAAGCAGGATGTTTGATAGGTTTAGCGGGGGAATTTTGGCTGTCGCTGAGAAGTGAAATGTTCCTCGGACGCCGGAGGGCAGCCGCCTCCGCGCCAAGTCGAAGAGACTTAATATGGTGTATGTGAATGAAGAAGATCAGCAGCGGATCTCGGACGGCGAAGATGCCGCTCGCGCGCTTGCCAAGATGGGGGGCTGGGCCACTCAGCTCTGCGATGGGCTATTCCCGCAGATCCTGAGCGGATATCGTTATAGTGAATGCGCCGGACTCGTTCTTGGTCACTGGCGTCGCGATATTTCATTCAGCAAATTGCTCGAGGCAGTCCGTCAGACACGAACGGACATCCTTGTCCTTGAGCCAGGGCGCGACACCTCGGGGCGGAAGACATATTATCTTTCGCTGATCCTCGCTCGGGCCGGTGAGGTCCACCTCCACCGAGGACTGCGGCTCTGGTCTGCCGACTTTGATTCGCCGCTGTGGGTAATCGCAGATCCACGGGATAGAGATCTCGATCCCTGCTTTTTCAGCATTCGGTCGACCGGCTTTAAAGAGGAAGCTGGAGCACCTTTTGGTGATCCGGTCTCCGCCGAAACAGGCTTGCGGATCGCCGATCTTCGCTGGGTCGCGGAAATCGGAGGAAACTTCGTATGAGCCACGACGAGAATTTGCATTGGGAATCGTACCTTCCCGCTGGATGGCGACCACTGTTTCGCCAGCTGTTGGCCGATCTGCATTCGGCTGGCATTTCGGTGAGAGTGACGCAAGCCAAAGAGAAGTTCGGGGAACTGAGAGTCTATATCGATCGGCCTGACCAAGCGGCAGCGCCGCTCATTGCAGCCGCTGAGCTGCGTTCGACCCGCATGTGCCAAGAGTGTGGCGCTGCTGGTGAGCTGATGGTCGGTAATTATCTCTATGCCACCCTTTGTGAGAAACATGGGGTCGGCTTCACAAAACCGCTGGGGCGACCGATGATATCGCTGAATCTCCGGTACCCCAAAGACGATTGAGGATGAGCGCTGCCGACACGATGCGGCAGCGGCTTCGATCGGATGAGAAGAGCTCAGGTGACTGAGCAGATGAGATGAAAATCTTGGGGTGATGCGCGTCCAAGCTCAGCGGATCGCGCCCCTGAAAGGAAGATAATAAATATGTTTAGCTCGATGAGCGCGCACTCCGGCTCGGGTGCGCCAACGATCCCGTTCGTCCGTGACGCAGTCCAGCGCGCGATGATCAAGGTCGCTTGGGAAATCGGCGGGCCTATCAGCGTCGATCCGGCCTTTGGGGGTGGAGCACTCCTGCTTCAAGAAGCCAACCTCCTAATCCTTGGTACGTCGGCATTTCGGCCCCTTGGGGAGCAGCTGTTCGGCCAGATCGGTGACCTCTACGGCATGGACACTCTGCTCGTCCGGTTCGACGCATATCAATGCAGCTTCGATATTCTTTTTCACGGCGAAGGCGAGTGGCTGTCGGATTATCGGCAAAGCCTTTTGAGCGGACAGGTCTGGTTTGTTCCCGTGCATGAAGATCAATCCTTCACCGTCAGGGCTGACAGTCAGGGGCTCTTCCTCAATCCCCCCATGCTGCCGAAATCATTTCATCGGCCTAGTGCGGCCGAGATCGAGCCGACCGGGAGGGATGTCGCATGACCCAGAAGAAGTCGAAGTCGGGCCCTGAGGAACTGTCTTGCTTCTATCTCGATTGGCCCGGCCATCCCCAGTTCCGCTACATGCGTTGGTATTGGAAGACCGACGGCGCGCGCATCGGGATCGCCGCCCCCGTGTTGGCGAAGCTCAATCCCTCTGGCCATCAGGCGGCTCGGCATGACCTTCTCCTTCCGAGCAGTGCGCCAGGGGAATATGCGGACCTGAGCTATTTGCTCGAACGCTATGATGCTACCCAGCCCGTAATCGAACGGAATGGTTATGCTCAGTTCAACATCATTCTCGACGCTGAGCGTCCTCTCCACGCCGATTGGGAGCTCGTCCGCGCCTGGGCACTGAGCTATTTCGTGCGCGAGCTGCAACTTGCCGCTGTCCTCGTCCTGCATGCGCCATTCCTGGCGGGCTCCGCGAACGAACCCCATGTCCATATTCTGGTGCCAGCTCGGCGGCTCACTGCGAATGGATTTGGTCTGCATGCCCGTGACACTTGCTCCGATGCAGGTGCGGCTGAAGCGCTAGCCAGCTGGTTGGCGTTCAACGGGGTGGAAGCGGTATGAAGCTGATCGAGCCGCCGACCAGGTGGGTCAACCTGCTGCTGACGATGTTCCGCGAGGCGCCATGAGCAAGTCACATCGGCGGAAAGCGGCGAAGCGTGGCAGATTGAAGCACGGGGTGATCCAGCGTCAACTTGATAAACTTGGGTGGCGAAGGGCGCCGAAGCTCCCAGTCGGTTACCCTCGCCGCGTTATACGTTTGGACCTGCGCATGATGCGGGAACACCCGGCCGCCGTCTGCGCTCGGGCGACGCATGATCTGGTAGTTGTCCTCCGCTGTGGCAAACCTGCTTTCGTGGTGGTCCACTTCGCCTATGCGACGGAATTTATGGATATTCGGCATACCATGAACAAACCTGCCTCGGAGGCGAACGGCGCTGCTCAACCTGAACGTTGATCAGGGCTAACGGCTTAGCAAGGAATGAAGAATAAGGCCGGACTGTGCTTGCTATCACCCCTTCAGCGCTACCTGCGACTGACACATGGCCGTCAATTTGGAGCAACGTCAATTTATGGCGAGGACGCGCCATGGACGAATTCGCCCGAGCCGAGGCAGCCGTCAGTGAAGCGCTCCTGTTGCTATCGGACGTACCTGGGCGCGGCGAACCGGTTAGCCTGCCGCATCTTGTCGGCCAGCGCTTTGCGGCGTTGGGCGAACTGGTCGGTGAAAATGGTGCGTTCGCGGTGGAGGGGAAGGGCGTAGCCAAATCGCTTGCTGAATGGAACGTGCATCACTCCTTTCGCTCCCTATTGTGCCACGGGACCGCGACGGTGACCGTCGATCATCGTGGCCGATGGCATTTGGTGCTAAAGATGCTCACCTTCAGATCGGGCGAAGCCGTCCGCGAGTCGATGGTCATAGATGAAGAAGAGGCTGCCGAACGGCTGACCGCGCTGCATGCCTCACGCCAGCGGCTAGAAGGTAGGTTGCGGGGCATGACGGCCGGCATCTGTCGTTAGCCTCGAGGTAAGGTCCAGCGCAGATTGAACGTATTGACGTCTGTCAGAGCGTGATCGACCACGGTCGCGGAATTTGCGTTCATCAATTCGGGGTACGTTGAAGGCAAAGCTTTGCCGTCATGCCTCTGCGCCTGCATCGCAGGCGTCGCCAGCCCAAGCTGGATAATGACCATCAAATTTGGAAATTTCGACGATGCTAAGAACAACACGCCGGAGTAACGGCGACGGGGATCAATCTGTCTCATCGAAGCGGGGGCGCAAGCCTTTGCCGATCGTGGAACGCCCGGTTCCAATGTTCACAGATTGGGTGGATCCCTCCTCTTTTCGCGAAGCGCTCGTCCTCCATCTGGGGCGCTTTTCCGAGAGCTATTATCAACTCCACCGCTCTATTGTTCGGCCCGGGGAGAAATTTGATCGGGCGACCCTGCAATCGTGGGTCGAGGGACGTCGCACCCCGCAAAGCGCGACCAGCCTTGAGCTGCTAACGCGAATTGAGCGGCGCTACGATCTGCCCTTGGGTTACTTCAAATCGAAGCTGCCGAATCCCGCGCGTGCGGCTTCGGGTCTATCGGTGAAGGGGCTGCCGAGAGCTGAGCAGCGGCGGCTGGCTTGGCACCTGCCCGATGATTTTAACTCAAGGCCGCTCAAGGAGCAGAAGGAGATCCTGGACTGGGTTCAGAACGTTGTGATCTCCGGCGCCACCGAATATCGCCGCTTTCAAGCCCAAGCCATGAAGCTGCGCTACGCGATCCGGTTTCCTTCTCTGACAGGCAAGCAGATGAAAGCGTCGGTTGTGAGCGATGAGCCCTATGATCTCGATGACCAAGCTGATCATATCGGCGTGGTGGATGCGCCGCCTCGTCTGGTGTGGGAATTGACCGAGCTCATCCGCTTCAAGACCGCTACCCTCACCGACATCGGCTTCCAGCGCATCGGCGTCTGGAACGAGGAAACGACGGCCCAGAAGATCGAGCATTTCGGCCTCATGTTCGGCGCCTTGGCGGCCTCACCGTCGGGGGCCGTTCATGGGCACGGCGTGCCGCTCAAGGAGATCTCGTTCGCGATGCTCATATTTCCGCGCGTTTGGGACTGGTATGTCCAGTGGCGTGAGCGGCGGCGCGGCTTCTTCACTCGCTGGGAATGCGATATGCTGCGCAATGCCATGGCGTTGGTCCGTTCCGAGACTGGTTGGCTGCGTCAGCATCCAGAACTTGCTTCACGTCTTGTCCCCGTCGAAGGCCTCATATCGGCTGAGGAAGTCGCAGCTGTGCGTGCCGATTGGCAGAGCGCTTGCGATTTTCTCCATGCGCATGCTGGCGCACGAGTGAAGGAAGTGGAGCGGGTAGCGCGGATCCATCGTGATCCGTTTGAGCCGATACTGCCGATCCTGGAGGCGTCGAGTCCAGTGGCGGAATATCTGAAGATTGCCGATGAAATTCTGAAGCTTCGCCCAGACGCGCGGCGGTTTCCGCGTGCGGCCGCGGAAGTGGCTCGCTCCTACCTCCTCATTCGCCTGGGCCTGCATCTTGGATTGCGACAGAAGAATTTACGGCAACTTATGGTCTGCCCGCGCGGGCATCTGCCGCGTTCAGAACGGCAGCTTGAGGCGCAGAAGCGCGGCGAAATTCGCTGGAGTGAGCGCGACCATGGCTGGGAAGTTTTTGTGCCTGCCGTCGCGTTCAAAAATTCCCATTCATCCTTCTTCGCCGGCAAGCCCTTCCGATTGGTCCTGCCCGATCTCGGCGGCCTCTATGACCATATCAGCGCCTATATCGAGCGGCATCGCCTTGCTTTGCTCAACGGTGCGGAAGACCCGGGAACTTTTTTCGTCAAGACGGTCAAGAGGACCAGCCGGGATGCGTCATATAACCAGAATACATTTTATGAGGCATGGAGGCTCGTGATCCAGCGCTATGGTGTCTTCAATCCTTATACGGAGCGAGGCGCGATCAAGGGATTGCTGCCGCACGGGCCGCACAATGTCCGCGACGTTCTGGCCACGCACATCCTCAAACATACCGGCTCCTATGAGCAGGCAAGCTATGCCATCCAAGACACGCCGGAGATGGTGGCCAAACATTACGGGCGATTCCTTCCGCAGGATAAGGCGGCCATGGCCGCTCAGATCCTAAACCGGGTTTGGGAGGCCGCTTGATGTGAAAAGTGGGGCCGGCTCAGCCGGCCCCAGTAGAAGAACTTGGGTAAGCCAAGCCTTCGGGTCGCGATGTGAAACTGCTCGGATCCTACTGATTCGGATAGGAAGAACGCGACATTGATCACCGGCACGCAAGGGCGGCGGCCGGAAAGGTACCGGTGAAGGCGGTGAAGCGGCTATCCTCAAGCTCGTCCCGGCAACTGACGGTTTCTCTGAAACACGTCCTCATGGCCGACATGACCTCAGACTCATAACCGAAGTGGCGGATCACGTAGGTCGAAGCTATGACCAGCATCAACGCCGGCCGGCAAAGGGGAAAGCATGCAGACGCGGTTGATCGAAGTGGTGCCAGACAAGGAGAGTTGGCCCGCTTGGGGAAACAGGATAATTCGAGAGAATCCCGCGAAGACTGCTGCCGTGATAAGCGCCACCCCGATAGTCGCTATTTCCGCAATTCCTACAGCGGCAACGCTCACGGGCGCCGTCGTTGTCAGCGTCATCGCCGACCTGTGGCGCGGCCAAGGCAAAATCAAGCGCATTCACGCCAAAGATGCCGTCGTCCTGTGTGACCCCGAGGGTGACGCTCCCGAGGCGAACCGAATATACGCCTTCCATCCCGACCGCTCGCGCGAGAGCCTCGTCATTCCGGCTTCCTCGTTCCACAGCCTGATCATCGGTGAGCAGATCGCACATCTGGTGGCTTTCATCCGCAGCACAGTCGCCGCTCAGGAGATCAGGATATCGGTCTTCTCAGAGAACGGTGCCACGGTCGCTGTTACAGGGCCCGTGCAGGCCAACGATCTCAACATCAAGGCCCATGCCGGTTCGGCACGCCACCACTCGGTTGACCTTCGTTACGAGCAGCCTGAGGTCATCCCGAGAGAAGGGGTGCCTTTCTGGATGAAGTCGTTTCCCGAGGTCGTTGCGGCTTTCCACGGCGCGTCGAAGGGATCGGTTGCACGAAGCGTTTCGATTGATACGAGCTTCGGACTTAGCGTCTCTCTGGCCAAGTCGGCCGGTATCGATACCAACTGGCTGGGGCGGCAGCGGTTTGACATCGAGGCAAAATTCGGATGATGCGCTCGGCGCGCGGTCGCACCGAACTTCTGATATTGCGCGGGTCGATCTGTCTATCCGGTCGGAATATGCCGACACGGCTGTAACTCCAGCGATGCCGCGGGCGCACGATCGCGGTGAAGTGACGAAAGAGGAGGCGGCGGAGTGAGCGCAATGGAAAAGCTGATCGCCTTTTGGGGCGAACTTGATCTCGACGGGCCATCGCGCGTTCATCCGGCAGATCGGACCGTGATGGATCCGGTTGAGGGGTTCGATACGGGATTTATCCCTTATCCCTATGTGGGCGACATACGCGCAGCCGACGTGTGGGTGCTTATGCTGAACTCGAACATCGGACCGGACGATGCGAAGCAGGAGGCCGAGCCTTATTTCGCCGATCGCCTGCGAGCGAATCTCGCCCAGGATTTCGACGCCTACGAGCACCCGCTGCTCTCGCTGGATCCGAAGCTTCGTCACACCGGAACGTACGAATATTACAACAAGCGAAATGGGATCGCGAAGTTGGTTACCGAACTTGCCAGGCGATCGGGAGTGACGGAACGGGACGCGCGCCGGGATCTCGCTCGGCGCCTCGCGATCGTGCAATTGTTTCCCTATCGATCGACCTCAGGCGTTCCCCAATCATTGCTCGGCGGCTCGCTTGCCAGCGTCCGGTTCGCTCGAGCGGCCGTAGCTGAAGCGCTGGAGAGCAAGCTCGTCGTCGTACCCCGTTCAGCTAGAGATTGGGGTTTTGAGTACGGAGTGCGAGAAGAACGACTCTTCACGTTTGCGGCCAATCAAGCGCGATCGGCCTCTTTGAAGCCTGGTGGCGCATGCGGCGGAGGTGATGCAATCCTCCATCGGCTAATGGGCAACTGATCGGTTTCCGGCCTTATGAACGAAGCTCTTCGGGCTATGTTAGCAGCACCTAACTCTGATTTTCGTCCCAAACCCGACACTCGTCTATCGTCCAATCGTGGCCCTATTGGATGGGAGGCTCGATGAGCCGTCAGTGGAAATCGTGGCTCCGGATCGGTACCACATCTTCCTCTCGATTTTTCTTGGCATGAAAGGGAGATGATGCGAGCGTGCGCCCGTGCGGAAACCTTGGATCGCGTGGATCCGGACCGCCCCCATGGCTTGCACCGTCACCCCGACCAGGCGTAACCGAAAAGTCCATCCTGCCGATCGAGCGCAGCATATCATCATGATCGGTGATCCGGTCGCAAATGATGTGGATGACCTCGCCCTCTTTCTGCAGCCGTCCCCGGATGGCGATCATGGACGCGGACATGACCTGTCGCCGATAGATCTCGAACCTGTTGGGCCAGAGAATGCCATTGGCAACGCCGGTCTCATCCTCAATGGTGACGAACAGCACACCCTTGGCCGATCCGGGCCGCTGCCGGACGAGAATAACGCCGGCCACCTCGACATTGCGCCCGTCGCGGATGGCGCGAAGGTCGGCGCAGCGCACGACCTGCATCCGGTCGAGCTGCGGCCGTAGGAAGCTCAGCGGATGATCGCGCAGCGACAGCTGGAGTGCGCGATAATCCTCCACCACCTCGCGCCCTTGCGTCATCGGCTGCAGCGTGACGGGCGCCTCCAGACCTTCGGGGGAGAACTTCCCCTCGCGCTGATCTGCGGCGGCAAAGAGCGGCAGCGGCGCTTCACCCAAGCCCTTGACCTTCCAGAGGCCCTGCCGTCGATCGTGCGCGATGCAGGAAAATGCATCGGCCTCCGCCAGCCGCTCAATCGCGGCGCGCGGCACGCCGGCGCGGTGCCAGACCTCCTCAACGCTCTCGAACGGTGCCGGTCCACGCGCGCCGACGATCACCGCGCCATGGATGTTGGCAAGCCCGCGCACCTGCCGAAAGCCTAGGCGCACCGCTTTGTAGCGGCCTCGCGCCGGTTCCAGCGTGCAGTCCCAATGGCTGTGGTTGATCGACGCTGGCCGCACCTCGACGCCATGAGCCTGAGCATCGCGCACAATCTGCGCCGGGGCATAGAAGCCCATGGGCTGGGCGTTCAAGAGCGCCGCGCAGAAGACGTCGGGATGATGATGCTTCATCCAGCAGCTGGCATAGGCGATCTTGGCAAAGCTCGCCGCATGGCTTTCGGGAAAGCCATAGCTGCCGAACCCCTCGATCTGCTTGAAGGTGCGCTCGGCAAAATCCTTTGGGTAGCCACGCGACACCATGCCGTTCACGAGCTTGTCGTAGAAATGGCTGACCCCGCCCGTCAGCTTGAACGTCGCCATGGCGCGGCGCAACTGGTCGGCCTCGGCGGGCGTGAACCCCGCGCCCACGATCGCCACCTTCATCGCCTGCTCCTGGAAGAGCGGCACGCCCAACGTCTTCTTGAGCACGGCCTTCAGCTCCTCCTTGGGATATTCGGGCTGCTCCTTGCCCTCGCGGCGGCGGAGATAAGGGTGGACCATGTCCCCCTGGATCGGACCCGGACGGACGATCGCGACCTCGATGACGAGGTCGTAAAACTCCTTCGGCTTGATCCGCGGCAGCATCGACATCTGCGCCCGGCTCTCGATCTGGAAAACGCCCAATGTGTCGGCGCGCTGGATCATCGCGTAGACGGCGGGATCATCATCCTGGAGATCGGCCATGCCGACCTTGATCCCTTTATGCTCCTCCAGCAGGTTAAAGGCGCGGTTCATGCAGCCGAGCATGCCAAGGCCCAGCACATCGACCTTCATGAACTTCAAAGCATCGATATCATCCTTGTCCCATTCGATGATCTGCCGGTCCTCCATGCGCGCCGGTTCGATCGGCACCAGATCGTCGAGCCGGTCCTGCGTCAGGACAAAACCGCCGGGATGCTGCGACAGGTGCCGCGGCGTGCCGATAAGCTGGCGGGAAAGCTCCAGCGTCAGCTTCAGCCGGTGATCGTCGGCATTCAAATTGAGGCTTTCGATCTGCTCCTGGCTGATGCCGTCCATCGACCAGCCCCAGACAAGACCGGTCAGCATCTTGGTCAAATCGCGGGGCAGCCCTAGGGCCTTGCCCACCTCGGCCACCGCGCCGCGCGTGCGATAGCGGGTGACCACTGCGGTCAGCGCCGATCGGGTGCGGCCATAGGTCTCATAGATCCACTGGATAATCTCCTCGCGCCGCTCATGTTCGAAGTCGACGTCGATATCCGGCGGCTCCTTGCGCTCGCCCGAGACGAAACGTTCGAACAGCAGCTCATGCTGGATCGGATCGATCGAGGTGATGCCGAGCATATAGCAGACGCAGCTGTTCGCCGCCGAGCCGCGCCCCTGACACAGAATGCCGCGCCGTCGGCTTTCGGCAACGATTGCATTGACGGTCAGGAAATAGGGCGCATAGCCCAGCCGGTCGATCAGCCGCAACTCATGATCGATCTGGTCGCGATAGGCCTTTGGCAAGCCGTCGGGGAACATATGGCTGGCCGCTTGGGCGGTCAGCGCGGCGAGCGCCTCCTGCGCGGTGCGGCCCTCCATCACCTGCTCATAGGGATATTGATATTGGATCTCGCCAAGATCGAAGCGGCACTGGTCGGCTATATCGGCGCTGGCCTGGATCGCGTCGGGAAAGGCGGCGAAGCGTCGCTCCATTTCCTCCGGCGACTTCAGGTTGCGGTCCATATGGCGCTCGCGTCTGAAACCGAGCCCGTCGATGCTGGTGTTCTCGCGGATCGCGGTCATGACATCCTGGAGCGGCCGGGCTTCGGGCGTGTGATAGAGTATGTCGCCCGTGGCGACGCTGCGCACCCCGGCCTGCCGCGCCATGGCATTAAGTGCGTGGATACGAGCGAGGTCATCCGGGCGCCGGCGCAGCGACAGCGCCATATAGGCGCGGCGGCCGAAGGCGTTCCGTAGATCCGAGAGGTTGGCGAGCGACGCGCTGTCAGGCAGGTCCGGCACCAGAATGGCTGTCAAGCCCTCGGCATGGTTCGCGATATCGGCCCAGTCGAGCAGGCAGCAACCCTTGCCACCCCGCGCTTTGCCGACGGAGAGCAGGCGCGTCAGCCTGCTCCAGGCTGAGCGGTCTGTCGGATAGAGCAGCAAGGCTCGACCATCGGTCAGATCGACGCGAGTGCCAGGGATCATCCGGACTTGAGTCGCTTTCTGCGCCTCCCAGCCACGCACCACGCCTGCGACGCTTCCCCAGTCCGCAAGCCCTAAAGCTTTGTGACCGAGCAGGGCGGCAGCGGAGAAAAGCTGTTCGGGCGAGGAGGCGCCGCGAAGGAACGAGAAATGGCTCGTCACCTGCAGCTCGACATAACGGGCCATCAGCCGAACAGCCCGTGCATGTACCAGCTCAAATCCCCGGTCGGCGCATCGACGCCATCGCCACGGCGGAAGATCCAGAAGCGCTCGCCGCCTGCCGCCTCCACCCGGAAATAGTCCCGAACCGCCCACATCTCTCGGGGATTGCGCCACCACTCGCCATGGATGCGCTCTGGGCCATCGCCTGCGATCACGCGATAGTCGGTCCGGCGCCAGGTGAAGCGGCGGGGCGGGTGATCGGGGAGCAGCGCCACGACATGGGAGAGAAGCTCGGGCCTTCTGAGCATCCGCACGGGACGCTTCCAACTCGACCAGCCCACGGGCTTTGCCAGAGCCTCGACCCGCCGGACTGCGCGCTCGGGCACATCACTTTCGTGGGAGGAAAGGCGAAACGGCGCGTCAGGTTCGATCCGACCGGCGAGCTGATCGATGAGCGGGGCGATGTCGAGTGGGCGGTCACTTGTGCCAAGGCCCGCCTCCAGCGTCTGTGCCCGAAGTTCCTCAATCCGCGGCGCGACGAGCATCATCGCCTCGATACCAAGCCCAGGGTCGATTCGCTCGATCCGCATGCCGAGCATGCGCTTTAAATGCCGGGCATCGCGTGTGGCGCGGGCGGTGCCAATCGCGACATGCTGCTCGGTACCATCGACAATCGCGCAGGTGAGATGAGCAGTGCGCAGGCCCATGCCGCGCTTCTGCAGCAGCAGCACCAGATCGTTGACCAGATCACCGATGACCTGCGTGATGGCTTCGGCGGTGCCGATGGGTTCGAGCAGCCGCCGCTCCGCCCGAGGTGCCTCGAAAGGCACGACCGGGACGATCGGCTCGGCGACCAGTCCACGCGCCTGGTCCAGTCGACGGACGGTCGCCAAGCCCAGCCGACGGGCTAGAGGGGCTCGGGGCATGGGATAGAGATCCGCGATCCTCTCAAGGCCGAAGCGTGCGGCCGATAGCAGCGCCTGGGGTTCGAGCCGCAGAGCCGTGAGCGGCAGATCGGCCATCGCCTGGGTTTCGATGCCGGGTGGCAACAGGGTGATGGCCTCCCCGCTATAGCGCGCCAGCGCATGGGCGGCGCCCGGCGTGCCGGCAATGGCGATGCTGGCGGTAAAGCCCAGCCGCTCCAGAAAGCGCAGCAGCCTTCGGCAGAAGCGTGCCTCGCCTCCGAAGAGGTGGGTGGTGCCGGTGAGATCCAGCCACAGTCCGTCGTTGCCTGACGGGCAGGCTGTCGGCGTCCAATGACCGGCTGCGTGGAGCGCGAGGCGCTCGAACCAGGCACGATCGGCCTCGGGATCGGCGTCACGCACATCGAGGTCGGTCACCAGTGCGCGAGCGTGAGCGGCCGCCATGCCGGGACGCAGGCCAAGCTCAAGTGCCACCGGGCAGGCGGCGGTCACCACATCGCGCTGCCCTGTCCGCGCGATCAAAATTGTCGGCTGCCCCCATAGGGTCGTCCATGTGACAGCGGGAACAGACCGGGAGCTGGTGCCGCCTTCATCAGCTGGCATGGCTTTGAAAGGATGCTCTGCCGACTCGCTGCGGCGGCCCATCTCGCGCATGGTCGGGCGCTGGTGCGCGGGCCTGGCGTCGATCTCGCTCTGGCTTGGGCGCTGGGCACCATCCCGCGCCCAACGCGCGCCGGGCCGCCAGCCACCACCGCGGGGCACCGAACAGGCTCCTGGATTGTCGTCGATCGGTCCTGCAAAGCGCGGAGCGAGCGACGGGCCAGCGGGCTCAGGCCGCTTGGCTGGCCGCTCCAGCCGCCGCAGACGCTCTATGGGAAGCTGCGGCAGGTAGAGCGAGGCGACCCTGATCATCGCACGCGTCCAGTTCGAGGGAGAAGGGATTGCCGTTGCGCTGACGGACCAGCTCGACCGACCAGCGGGCGCGTCCGACCCCGGGATGGGGAAGACGCGCCGAGGGCACGCAGCCGATGCGCCAGCGGGTCATCGCAGAGGAGAGGCCGCTTAATGGGCAGCGATCGCGGACACGATGGCGGCGGTAGAGCAGAACCGGGGTCTTGCCGTCAGAGGCGGCAAGCTGCAGCCGACGGGTCGCGGTCTGATCAGCGGACTTTACTTCGGCAATGACACAGGCGAGCGAACCATCGCGCAGGGCATCCTCGCTCATGGCGAGGACGGCGCTGTCGCTCGTGCCCTGCGCATAGAGAACCCGCTCCGGTCTTAACCCTACCTGCTCTAGCCCCGGCGCATAGAGGTCGAACTTTGTGAGCGCCCAAAATACGGTAAATCCAGGCTGCGCTGCAAAGCGGGCGGCAATGCCGGCCGCGAACAGCGTCGCGGCAGCGTCATCGCTGAGGCTCGCAGACGCGGCGGCAATCTCGTGTAATGCGCTGCCGTCCAACCCACGATCGGCTAGGCGCTGGTCAATCGCGTCGATGCCGAAGGGCAGGGCAGGCCCCCGCGCGGCGCGCGCCTGCGTGAGTTCCGCCAGTAGGGCGGCAAGAGGAGTGGCGCGAGGCCGGTCAGATGTGGAAGCGGGGCAGACCATGGGAACATATCGACTCAGATGTTCCCTTTATGTTCCGTTGGGCAGGGGGATTCGTCAAGCGGGATGAATCGCAATTTTTCCCTACCCGTTTCCGAATGGATCAGTCTGCAAGCATTTGCAGGGTTGCCGGGTCGCGCTCTCCGCCGAACCAGCGGTCCAATGCGCCCGCGAACAACGGACATGGCTCCGCCGCCTCGAACAGGGTTAGCGATGAGCGCAGCTTCATGGCGTCCACGCTACCGAACATGGCGACAGGATCACAGGTGCCCAGCTGCTGTAGCGCTTCAACACATTCGCGATAGCGCGGGCCAAGCAGGTCGTGATCAAGATAGGCGCGGGCTTCGTCGATCGACGCGATGCCATAATAATGGGCGGTCGGACTTTGTCCGAGGCCCCGCAGCTGCGGGAAGACGAACCACATCCAATGGGAGCGCTTTGCTCCGCTCTGGATCTCGGCCAATGCGGTGGCATAGCTATTTTCCTGCGCCTCAACGAAGCGGGCGAGGGTGGCATCGGTGGTCATCAGAGCAGTGCTCCCTGCGCTGGCGGCGAGCCGTAGACTTGGGTGACGGGCAAGGTACCTTGTGGCAGCCAGCGCAGCACTTGCCCAGCGGGCACGGTCGGATCGAGCCAGTCGACCCATTGATCGCGGGTGAGGGGGATGATCTGCCTATGATGGTAGGGAGCCACGTCCGGTCCTGCGTCCATGGTGAGCATGGTGAAGGCTTCGCCCAGCGGGCTCTCACGCCATATGCCTGCGATGCAGAACCAGCGGTGATCGTCCATTGTGAAGAGCCATTTGTCCAGCCGCTTCTGCTTGGGATCCGCGGGATCTGTAAATTCGTAGAAGCCGTCGGCCAGAATCAGGCAGCGGTGAGAGGTGAACTCGCGTCCCTCGGAGCGGAAATTATAGACGGGTTTGCCCTTCGTGCCTGGCCAACTCCAGCGCCGATTGACCAGCTCCCCTGTGCTCCGCTCGCCCTCCACCGATCGAACGATCGGCGCCATGTCGGTCATCTTGATGTCCTCACGCGCGGGCACGTTGGGCCTGCCCTCGGGCATCTTGATCTTGATTTTGAGATCCTCGAAATCCTCGGCGATCGAGGCGATGTCGACCTCCAGCCTATAATCGTTGCACATCTCTCCTCCTTCTTGGCGGCGCTTGCTCCCGGTCATGCGGCAAACCGGGTTGATTGGAGGTTTGGCGCACGCTGGGCGTGAACGCGGGACAAGTCCGACCGGTTCGCCTCGAAAATATGGCTTCGTCCTTGTGCAGTCGATGTCAAAGCCCACCGCAGCTTGTATGCCGCATATTCTGACGCTATATTACGTCAAAATGGTGGTGTCAGGAAATGTTATGGGCCTGCTGGACTATGCCGATCACGGACTTTTTGTTCCGAGTAAGATCGCGGCGGCATTTCGCACGACTAGCGAGGAGGTGGCTCGTTCCGCCGGCCTAGGCCGCGACGCTGTACAGCGCAAAGAGCGCTTGCGTTCCGATAAGACCCAGCGCCGCCTTCGAGAAATGATCGAGGTGATCACCAAAACGAGCGCGCGCTTTGGATCCCCTCTCATCGCCTATGCCTGGTACAGGTCGGAGCCACTCCCGGGATTCTCCGGCCAGACAGCCATGCAGCTCGTGCAGGATGGCAGGGCGAGCGAGGTGCTGGAATATATCGACGCTGTCGACGCAGGCGTTTACGCCTAACTGCGTCCATGGGTTACCAGGGCAAACTCTATCGGGCGCTGAACCCAATCTATGCGCGCGAGCCACTTTCAGGCCGGGGTGCTGCGTTATATGGCGGCCGTTTCAATCCCAAAGGAACTGCCAGTCTCTACCTCGCAACTTCATTGCCGACGGCAATTAGAGAGGCAAACCAGGTCGGAGATCTCCAACCGACGACGATCGTCTCCTACGATGCCGATATCGCGAATGTCTTCGACGGTCGTGATGCTGCTGAACTCGGAAAATACGGGATGACCCCAACCAGCTTAGGCGAGCCGGCCTGGCGCGATCAGATGAAGAAGGCAGGGAAAGCGCATACCCAGATTTTCGCTGAAAGCCTCATCTCCGAAGGCTTCAACGGCTTGCTCGTTCGCAGCTTTGCCCGCGGCGCGAGCGATGAGGATATCAATCTCGTTCTCTGGAAGTGGAGTGATAGATACCCGTTTAAACTTACGCCCATCGATGATGACGGACGCATGAGTAAAATCTGAACCTTGATGGGGCGGGTCATCGCCGTTTGCTGCCAAAGCTGCTGCGAAAGGGTTGCCAACAACGCAGCCATACGGGGGAATGCGCTACGGGGGATCGTTGATCAGCCCCGAACCTCGCAGCCGGTCACTCTACCGGCTGTGCCATCAACTCCCTTCGCCGGACAGCTTGATCCTGGCTCTCCGGCATATAGGGTTGATGGCTGGCTGGTCGGCCTCATTTCTGCTCCGGCGTCTGGCTCATCAAGGGACGGGGCTGGCGGCGTTGAAGGTTGAGAATTTCCACAGCATGATGTATATGTTTCTGCATATACACATGAACAAAAAGGGCGATCATGCCGCATCCGCAGTCATATTCAGAGCCTCGTGAAGCCAAGCTCTTCCGTAACAACAAGAGCCAAGCCGTTCGCATTCCCGCAGACTTCGAGATGCCGGGGGATCGGGTGAACATCTATCGTGATGGGAATCGGCTTATTATCGAGCCGGTGCGCCGCAAGAACCTGCTTGAAGTGCTGGCCGGACTAGACCCGCTCGGGCCAGAGGATCAGTTTCCTGATGTGGATGAGACGCTTCTCCCGGCCAAGGAAATCGACCTTTGACCCTCTACATGCTCGACACCAATATCGTCTCCGATCTGCTGCGACATCCTGACGGCAGCGCGGCAAAGCGCATTGCCGAGGTCGGCCCGGACGCGATTTGCGTGAGCATCATCACAGCCGCAGAGCTGCGATATGGGTGCGCCAGGAAAGGGTCTGCGAAACTCTTGGCGCATGTCGAAGCGATATTGGAAAGCGTGCAGGTTCTGGCGCTCGATGTGCCTGCTGACGCGGAGTATGGCGGCATTCGTGCCGAGCTTGAGGCCGCGGGCAAGCCCATTGGTCCGAACGATCTGTTTATCGCAGCTCATGCCTACGCCGCAGGCGCAATCCTCGTGACTAACAACACGGGCGAGTTTTCCCGCATTCGCGGCCTGCGGGTTGAAAACTGGATCAGGTAGTTGATGAGTAAGCGTCCGCCTTCGGGCGTGTTGCGGCATTTCGGCTTGGCGCTGATGGACCTCCGCTACGGAGCCTCTTTCTGAACCCCAAGGGAGGCCAAGTGAAGGATCGGGTGGAGATCATCGCGCAAACCGAGCGACGCAGGGAGTTTTTGGATGTCGAGAAGGCGGCGATCCTCGCTGAGGCTGATGAAGGCGGCGTATTGGTCCGTTGATAAAGAACCGGGGATTTGACCCATCAACCCAATTCGCCGGATATCCTTGATCCTGCCAATTGTTCTCTGTATGTTCCTGCCATGGACTCGAAAGCAACGCCCTTCGACTCCGAGGCACTCGGAAGTCGCCGTGCCATCATCCGGCGTAACCCGGATGACGTGCATGAAGTTGAGATGATTGAGGCGGCCTGGGGCTCCAACCCGCGCTTTAGCGATGGCGTGTGCTACGAGTTCATCCGATCCGAAGGGCGATCATTCCCGAGCAATCGCTGCTTGGTGCCGGCGTCTGAATTTCACATCCGCAATGGCGAGAAGAAATTCCGGGTGACCATGGAGGACGGCAATTTCTTCTATCTCGCCGCCATTTGGGAGCCTGCCATTGGCGACTGGCCGGTCAGCTACCGGATCATCACCGTTGACGCGAACCCAGAGGTGATGCGCTATCAGGAGCGCCATGGCGCCATCATCCAGCGCCGGCAGGTCATGCAGTGGCTGGATTGCCAGGTGCCCGAAACGGATCTGCTGGTAACCCCGCCTGCGCATCTGTTTTTGGTCGAGGAGATCCTGACCAAGCCGGTGCAGACCAGCCTGGCGTTTTGAGCTGAAGCGGGGCGGTGAATATGTTCGCGCATCCATCCGCCAGTCAGGCCGATCTGTTTGGACAGCCGCTTCTGCCGGGGCTGCGACAGGGGCATGAGTTCATCACAGCGGAAGAGGAGAGGGCGTTGATCGCCCGGATCGATGCTAGCGATCTTACACCCTTTCGCTTCCAGCAGTGGACGGGCAAGCGTCTGACCCGGAGCTACGGCTGGAGCTATGATTCCCAGACAGGCGCTTTCACGTCAACCGAACCGATGCCGGATTGGCTGCTGCCTTTGAAGGCAATGGCGGCGTCCTTTGCTGGTCTTCGGGCTGAGGATCTCGTCCAGACTTTGTTGATCCGCTATGATCCAGGCGCCGGCATCGGATGGCATCGCGACCGTCCTGTTTTCGAGCATGTCATCGGGATATCGCTAGGCGAACCTGCCGCGATGCGGTTTCGGCGTCGGATAGGAGCGCGGTTTGAGCGACGGAACGCGCCACTGGCACCGCGCTCTATTTATCATCTGAGTGGCCAGGCACGGCACGCATGGGAGCACAGCATTGCGGAAATGGAAGGGACGCGTTGGTCGATCACTTTTCGCAGTCTCGCCTAGCGGCCTTCGTTCGTTCAGATGCGGATAGGGTTCGGGAAGGGAGCAAGCATGAGGATCCAACTGATCCGCAGCTCATGAGCGTAATGGGGAAGAACTAGGAAAGAAATATATTGTGCGAACCAATATCGTGATCGACGATAATCTTATGATCAAGGTGCTCCATACTACTGGCTTTAAGACAAAGCGCGAGGCGGTGGAAGCGGGGTTAAGGTTGCTCCTCTCGATCCATTCGCAGGCCAAGCTTTGTAGCGCTCGCGGCAAGCTCGCCTGGGAAGGAGATCTCGATACGATGCGGAATGACCGATGATCCTCACTAATTCGAAGGCTAAAATCGACTCGCCAAGTGTTTTCACATGAACGATGACGTAGGTGACAATCGGCCGAAGCTGGGGCACATCTGGCTGCGGGCGAAGTTTGCGCCGCAGAGTGCGCCACCCTATACTGAAAGCTATCTCGTCTCGGGTGCGCGGCGCACCGACGTGATCGCTGGTCGCACTGTCGAGTTCTACCCGCGCTCCTATGCGACCGGTGAAGACATTATCGCCAACCTGCGCTTTGCCCTACGCTATGAACCCCTGGATCTGGCCGTGCTGGCTGCAACCTTCGTCGCCATCGACGCCGAGGTCATCGCGGCATGGGTCCGCACTGAGCCGAGCGGCAGCTACGCGCGGCGCGCCTGGTTCTTCTATGAGTATCTGACCGGCGAACGTCTCGACGTGCCCGATGCCGCCGCCGGCAACTATGTCGAGGCGCTCGATCCGCAGAAGCATGTCGTCGGGGCAAGGCGGAACTCGTCGCGTCACCGCGTTGTCGATAATCTGCTCGGCACGCCGGACCTGTGCCCCACGGTGCGCCGCACGGCGAGGCTGGAAGGGCAGATCAGCGTCCATATCGATGCCGAGGCACGCGCGATCATCGAACGTTATGACCCGGCCGTGCTCGCCCGCGCAGTCCGGCATCTCTTCACCAAGGAGACGCGCGCGTCATTCGCGATCGAGGGGGAGACGCCCAGTCCGGATCGGATCGAGCGGTTCGTCGCGGCGCTGGGCGCCGCCGCCAGCTTTGACACGGGCGACAAGGAAGCGATCGTTCGGCTGCAAAATGCAATCGTTGATCGCCGCTATGCCGCGACCGACTGGCGCAGCTTCCAGAATTTCGTCGGCGAGACGACCGTTGATCTCTGCGAGGAGGTGCATTTCATTTGCCCTCGACCTGAAGATGTTCCCTCGCTGATGACGGGCTGGATGGCGCTGACAGCGCGGATGCTCGCTGACGACATCGAGCCTGTCGTGGCAGCGGCAGTCGCGGCCTTCGCCTTTGTCTTCATTCACCCGTTCGAGGACGGCAATGGTCGCATCCACCGCTTCATCGTTCATCATGTGCTGAGCAAGACAGGTTTCAGCCCAGACAGCATGATCTTCCCTGTGTCGGCTGCCATCGTCCGCGATCAGCGCAGCTATGACGCGGTGCTGGAGAGCTTCTCAAGACCCCTGTTAAGCGCGATCGAATGGGGCTGGACCAGCGAGCGCGAGATCGCGGTCGGCAGCGACACCGCGCCACTCTATCGCTTCTTTGACGCCACCGCTGTCGCCGAATATCTCTATGACCGCGTGGTCGATTCTGTCCGCACGGACCTGCGCGAAGAACTGGGCTTCCTGGCTATGTTCGACCGCGCGATGGAAGGGGTACGTACAATTGTCGATATGCCGGACCGCCGCGCCGCGTTGCTGATCCGCCTGATGCTTCAGAACGGCGGACGTCTTTCCAATAGCAAGCGCGCTCAGTTCGACGAACTGACCGATGCCGAGATCGCCGATATGGAGCAGGCGGTGCAGTGGGCGCTGGCCGAAGCGGGGGATATACCTCGTGCGGTAAACGCCTCCTGAGAGTATGTGATTACCCGAGGCTATCTGCGGTGGCGATCACGTGGGCGGCACACTAGGATCCCTGTACCCCACCAAGCTTGCCGCCAGTCGCATCGACCAGTAGCCGTTCGGCATCGCGCCAAGGGCGGTCATTCAAGTGCCGCGGTTACTTGGAACCGGACAAAGATGGCTCTGCATCAATTTGCTTTCTAGCGGGTTGAACGCACGGCTGCGTTTAGCTGAGGCTGTCTCGGGTTGCAGGGAGGAGCAAGCTCCATTGTCCGACCGGTTCGATCTTGTCTTTTGACCATATGAGCCATATATATGGCTCATATGAACGAAGGAGAATAATGATGATCGCGGAAGCATGCGGCCTCGCTGACTCGCTCGGGCTAAAGACAGGCCCGCGATCGCCGCTGGCGATCGCGAACCGCATCAAGGCTGGACTCCCGCTCTCCTCGCTAGAGCGGTTGTCGAAGGCTATCGCGCCGGACGACGCTAGCTTCCCGTATCGCTTCGTGCCCCGTGCAACGCTGACGCGGCGCAAAAGGGCCAGCGAGCCAAAGCTCACCGTTGACGAAGGCAATCGTGTCGCGGCCGTCGCCAAGGTCTGGGAATTTGCGATGGAGATCTATCACGACGAGATCAAGGCGCGCGAGTTTCTCTACCGTTCGCACCCAATGCTTGAGGACCAGAGGCCGATTGACGTGGCTACCGACACGGGAATTGGCGCCGATCTTGTTATCAATCTCCTCGGCCGAGCGGCCTATGGCGGCGGCGCTTGAGGCCGGGGATCGTTGACAGGGTTCTCTACAGCTACCGGATTGGTGACCCTGCAGGAAAGCATCCAATCTATGATGACGAGGGAGCCCGCCTTTTCCCGGGACGCTGGAACACCCCGAGCAGCCCAATGCTCTATACCTCTGAGCATTATGCGACCGCGCTGATCGAGAAACTCGCCCACTTCAACGGGGTGCTTCCCGGGAACCAGCACTACATCCGCATCACGATTCCGCCGGGCGTCAGCTACGAAGAATTCCCGCAGACTTCCCATCCGGGCTGGGACGGGATCGACGATTCGATTTCGAAGACCTTCGGTGCCACATGGTGTCTCGAATGTCGCTCGTGCATACTCATCGTCCCATCAATTCCCGGCGGTCGAATCGAGCGCAACTTTCTCATAAATCTGCGTCACCCCGACGCGGGCAAGATCACTCACGACATGGCGAGTCCGGTACCTTGGGACCTGCGCCTGTTCCAGATTTAGCCACTTTTTTGCGCGGACCATCGGCCGGGACACAGTGCGCCACTTTTTGACATTCCGCCGCAAACTTGGCGTTCGTGAAAGCGGACATAAAATATAATCAGGCTCGCGCGGCTCGACCGGCTTTGGCCGCCCCAGCGCTCTGCAGTTCGTTTCTGGCTTGGAGGATGATCTCCCCGCCGCCCCACAGGCTGAGCGCCGCCATCATGCCTGCGACAAGTATGTCCGGCAGGTATGAGCCGGTTCCGAACACACCCAGCGCGGCAACTAAGACGGCGGCGTTGCCGATCGCGTCGTTGCGCGAGCAGATCCATACCGACCGCATGTTCGCGTCGCCCGAACGGAACCGATAGAGCATCAGCGCGACGGCGCCATTGGCGATCAAAGCGACAAAGCCGACCGCGCCCATCACCTCAGCTTGCGGATGTCCTCCCTTAAAGAGTGTCCATAGGGCGCTCAGCAGCACATAGACCCCGAAACTGAAGATCGTGATGCCCTTGACCATGGCGGCGCGGGCACGTCAGGCAAGCGCCATGCCGGCTACGCCCAGGCTGATAGTATAATTGGCAGCGTCACCCAGGAAATCCAGCGCGTCCGCCTGTAAGGCTTTCGACCCGCCAATGATGCCGCCCATGAGTTCGCCGAGAAACATGACGATGTTGATGGCGAGCGCGATCCAGAGTGCCCGACGCCAGGCGGGGTTGTTGGACGGACCCTTTTCGACGGCGCAACTGGGACATGCCACGGTTCAGGCCTTCAATAACTGGAGTCGATCCAATGTATGCGCCCTGCAGCAGCTACAGGGTCAAGGGCCTTCTCATGATCACGCGCGGCAAGCTGGCGAAAGCGACCGGCATAAAGATCGAAACGATCCGCTTTTACGAGAAGATCGGGCTGCTCGCACCGCCAGAGCGCACCGCCGGCAATTACCGGGCCTATCAGTAGGTCGACGTCGACCGTGCGCCGCGCGCGCGACCTCGGTTTCTCGCTAGATCAGGTGCGAGCGTTGCTTGATCTGGCCGACGACGGCAGCCGTTCATGCGGCGCGGTGGACGAGATTGCGCGCGGGCAGCTGGAAGCGGTCGAGCAGAAGATTTCCGACCTGCTCGCGCTCAAGCGAGAGCTGTCGACTCTGATCGAACAATGCGATCGGGGTACTATTGCGGAATGCCGGATCATCGGCGCTTTGGCGCCTCTGGTAACTGAAGAAAGGGCGCGGAGTGACGAGCGTTGAAGACTCTCACCCAAATCCGGGATTTTTCATCAGCGCGCCTTCATCGAGAAAGACGCGGACCCTGCATCCCGGATCGGCAGATTCCCTTTCGACTTTCCCTCCAAGCTGTTTTGCGAGAAGGCGAACCAGCTTGGATCCAAGCCCCGGCTCTGCGTCCGACGGACAGCCTATCCCGTCATCAGCCACCGTTATCATGATCCGACTTTCTCTCGCTGCAATCTCGACGGTGACGATGCCGCCGCGCTCGGTCGGATAGGCATATTTGAAACTGTTGGTGACCAGTTCATTCACGATCAAGCCGACATGAACGGCTACCGAACTGGGGACATTAAGGTTCGCACATTTCACGCGAACCGCAATCGGCCGCACCTCTCTCAACAAATCTCCGAGGCCGAGACAGAGACCTTCGACATAAGCTGACAGGTCAACCAGGCCGCCATCTGCGGCCCCGCCCCACCTCAACCGATCTTGGGCTTGTGACACGACCAGAACCCTGGCGTTCGCGGCCTTGAGAGCCTCACGAACCTCGGGATTGTTGCTGGCGCTCATCTGTAGCGAAATCGCCGAGCTGATTATGGCGAGATCATTCTTTGTCCGATGAGCCAGCTCATCGAGCAGGAGAGCCTTTGCCGCTTCGCTTTGATCCAAACGAACAATCGCGCGGCGCAGCAGCTCTGTCACCGCAGACATCAGGAAGCAAATGCCAATGAAGGTGATAAGGGCGAGTGCGTTACGCAGGCCGATATTGAACGAGAAGACTGGAGCGATGAAAAGATAGGCCGCGACAGCGGCACTCAGCAGGGTGGCAAAAAAGGCCGAGCCCCTGTCGAACAATAACGCACAAAGGAACACCGCGGGTATGAACAGCAAGAGGGGAAAGTGCCGCAGGGGCTCGTCTAATGAGTGTCGCAACAGCGCAGTGATGGCCACGATTGCTGCGCTGCCGCCGTATCGCAAAAAAATGCTGTACTCTCGGCGCGGCAGCAGCTGAACAAGCAAATTCTCCATTATGCAGCGACCAGTTCTTCCAAATATGGCTTAGCTGTACAGAAGCAGCACAGAGACCTGTAAGAGGCTGCACTCGTATGAACTGTCAATGAATGTGCGGGAAGTCCCCATTTATACTGATATAGATTAAGAACTCATAAAACGAGCTCCTTTTTTTCACTCGCGGTGAACTAATTGGCATATCAGGCATTTAATTGTCGCAGAATATCCGCTGCACAACTCAATGGCCTCGTCTGGTTTACAGGCGGGGCCATTCATGTGTCGACGGAACCTTCTTAAATGATTGAGATTAAAGAGATTTTTATCAATAGTATCACTAAAGATATATGGTCGTCTCCGCTGTTCCGTGGCCTATTGAGGGCGCAGGTCAGCCTGCAGTGCGACCCAAACTGGCCCTGTCTCTTGAGGCAGGGCTTCTTTGCCTTATCTCGCCCAGGGCGACGGCTGGCGATCTCTTCCACGCACCAAGGTCATCCCATGCCGGGCAGAGTTCAGCGAGCTATGGGCACTAGGTCTAAGTGCCGCTGAATCCTTGGTCATAATCCATCATAGCAGGCGCTCTCTCCGCCATAACGCGATATGAAGCGAGTTCCCCCAGCGCCCCGCCTCTTTTCCCTTGAGAGGCGGGGCTTTTCCTTAGCAAGGTAGGGATTTCGCCGAACTTGAAGCTGACCCAAGCCAGGGACGCTTCACCCGATGCGGTGCTTCAATGCACTGGCCCGGTCATGGCCAGCCTTGACGGACTGATATGCGCGCTCCACGACCGGTCGCGAGGAGGGATCGAAATCTGCGTCTTTGAGAGCGGCCTCAAATTTCCCTTTGATGTAATCTTCACCGCGCTCGACCTCTTGGATGATGGCCTTGTCGTCCTTGCCGGTGAAAGCCTGCTTCAGATCCATGAAGGTGCGATGGGCGGCGGCGAGGAAGCTGCTGTCTGTCTCCGGCTCTCCACCCAGACGCCTTACCTCGGCCTGAAGCGCCGATGCCGCTTCGCTCCGCTCCCGCGCGAAATCCACGAACATGGAAGCGAACTGCGTATTTTCCGCATCCTGCGCGGCGTCCTTAAAGCCCTTCATGCTGTCCAGCGTTGTCTTGATGAGGCTGTTGAGGGTGACGATCGTGCTGTCCGTGCTCATGGAGTCCTCCTAAAAGTGGAGACATGCCAACGGCGGCGAACCTCCAAAAGTTCAAACCGTTGCTGAGCTGGAACCATCGCTTCCTTTTGGTGATTGATGCTGTCTCACAGTGCAAGGAAGTATGTGATGGTAGAAGTTCATACTGAGCGAAATCCGCATGAACGGGTCGTGGTGCGGCGTGGCGGTGCCGGGCGAACCGTGGCGATCTTGCTTGTTCTCGCGCTTGTCGTCGTTGGCGTTCTTTTCGCCACCGGATTCTGGAAGGCAGATGTGTCGGGCGGTGACAAGAGGTGGCCGGGTTGGTCTGAACAGGGATCGGCACTTGATAAGTGGATCGTCTGCCGGTTCTTTGCTCGCACTGCCGATATGGGGCGTCATGTAGGG
>NZ_LTAB01000008.1:0-213430 GCF_001580035.1 Sphingobium sp. 22B | reverse complement strand
ATAAGAGACAGGGGCGGGAGGCGGGTCGCGCGCTTCGGGAGAAGGCGGTGGACGGGTTGTCCTTTGGCTATCGGGTGCGGGAGGCGAGAGGGGTTTCGCCCCGGGAATTGCTGGAGCTGGAGGTGGTGGAGGTGAGCGTCGTCACGCATCCGATGCAGGATCTGGCTCGGGTGATTGCGGTGGAATAGGGGGCCTTACCCCTCATCCAACTTCGCCTAGGCGGCTTTGCCGCCAAGGCTTCGTATCCTTCTCCCACAAGGGGAGAAGGAGCTGTTCGGGCGGTCCGGTGGGCCGCCCTTTTTCGTGGGAGTGGTGGATGACGGATCAATTGGATGCGAGCTTTGACGTGATGGCGCAGGGTGAGCGCATCGCCGGGCTGGAAAGTGAGGTCGCGGCGTTGAGGGGGGCGCTGCTGGTTCAGCAGAGGCCCGCGCTGGATGGCGTGAAGGGCGGGGCGGTCGACCCGCATCGGGCCGCCTTCGTCGAGCGCTATGTGCGGCAGGGGCTGGAGGCCGGGGTCGAGCTCAAGAGCTTTTCCGGCGCTTCGGGCGCGGCGGGCGGCTATGCGGTGCCGCGGGAGATCGACCAGATCATCGGCGCGACGCAGAAGGCGATTTCGCCCATCCGGTCGATCGCCAATGTCGTGCGGACGGGGACGGCGGGCTATCGCAAGCTGGTGACGTCGGGCGGCATCGTGTCCGGCTGGGCCAGCGAGACGGGCGCGCGGGCGGAGACGGCGACGCCGAGCTTCAACGAGATCGTGCCGCCTTCGGGCGAGCTCTACGCCAATCCGGCGGCGAGCCAGGCGATGCTGGACGATGCGCAGTTCGACGTCGAGGGCTGGCTGGCCGGGGAGATCGCCCGCGAGTTCGCGGCGGCGGAGGGCGCGGCCTTCATCAACGGCAATGGGACGAACAAGCCCAAGGGCTTCCTGACCTATACGACGACCAATGAGGCGGACAGCGTGCGCGCCTTCGGGTCGCTGCAATATGTGGCGTCGGGGGCTTCGGGGGCCTTTGCCGCTTCGGGGCAGGACAGGCTGATCGACCTGGTGCAGGCGTTGCGCGCGCCCTATCGCCAGGGGGCCTGCTTCGTGATGAATTCGGCCACGCTGTCGGTCATCCGCAAGATGAAGACCAGCGACGGGGCGTTCATCTGGCAGCCTTCGCTGAGCGCGGGGCAGCCGGCGACGCTGTTGGGCTATCCGGTGGTCGAGGCCGAGGACATGCCGGACATTGCGGCGGGTTCGCTGTCGATCGCGTTCGGCAATTTCCAGGCGGGCTATGTGATTTCCGAACGCAGCGAGACCAGCATCCTGCGCGATCCGTTCAGCAACAAGCCGTTCGTGCATTTCTATGCGGTGAAGCGGATCGGCGGGGCCGTGGCCAATTCGGAGGCGATCAAGCTGATGAAGTTCGCGGCTTCCTGATCACCCCTCATCCAACTTCGCCTAAGCGGCCTTGCCGCTAAGGCTGCGTATCCTTCTCCCACAAGGGGAGAAGGAAAGACTGGGGGCGTCCTGCGGGGCGTCCCCTTTTTTGGTGGGAGGGGCCATGTTGGCGGATCTCAAGGCCTGGTTGCGGATCGGGTCGGATGATGAGGATGGCGTGCTGGAGCGGCTTTTGGGAAGCGCTTCGGGGCTTTGCGAGCAGTTTATCGGGCAGTGGCTGGTGGTGCGGGAGGCGTCGGAGACGGTCGTCGCGGACGGGAGCTGGCAGAGGCTGACGGCGCGGCCGGTGGTGGCGATCGAGGGGGTGGAGGCGGCCGGCGTGGCGCTGGCGCCGGAGGCCCATGCGATCGACATCGATGCTTCCGGCGATGGCTGGGTGCGGGCGCGGCCGGTCGATGGGCCGGGGGAGGTCGTGGTGCGCTATCGCGCGGGGCTGGCGGTCGATGAGGATGCGCTGCCCGAAGCGATCCGGCAGGGGATCGTGCGGCTGGCGGCGGAGCATTTCGCGGCGCGGGGCGGGGACGTGGCGACGCCGCCCGCCGTGGTGAGCGCGCTGTGGCGGCCATGGCGGCGGATGCGGCTGGCATGAGCATGAGGGGGCGGTGGGCATGAGGGGATGGCTGGGCGCGCTGGTCGAGGCGCGGATGGAGGCGCGGCGGCGGGGGATTGCCGCGGCTCTGGCGGCGGCCGGCGTGGAGGCGCAGGTCGAGGGTGAGGCGGTGCGGCTGTCCGGGCGCGGGCTGAAGGCGCGGTGGATGGGCGATCTGGCGCTGCGGGAAGCGGTGCGGCATTCGGGAAGGGGGCGGCGATGAGCGCGGAGGTGGCGGTGCGTGGAGCCGTGGTTGCGGCCCTGCGTGGGGATGCCGTCTTGATGGCGGGGGTGAACGGGCTGTTCGACGGCGCGCCGGGACGGGCCAGCGCGCCCTATGGGGTGGTGGGGGACTGCATCGCGCTGGATTGGGGCGCGAAGGATGTGGAGGGGCGGGAACTGACCGTGGCGGTCAGCCTGTTCGACGTGGGGGAGGCGCCTGCGCGGCTGGGCGGCCTGCTGGAGCGCGTGGATGCGGCGATGCGGGCGCTGGGGCCGGTGGAGGGCTGGCGGGTCGTTGGCGCGCGGCTGGTGCGGTCCCGCGTGGCGCGGACGGCGGCGCGGGACGGGTGGCAGGCCCTGGCGGATTATCGGGTGCGGGTGGTGCGGGCTTAGAGCCAATCGACATTCAGCCCTGACGGCCTGCAAATGACGCTTTTCCGTGCTTCCGGTGCTCACCTACTTTGAGTACGCTGCGCTCCGGGTCACGGAAAACCATCATTTTACCTTCGGTGGTCTTCGGCTCGGCTCGTCATCATCTGAATGTCGATTGGCTCTAGCCGAGGCGGCCCGTCGGCGTCGCGGGGAAGGGGTGGAGTTAGCTGCCCGGCTTCGAATAGTCTTCATATTCTCCGACGATCTTGTCCCGATATTCGCTGATCTGGTCGTCGGCGTCCGATTGCGCGTCCTTGTCCGACATGCCGCTCGACTTGTCGTCGGCGACGATGGCGGCGCGGAAGGCGGCTTCCTTGGCGCCGCATTCGCTCTTCAGCGCGGACTGGAAATCGCCGAGCGACAGTTTCTTGTCGATGGCGGGTTGAATCTGTTTCGACAGGCACTGCGAATAGTCCTTGCGGCCAGTGCCGACATCGACGCCGCCCTGCGGAGCGGCGGCCAGCAACAGCATCAGGGGGGCGGTGACGAACATAGGGGGCCTCTCTCCAAATCCCGAATCTTGCACGGTTTATCGTAGAGGAGAATGCGCCATGGGCGTGGAAAAAGGAAGCGCGTTTCTGTTGAAAATAGGCGATGGCGGGGCGCCTGCGGCCTATGCGACCGTGGCCGGGATGCGGACCACGCAACTGTCCGTCAACGGCGAGGCGGTGAACGTCACGCACAAGGGATCGGGCGGCTGGCGCGAGCTGCTGTCGGGTGCGGGCGTGCGATCCGTCAGCGTGTCGGCGGCGGGCATATTCACCGGATCGGCGGCGGAGGTGCGGCTGCGCAACCATGCGCTGGCCGGGACCATCGAGGATTATGAGCTGAGCTTCGAAAGCGGCGAGAAGATGCGCGGGCGCTTTCTGGTGACGCGGCTGGACTATGCCGGGGATTATAATGGCGAGCGCAACTATGCGCTGAGCCTGGAAAGTTCCGGGCCGGTGGTGTCGCTGTGAGCGGGGCGAATGGCGCCCCAGCTAACGGTGCCCGGGGCGAGGCTGCGCTGGAACTGGGTGGGGAGCGCCTTGTGCTGCGGCCCAGTTTCGCGGCTTTGGTGGCGGCTGAGGAGGAATTGGGGCCGTTGTTCGCGCTGGTGGAGCGGGCGGCGGACGGGAAGCTGTCGCTGGGCGAGATGGCCGGGCTGTTCTGGCATTGCCTGGCGGAGCCGCCGGCCGGCTTGACGCGGGAGGCTTTGGGCGAGGCGATCGTGGCGGCGGGGCTGGCGAAGCTGACGCCGGTTCTGCGCGGGATACTCGGGCAGATTTTGGGGGGACGATGAGCTTTTTCAAATCGGCGGCGCGGCTGGCAGGGGTCGCGGGGTGGTTGCTGGGGTGGCGGCCGGAGGAGTTCTGGCGGTCGACGCCTGCGGAACTGGAGAGCGTGTTGCGGGCGGCTCATGGGGATGAGGACGAGGCGCGCGTGGGGATGGATCGCGGGGAGTTGGAGAGGTTGCGGGCTGGGATGCCGGATTGAGGTTGGAATGTGGGGCTTTCCCCTCCCCCAAACCCCTCCCTGAAGGGAGGGGCTTTTTCTTTTCGGTTGCGAGGTGAGAGGGATGGACGAGGAGATCGACAATCTGGTCGTGCGGGTGCGGGCGGACAGGCAGGGTTTTGCGCGGGATGTCGAGGCCATGCGGGGGGAGCTGGAAGGGCCTCTTGCGACGGGAGCGGAGCGGGCCGGGCGGCGGATCGAGCAGGGGTTGTTGCGGGCGGTGCGGACCGGGCAGTTCGGTTTCGAGGAGCTGAAGGCCATTGCGCTGCGGGTGCTGGACGACATTGCGGCCAGCGCCTTGCGGGCCGGGATGAACGGCATCGGGGGCGATGGCGGGCTGATCGGGCTGGCGGCGTCCGTGTTGGGCTTGCCGGGACGCGCTACCGGCGGGCCGGTGGCGCCGGGGCGCGCCTATGTCGTGGGGGAGCGGGGGCCGGAGGTCTTTGTGCCCACCGCAAGCGGGCAGATTGTTCCCCATGGCGGTGGTGGCGCGCGGGATGTGCGGGTGAGCATCGCGGTGCAGGGGCAGGGGGCGGATAGCGCCCGATTGCTGGCGCGCAGCGCGCGGCAGGTGGCCCGGGCGGTCAGGGGGGCGATAAGCGGATGAGTAGACTGGCTTACTGGCTGGCCGATGCGCGGCGGGGGCAGGAGGCGCGGTTCATGAAGCGGTTCGCGCCGACGCACTGGACCGTCAATTTTCCCCGGCCGATGATGGCGGGTGTCGTCACCACCGCGCCGGACGCGCTTCGGGTGGATGCCGTCTTTTACGGGTCCGGGGATCTGGCGGGGCTGATCTGGGAGGCGGAGGACAAGTGGAGCCATGCCCTGCTGGCCTATGAGACGGATCGGGATTTTCGCGATTGCGTGCTGCGCTTCCGCTGGCGGAGCGGAGGGTTGCGGCGACTGGACCAGACGCATGGGCCGACGCTGACCATCGAGGGGAGGGACGCGGCGGGGCATGCGCGGGCCTGGTATGTGCGCTTGTGGAACTATGCGAGCGGCGGGCCGGAAGATGCTGTGATCACACTGGATTTTTCCGCGATCAGGAGCGGATTCCTGTTGAGCGAAGGGGAAGAGGTCTGGGCAGGCGATGTGGACCGGATGTTCATCTCGCTCGCCGCGCCCGGTTACGATGCGGGGAGCGCCGCCTTTGCCGGCGGGGTCGAGGGGTGGTGCGAGCTTTCCGACATGCGCTGCGACGGGGCCGGGTCGGTGCTGCGCGTGGGCGATGCGGTGCTGCCCGAACATGGGCTGTCGATGGCGACCGGCTATGACGACTGCTTCAACCAGACGCCGGAGCGGATCGTCGCGTCGATCCATGCGCTGGGCTATCGCGGGGACATCAACCATTATGTCGGGATGAGCCATTATTTCCGGCTGGAACCGCTGGGTGGCGGATTTTACATCAGTCTGGCCGGCGGGGTGCTGAACGCGCCATGCGCCGCCTGGCATGCCGATTTCGCGCGGCGGGCGAAGGCGCTGGGGCTGGGGGTGATCTGGTCGCTTTCCTATGAATTGTTCGACGCGCATTGCTGGAACGACTGGAAGCAGCGGGCGGAGGATGGGGCGCCCGCGCTGACGGACTGGTCGCCGCCCTCCACCCTGCTTTCCCCTGCGCATGACGGGGCGATGAGCTATTTGCGGCTGGTGGCAGGGGCCTTTGTTTCCATTGGGTTGGCGGCTGGACTTGAGATCGGATTTCAGGTGGGTGAGCCTTGGTGGTGGGTGATGCCCGCCGACGGGCGCATCCGGTTCAGCGATCCCTTCGATGACCGCAGTTGACGGCGCGCGCTGGGAGGATTCCGCCGTGCGGGCAGATGGCTTCTATGTCGGTGGGCAGCGGGTCGTGGGCGCGGCCGTGGCGGCCGTCGCCAATCCGGCGGGCGGCGCCATAGTCGACGTGGAGGCGCGTTCGGCCCTTGCCGCAATTCTGGGCGCGCTGCGGACACATGGACTGATCGCGAGCTGATCCTGCTGTGACTTTCGCTGTGTCCGCCTTTTACCAGAATTGCCCTTTCGAATTAGGAGCCAACGGAAGGCGACAGGGTTAACTGCGTTATTTTTGCAACAGTTTTGCCAATTGTGGACTTGCCATGAAACTTTCTACCCGATACAGGGTTTCAGCAGTCCTTCGTGACACTTTTGAAAGGGGAATTCAGATGCGGAAGCTTGCCCTCGCGGCTGTGCTTGCGACCAGCGCCCTGGCCACCCCGGCCCTGGCGCGTGACAATAGCTGGTATATCGGTATCGATTCCGGCGTTGTTCTCGTCGAAGATCAGGACATCACCTTCACCCCCGGCAATGGCGGCGCTGCCAGCAACACGGTTGCCGGCGTGGACTACCACAAGGGCTTCGATGGTGACGCCAATATCGGTTATGACTTCGGCGGTTTCCGTCTGGAGGCCGAGGCCGCTTACAAGCGCGCCAAGGTGGATCTGGACAAGAGCGGCTTCGGCGGTTCGGCTTCGGCTCTGTCGTTCATGCTGAACGGCTTGCTGGACTTCGGTCCCGATGACGGCCTGCAGGGCTTCGTCGGCGGCGGTGTCGGCGTTTCGCGCGGCAAGCTGGCCAACGATCTGGTGAACGATTCCGACACCGGCTTCGCCTGGCAGGCGCTGGCTGGCGTTCGCTATCCGCTGACCAACAATGTCGACGTCTCGCTGAAGTATCGCTTCTTCAACCAGGACGACATCAAGCTGATCCCGGCCTACACCACCATCGGTGGCCCCGCCGGCTCGTCGGTCGACACCAAGCTGCGCACCCACAGCCTGCTGCTGGGCCTGACCTACAACTTCGGTGGTGAACCGGCTGCTCCGCCGCCGGTGGCTGAGTGCAGCCCTGGGCCGTACATCGTCTTCTTCGAATGGGACAAGTCGGACATCACGCCTGACGCCGCCACCATTCTGGACAATGCGGTTTCGGCCTACAGCAACTGCGGCAGCGCGCAGGTCATGCTGGCGGGTTATGCGGACCGTTCGGGTTCGGCCTCGTACAACGTCGGTCTGTCCCAGCGTCGCGCCGATGCCGTCAAGGCATATATCTCGTCGAAGGGCATTCCTGACGGCGTGATCACGACCCAGGCGTTCGGTGAATCGAACCCCCGCGTCGAAACCGCCGACGGCGTCCGCGAACTGCAGAACCGTCGCGTGGAAATCACCTACGGTCCGGGTTCGGGTCAGTAAGATTTTCCATCCTTCGGGATGGGAAGGGATCGAGGGGCTGGTCGAGAGACCGGCCCCTTTTTCCATGCGGTTTGTACAGGGACGGCCGCGAACTCGCCTGTAGCGGGCTTCGGACCAAATCGGGGAAGGTGCTGTTCAGCCCGGCCAGCCTCTGGTGCTGCCAATGCAGTGCGGAAGTTGCGTGCAACGGATTGGCCCCTGGCGAACCCCTGTCTTGCTCGAGCGCCCTTGGAGGAGCGGCTTGTGCCCTCCGGCCCGGGGCATGATCGGGATGAAAAGCGGTGACATTTCGGATCGCTTAGGCAACAAAGACCGTCATGTTGCGTTCGCCTAGCAGCGTTCTTCTCGGAGTTGGTTCATCATGAAAATTGCCGCAATTCTTCTGGCATTGCCGATGGCTGCCCTGGCATCGGCCTGTGCGACCGGGTCGTCGGGGACGGCCCCTGCAAGCGACGCCGCCGCGCCCGTGGCCCATGCGAAGCTGCTGGCCGCGGACGGATCGCCGCGCGGAGAGGCGACGGTGACGCAGGCGACCGATGGCCTGCATGTGCTGGTGCGCGCGCAAGGGCTGACGCCGGGCATGCATGCCGTGCATATCCACGGCACCGGAACCTGCACGCCGCCCGATTTCACGAGCGCTGGCGGGCACTGGAATCCCACGGGTCACAAGCATGGCAAGGATAATCCTGCGGGCATGCACATGGGCGATATGCCGAACATGATCGCCGGCGCCGACGGTTCGGGCGAAATGGAATATGTCATCCCCGGCGGAACCATCAGCGGAGGCGCGACGCCGCTGCTGGACGGCGACGGCGCGGCGTTGGTGATCCATGCGCAGGCGGACGACAACAAGACCGATCCTGCCGGCAATGCGGGTGGACGGGTGGCCTGCGGCGCGCTGTCGACCTGAATTCGCCGGGAACGCTTGCGACAATCGCGTCTTATTCGGGATCGTTCCTGTCCGCCCGATAGCGTTCGATCAAATGATAGGTCGAGCCGTTCTGGCTGAGATGGCTTTCATAGAGGGCGAACTCATCGACGGTGAATGGGGCGCTTGCCAGGCCGGCATGAAGGGCGATGAAGGCGTCCATCGGGCCGGCCGTGCGTCCGAAGCGGGCGAGGGTGATATGCGGCAGATAGCTGCGATCGTCCGGCGGCAGGCCCGCGGCGATGCAGGCGCGGTCCACTTTCCGATGAAGCCGGGCGAGGGGTGCGCGTGGCTCCATGCCTGCCCAGAGCGCGTTGACATGGCCCTTGCGGTCGAAGCAGCCCACGCCGGACAGTGCGGTCCGGAAGGGCGAAAAGCGGATATTCGCCAGCGCGTCGGCGACGTCATTGGCCTGATGGTGGTCGACCTCTCCAATGAAGCGCAGGGTGATGTGCAACTGGTCGTCGTCCTGCCAGCGCGCTCCGTTGATCCCGTTCATCAGGGCGATGAGGCCGGCGCGGATGTCGGCGGGCGGGCGTATGGCGACGAACAGGCGGTGCATCGCCTTCCTATAGCTGTTTCGCGGCGATAAGTCAGATTGCGCTCGCCGCTTGAATTGGAAGCGCGATAAGCCGATAATGAGGGAACCGGCCGCATGGATGCCGGTGAAGGAGAATATCTCATGGCCAATTGGTCCGATCCGCGTTCCGACGTTGCGGGTTTTGGCGGCACGACCGTTGCGCGCGGGGAGGCGTATGACGCTGGCCTGCGCAGCTATATGCTGTCGGTTTACAATTATATGGCGAGCGGCGTGCTGCTGACGGGCGTCGTCGCCATGCTGTTCGCCTCCAGCGGGTTTGCTTACCAGATCCTGGCCGGACCCGGCATATTGAAATATGTCATCATGTTCGCGCCGCTGCTGTTCGTGATGACGATGAGCTTTGGCATCAACCGTCTGTCGACCTTCGCGATGCAGGCGATGTTCTGGGCCTATGCCGCGGTGATGGGCCTGTCGCTCTCGTCCATCCTGCTGGTCTATACCGGCACGTCCGTTGCCCAGACCTTCTTCGCGACGGCGGCTGCCTTTGCGGGGCTGAGCCTCTGGGGCTATACGACGAAGCGCGACCTTTCGGGTTTCGGCACCTTCCTCATCATGGGTGTTGTCGGTCTGCTGGTCGCCAGCCTCATCAACCTGTTCCTGCGGTCGAGCGCCATGAATCTGGTGATCAGCTTCGTCGGCGTGCTGCTGTTTGCGGGTCTGACCGCTTATGACACGCAGAAGATCAAGAGCATCTATGCCTATGTCGCCGGGACGGACATGATGGGCAAGTCGGTGGTGATGGGGGCGCTGAACCTCTATCTCGACTTCATCAACATGTTCCTGTTCCTGCTGCGCTTCATGGGCAATCAGCGCAACTGAAGACGGCTTTAGCTGAAATAAGGGAAGGCCCGGCGAAGTGGTTCGCCGGGCCTTTCGCTTTGGGGAGTGCTTCAGGCGGGCTTCTGCATCTTTGCGATCAGGGCGTTGTCCAGTTCCTTTTGCCGCTTATAGGCCGGGCGCTCGCGCAGGCGCGCCGCATAGGCTTCGAAGACGGGGCGGCTGGGGATCGAACCGAAGCTGAGGCCCCAATCGACCTGCGCTCCCACATAGACATCGGCGGCGGTGAACCGGTCGCCGCAAATCCAGGCTGGTCCGGAGACGGCGCGTTCCAGGGCATCGATCGCATGGTCGAACGTGCCATAGCCGGCCAGACGCTCGCGGCCTTCGGGAACGGCAAAACCGAGCGCCTTGTTGGTGATGGCGGCCTCCACCGGGCCGGCGGCGAAGAAGAGCCATCGATAATAGTCGGCGCGACCATCGGTGGCGGGCGCCAGGCCGGCGGCGGGAAAGGCATCGGCCAGATAGGCGCAGATGGCGGCGCATTCGGTCACCACCTTGCCTGCGTGGACGATGGCGGGAACCTTGCCCATCGGGTTGATCGCGAGGTAATCGGCCGACTTCATGCCGACGTCATAATCCAGCACGACGATGTCGTAGGGCTCTCCCACTTCCTCCAGCATCCAGCGGGCGATCTGCCCGCGCGACATCGGATTGGTGTAGAGGGTGATTTCGTTCGACATCGCGACTCTCCCGCATCTGGCGTGAGCCATCCTTGTGCCCGATGGAGAGCAATCCGCAAGTTCTCGCTTCGGCAGGCGGTCCAGCGGTTCGGGAGGCTTGATGCCGCAGGGAGGATCGGCCGCGCTGATCAGTGGCCGGTTTCTTCGGCAGGCCCGAATGATCAAGGGCGACCCCGAGGGGCCGCCCTTGTCATGATTGCCGATGATGGCGCTGTCTTACTTCGCCCGTTCCGCAGGCTTCGACTTGCCACCCTTCTTCCCCTTCTTGGGGGCGGCGGGGGTGATTTCGAAGGCGAGGGCGTCGTCCTTCAGCCGGACATGGACTTCGCCGCCATGCACCAGCTTGCCGAACAGCAGTTCCTCGGCCAGCGGCTGCTTGATCTTCTCCTGCATCAGGCGGCCCATCGGGCGGGCGCCATAGAGCTTGTCATAGCCGCGCTTGGTGAGCCAGGCCTTCGCCTCGTCGTCCAGGGTGATGTGGACGTCGCGGTCGGCCAGTTGCAGTTCCAGTTGCAGCACGAACTTGTCGATGACCCGCGCCACGATCTCCGGCGGCAGATAGCCGAAAGGTACAATGGCATCGAGGCGGTTGCGGAATTCGGGGGTGAAGAGCTTCTTCACCGCGTCCTCCTGCGCATCCTCGCGGGTCAGTTCGCCAAAGCCGATGCTTTCCTTCGCCATGTCCGACGCACCGGCATTGGTGGTCATGATGAGGATGGTGTTGCGGAAATCCACCGTCTTGCCGTGATGATCGGTGAGGCGGCCATTGTCCATCACCTGGAGCAGGATGTTGAACAGGTCTGGATGGGCCTTCTCGATCTCGTCCAGCAGCAGCACGCTATGCGGATTCTGGTCCACTGCATCGGTCAGCAGGCCGCCCTGGTCATAGCCGACATAGCCCGGAGGAGCGCCGATCAGGCGGCTGACCGAATGGCGTTCCATATATTCCGACATGTCGAACCGCTGGAGCGGAATGCCGAGCAGATGGGCGAGTTGCCGCGCAACCTCCGTCTTGCCGACGCCGGTGGGGCCGGAGAAGAGATAGTTGCCGATCGGCTTGTCGGGATCGCGCAGGCCCGCCCGCGACAGCTTGATCGCGGAGGACAGCACCTCGATCGCCCGGTTCTGGCCGAAGACGACGCGCTTGAGGTCGGTGTCGAGCGTTTCGAGAACCGACTTGTCGTCCGCCGAGACGGTCTTGGGAGGGATGCGGGCCATGGTTGCGATGACCTGCTCGATCTCCCTGGGGGTGATCGTCTTCTTGCGCTTGGACGGCACGACCAGCATCTGCATCGCGCCGACCTCATCGATCACGTCGATCGCCTTGTCCGGCAGCTTGCGGTCGTTGATGTAGCGCGCCGACAGTTCCACCGCCGCCTTGATCGCGTCGGGGGTGTATTTGACGTTGTGATGCTCCTCAAAGGCGCTGCGCAGCCCGGCGAGAATCTTGATCGTGTCCTCGACCGTGGGTTCGTTGACGTCGATCTTCTGGAACCGGCGCAGCAGGGCGCGGTCCTTCTCGAAATGGTTGCGGAACTCCTTGTAGGTGGTGGAGCCGATGCAGCGGATCGTGCCGCCCGACAGGGCAGGCTTCAGCAGGTTGGACGCATCCATCGCGCCGCCGCTGGTCGCGCCCGCGCCGATCACCGTGTGGATCTCATCGATGAAAAGAACTGCGTGCGGCATCTTCTCCAGCTCGGTGACGACCGCCTTCAGCCGCTCCTCGAAATCGCCGCGATAGCGGGTTCCGGCAAGCAGCGCGCCCATGTCGAGCGAGTAGATCACCGCTTCCTTGAGGACGTCGGGAACCTCGCCCTCCACGATCTTGCGCGCCAAGCCTTCCGCGATGGCGGTCTTGCCCACGCCCGGGTCGCCCACATAGAGCGGGTTGTTCTTCGACCGCCGGCACAGGATCTGGATGGTCCGGTCGACTTCGGAAGCGCGGCCGATCAGCGGGTCAACCTTGCCCCGCGCCGCCTTCTCATTGAGGTTGACGGTGAACTGCTCCAAGGCACTGTCCTTCTTGCCCTTGCTGTCCTGCGCCTTCTTCTCCTCCTCCTGAGCGCCCTTGGTTTCGCGCGGTTCAGGGGCGGCCGTGCCCTTGCCGACGCCGTGGCTGATGTAGCTGACGGCATCCAGGCGGCTCATATCCTGCTGCTGGAGGAAGTAGACGGCATAACTTTCCCGCTCGGAGAAAAGCGCGACGAGCACATTGGCTCCCGTCACTTCATCCTTTCCGGAGGATTGGACATGCAGGATCGCGCGCTGGACCACCCGCTGGAAGCCGCTGGTGGGGGAGGGGTCGCTTGCACCCTCCACCTTCAGGCTGTCGAGTTCGGTATCCAGATATTGCGTCACCGCGTCGGAAAGTTCGCCAAGCTCCACGCCGCAGGCCTGCATCACCTTCGACGCATGTTCGTCGTCGATCAGCGCGAGCAGCAGATGCTCCAGCGTCGCATATTCGTGACGACGCTCCGATGCGTGGGTCAGCGCATTATGCAGGGTGGTTTCAAGGGCGGGTGCGAAAGATGGCATGTCTCTTATACTCCTGACCCCCAATGAGGGGCTGTCTTGAACCATATGTCGGCATTGCTCGACGGCGGATCAAGATGGGCATCCTGACCGCCGGAATTGCCAGACTGCCCATGCCCGGTGAGACCCTTGTCGGAGTCGCGTGGGGCGGGGCGCGGGTTCATCGCTTGAATAACGCCTCGGCGCTTGCTTTGTGGTTAACGGCGTTTTCAATCCTGGATCGGGTGCGGGCGATTTCGCCCTGCAGCGCCGCGATGCGCGCTTCGAGATCGGCAACGGACAGCGGACCCAGATCCTGACGGATCAGCTGGGCCAGAGGATCATCGGCCTTTCGGGGCAGATCGTCTTCCATGTCCATGAATCGCAATGTTGACCCTGCGGGCCAGTCTGTCAATAAGGCCTGCATTCCGCCCGTCGATTTAGGTGCGGTGCAACATCTGCCGCGAGGGGCCGCAATGGCGATAGAGGGCGTGAAGCCGAACGACCTGCCGACGGAAATGACGGTGATCGGCATAGCGGTTCCCGGTGGGCCCGAGGCCCTGGTGCCGCAGCGGCGGCCGGTTCCTGTGCCCGGGCCCGACGAGGTGCTGATCAAGGTGGCGGCGGCCGGCGTCAACCGGCCCGACGTGATGCAGCGGCAGGGGAAATATCCGCCGCCGCCCGGCGCGCCCGACATTCCGGGGCTGGAGGTTTCCGGCATCATCGTCGCCGCGGGCGGGAGCGCGGAACTGTTGATCGGCCGGCGCGTCTGCGCGCTTTTGCCCGGCGGGGGCTATGCCGAATATGCGGTGGCGCCCGCCGGCCAGTGCCTGCCGGTGCCGGACGATTATGATCTGGTCGAGGCGGCGGCCCTGCCGGAAACCCTGTTCACCGTGTGGAGCAACCTGTTCGAGCGCGCCTATGTGGTGGAGGGCGATGTGGTGCTGGTCCATGGCGGCACGAGCGGCATCGGCACCATGGCGATCTCGCTCTGCAAGCTGTTCGACATCGGCGTCATCGTGACCTGTGGCAGCGATGAGAAATGCGAGCAGGCGAAGGCCTGGGGCGCCGATCATGCGATCAATTATCGCAGCCAGGATTTCGTCGAGGAAGTGAAGCGGATCACCGGCGGGCAGGGCGTGCAGGCGGTGCTGGACATGGTCGGCGGGGATTATCTGCCGCGCAACATCCAGTGTCTGGCGGAAGACGGGCGCCATGTGTCCATCGCGGTCATGGGCGGACCCAAGGCGGAGGTCTTCATTCCCGCGATCATGGGCAAGCGGCTGACGCTGACCGGATCGACGCTGCGCCCGCGCTCGGTGGCCTTCAAGAGCCTGGTGGCGGACGAGTTGATGCGGGTGGTGTGGGCTTTCATCGAGCAGGGCAGGCTGCGGCCGGCGATGGACATGCGCTTTCCGCTGGCGGAGGCGGCCGCCGCGCATGCGCGCATGGATGCGGGGGAGCATTTCGGGAAGATCGTGCTGACGGTTTGACGAGGGGGTGGGTCTGATTGGGGGTGGTAATCGAACACCCGCTTTATCCCTCTCCCCTGAGGGAGAGGGCTGCGCAGACTTGGCAGCTTGCTGCCTAGTCGCAGCGGGGTGAAGGCGTTGCGATCCATGGGATCACGCGGGCCGCAGGCCCGCTTCCCCCTCATCCAAATCAGCCTAGGCTCCTTCGTCGCCAAGGCTTCCTATCCTTCTCCCTCAAGGGAGAAGGAATGTCCTGCACTGGCCAAGACCGTAGCATTTCCGTCATATTCGCTGCGGAGTTGTAACATAGGGCGGCTATGGATTCGCTCCTGAGGGAAACAGCTCAGGGGTCGCATCATGAACGCCATCACTCGCCTGCCTTTCCTGGCGGAGTTGGACGATGGCGCCGACGACAAGTTCGCCATTCCCGAACGGGAAGGGAAGCGTCGCCGCTATCGCACGATCTGGATTTCGGACATTCACCTCGGCACGCGCGGCTGCAATGCGAGCATGCTGATCGACTTCCTCGACAGCGTCGACAGCGACACCATGTATCTGGTGGGCGACATCATCGACGGCTGGCGGCTGAAGAAGCGCTTCTATTGGCCCGCCGCGCATAATGATGTGGTCTGGCGGGTGATGAAGCGGGCCAAGCGCGGCACCCGCGTCGTCTACATCCCCGGCAATCATGACGAGATGTTCCGCCAGTTCACCGGCCTCAGCTTCGGCGGCGTCGAGATTCGGCGCAAGGCGATCCATGAGACCGCCGACGGCCGCAAGCTGCTGGTGCTGCACGGCGACGAGTTCGACACGATCATGCTTGCGCACCGCTGGCTGGCCTTTGTGGGCGACGCCGCCTATACCATGCTGATGCGCGTCAATGTCGTGGTGAACGCGGTGCGGCAACGCATGGGGCTGCCCTATTGGTCGCTCAGCAAGATGGCGAAGCACAAGGTCAAGAACGCCGTCGAGTTCATCTCCCGCTTCGAGGAGGTGGTGGCGCATGAGGCCGGTTCCCGCGGCGTCGACGGTGTCGTTTGCGGGCATATCCACAATGCGGAAATCCGCGAGATCGCGGGCGTCGAATATTATAATGACGGCGATTGGGTGGAGGGATGCACGGCGCTGGTCGAGCATTTCGACGGGCGCATGGAGGTGCTGCACTGGGCCGACGAGATCGCCGGGCGCGCCGCCGAAGAACCTTCCCGGATCGCGGCCTGACGGGAGGGCGAACGATGCGCGTGGCCATAGTCACCGACGCCTGGAGCCCGCAGGTGAACGGCGTCGTCCGCACGCTCCAGACCATGCAGGCGGAACTGGAGAAGATGGGGCATGAGGTGAAGCTGGTCTCGCCCGATCTCTTCGGCTCCATCCCCTGTCCGACCTATCCGGAAATCCGGCTGGCCTTCGCCCGTTCGAGCGTTGTGGGGCAGATGATCGCGGCTTTCCGTCCCGACGCGATCCATCTGGCGACGGAAGGGCCGCTTTGCCTGGCCGCACGGCGCTGGTGCCTGCGCAGCGGCATCCGCTTCACCACTGCCTATCATACGCATTTTCCGGATTATGTGGCGCAGCGCACCGGGCTGCCCGCGGCGTGGTTCTGGCGCTATATCCGCTGGTTCCATGGACCGGCCGAGGCGGTGCTGGTGTCGACCCGGTCCGTGCGGCGGCAATTGCGTGCCCATGGGCTGGCGCAGGTGCGTGCCTGGGGCAGGGGGGTGGACCTGGCCGCCTTCACGCCCATGGCGACGCCGCCCATCCTCTTTGCCGCTCTGCCGCGTCCGATCCAGCTCTATGTCGGCCGTGTCGCGGTCGAGAAGAATCTGGAAGCCTTCCTGGTCAGCGGCCATCCGGGCACGAAGGTCGTCGTCGGGGACGGTCCCGCCCGCGCCATGCTGGAAAGAACCTATCCGCAGGCGCATTTCCTGGGCCCCATGTTCGGGGCGGAACTGGCCGGCGCCTATGCCGGCGCCGACGTCTTCGTCTTTCCCAGCCGCACCGACACCTTCGGCCTGGTCATGATAGAGGCGCTGGCCTGCGGCACGCCGGTGGCGGCCTATCCCGTCACCGGCCCGGTCGACATCGTCACCCCGGAAAGCGGCGCCTTGTCGGACCGGCTGGAGGACGCCATCGCCGCAGCGCTCCTCTGCGACCGTCAGGCATGCGCCGCCTATGGCAAGAGCTTCAGTTGGGAACGCAGCGCGCGGGAATTCCTCACCGGTCTGCACAATATCGATCCCCAGGCGCTCGGCAGCGCGGCCTGACGCTTTTCCTTGCCCGGCGCGGCCGGATGCACTATCTCGGGTCGGGCGTGGCCGCCCTGCTTGGGCGGCCCTTGTCGTTTTTAAGCGCCGTTTCTATGCCGGAGAATTCCCGTGTCCCAGCCTCTCATGCCCCATGCGACAGCCAGTTGGCTGGTCGACAATACCGCGCTGAGCTTCGACCAGATTGCGGAGTTTTGCGGGCTGCATATCCTGGAAGTGCAGGCGATTGCCGACGATACCGCCGGCACCAAATATACCGGCCGCGATCCGGTGCGCGCCCATGAAATCACGATGGAGGAAATCCACAAGGGCGAGGCCAATCCGGACTATCGCCTGAAGATGCTGAAGGGCCCCGAGCCGGTCCGCCGCACCAAGGGACCGCGTTATACGCCGGTCAGCAAGCGTCAGGACAAGCCCGACGGCATCGCCTGGATCCTGCGCAACCATCCGGAAATTTCGGACGGCGCCATCGGCAAGCTGATCGGCACCACGCGCACCACCATCGCCGCGATCCGCGACCGCACGCACTGGAACATCTCCAACATCGTGCCCAAGGACCCGGTGACGCTGGGCCTCTGCTCGCAGCGGGAACTGGACGCGCTGGTGACGAAGGCGGCGAAGAAGGCGGGCATCGAGGCCCCCACCGATTCGCGTCTGGACGGCGATCGCGAGGCGCTGATCAACGAGCTGCGCCGGGAGCGCGAGGACGCCACCCGCCGCGCGGAAGAAGCGCTGAAGAGCGAGTCCGACCTGATTTCGGGCGCCGCGAAAATCCTCGATCCGTTCAGCGACAACAAGGGTCACGTCTGATGCCGTAACGTCAATCCGCCCCGTGCGGAGCGACGACGGCAGAGACCGGGAAAAGGGCCGCGCCTTGCCAAGGGCTGCGGCCCTTTTGCCGTGCTTTACGCTTGCGTAAAGGGAAGGCGTAACTTACACCTGTACAAATGGAGAGCAGCGAAAAAATCTGGAAAACCCGCTATAATCATCCCTCTGCCTGGGAGCAGACATTCCCGCCCCTGTCGATGGTGGAGATGGTGGCGAACAGCGCGGCGGCCAATCCGCAAGCGGTGATGATCGACTTCATGGGCCGCAAGACGAGCTATGGCGAAATGCTCCACAGCATCCGGCGGGTCGCCAGGGGATTGCAGGACATGGGCATAGAAAAGGGGGACCGGGTCGGTCTTTTCCTGCCCAATGTCCCTCATTATGTCGCGGCCTATTATGGCGCGATGATGGCCGGGGCGACGGTCGTCAACTATTCCCCCCTCTACACGGCCGCCGAGCTGGAACATCAGGTCGAGGATAGCGGGACGAAGATCCTCTTCACCCTGTCGGCCAAGGCATTGCTGCCCACCGCGCTGGAAGTGCTGGACAACAGCAGCCTGGAACGGCTGGTCGTCGGCTGCGTCGCGGAAGTCCTGCCGCCTGCCAAGTCGGTGCTGTTCCGGCTGTTCAAGCGCAAGGAGACGGTCGCGGTACCGCACGATCCGCGCCTTACCCATTATGCGGACCTGCTGCGCCATGGCGAAGACCCCGTGCCGGTCGCCATCGATCCGGAGCAGGACATCGCCCTGCTGCAATATACCGGCGGCACCACCGGCCGGCCCAAGGGCGCGATGCTGACCCATCAGAACCTGACCGCCAATGCGCGGCAGGTCCGCCTGATCGATCCGCATCCCGAAGCGCCCGACCGCATATTGGCGGTGCTGCCCTTCTTCCATGTCTTCGCCAATACATGCGTGCTCAACCGGACGGTGCTGAACGGCGGCGAGATGGTGATGCTGCCCCGTTTCGACGGCACGCAGGTTCTGGCTGCGCTGCAGCGGACCAGGGCGACCTCGCTGCCCGGCGTGCCCACCATGTACCAGGCTCTGCTGGATCATCCCGCGACGCCGAATATCGACTTCTCCTCCCTGCGCCTCTGCATTTCCGGCGGCGCGCCGCTGCCGCTGGAGGTCAAGCAGCGGTTCGAGGCGATGACGGGCTCCAAGCTGGTCGAGGGCTATGGCCTCACCGAAAGCAGCCCGGTCGTCTGCTCCAACCCCTATGAGGGCCTCAACAAGTCTGGCACGGTGGGGCAGCCGGTGCCCGGCACCCGCGTCAAGCTGGTCGACCGCGAGGACCCGACCCGTCCGCCGCCCGAGGGCGAACCGGGCGAACTGGTCTTTTCCGGGCCGCAGATCATGAAGGGCTATTGGCAGCGGCCGGACGCCGACGAGGAGGTTTTCGTCGACGGCTGGCTGCGCACAGGCGATGTCGGGCTGATCGACGAGGACGGCTATGTGAAGATCGTCGACCGGCTGAAGGACATGATCGCCGTCGGCGGGTTCAAGGTCTTCCCCAGCGAGGTCGAGAAGGTCCTCTACCACCATCCGGCGGTCAAGGAAGCGCTGGTGATCGGCATTCCCGACCATTATCGCGGCGAATGTCCGAAGGCCTTCGTCACCCTTCAGGAGGGCTCCGGGATCGACGGGGCCGCGCTCAAGGACTGGCTGAACCCGCAACTGGGCAAGCATGAGAAGGTGTGCGAGGTGGAGGTGCGCCTCAACCTGCCCAAGACGCTGGTCGGCAAGCTGTCCCGCAAGGAACTGGTGGCCGAGGAACGCGCCAAGGCGGAGGCGGCGATGCGGCAGACTGGAACCGCGGGCTGATCCTTCCTATCTCGGCGGCCAATTCAGGATAAGGACTCCCTATATGGCCGAAGAGATCGCAACCCTGGCTGGCGGCTGCTTCTGGTGCACGGAAGCGGTGTATCAGAATCTGAAGGGCGTGAAGGCCGTGGAAAGCGGCTATATCGGCGGTACGCTGCCGAACCCCAGCTATGAGCAGGTCTGCTCCGGCGCGACTGGTCATGCTGAGGCGATCCGCATCACCTATGATCCGGCGACGATCGGCTATGGCGACCTGCTGGACATTTTCTTCGCCACCCATGATCCGACGACGCTCAACCGGCAGGGCAATGACATCGGCACCCAGTATCGGTCGGCCATCTTTCCCCATTCGCCCGAACAGGCGGCGGAGGCGAAGGCCGGGATCGAGCGCGCCCAGGCGGATCAGGCGAACCCGATCGTCACCGCCATAGAGCCCGACGCGCCCTGGTATCCGGCGGAGGATTATCACCAGAAATATTGGGAGCGGGTGGGGGACCGGAACCCCTATTGCATGGCGGTGATCCCGCCCAAGCTCGCCAAGCTGCGCAAGGGCTTTGCCGAGCGGATCGAAGCGCCCTAACGGTTCGTCGCCCACGGCTTGCCCTGGCCGCCAGCGTCTTTAAGCTGGCGGACATGACAAGCCGGGGAAGAGATATGAACAAGATCGCATGGGTGGCCGCGCCGGCTTTGTTGCTGTTCCTGCCGGGCTGCATCGCGCGGACGGCGGCGAATATCGTGACGGCGCCGGTGCGCGCTGGCAGCCAAATGGTGGACTGGAGCACCACCAGCCAGGAAGAGGCCGACCGCAATTACGGCCGCAAGATGCGCAAGCAGGAGGCGCGCGAAGCCCGCGAGCGGAAGAAGGAGGAAGAACGCCGTCGCCGCGAATGCCGCGATGCGGGTTATGATAATTGCGGGTGAGTGATTTCTCGCCCTTTTATCCGGCCCATCCCCACGCGTCATGCTGAAACAAGTTCAGCATGACCATATTCATAGGCGGTCCGCATGAATGCGAATGTTAAGCCGCCGCCCGCCGCAACCGGTCATTGATGGCTACACCGATCCCTTCATTGGGTATCGGCGCCACCGCGATCCGCTCCGCCGCGCTGGCATCCGCGAGGTGCAGGGCCGCGAACAGATGCGCCGCCGCTTCCCGCATATCGGCGTCGGGGCTGAGATTCACATGACACGGCATCAGGCCGAAGCCGATCAGATATTCGTCCTTCTCCGCCTTCAGCGCGTTCAGCCGCACCGGCTTGGACGGCGCATAATGGCTTTCCAACTGCCCCGGCGCCTCGATCTTCGCATTGTCAGCGCCCGTCACCACCGGCAGCCTGCTTGCCTCCTCCAGCATGGCCGCCGTGATCGGGCCCGGTCGCAGCAGGCGGATGCAGTCGCTTTCCGGCGCGACGATGGTCGATTCCAGCCCTTCGCTGGTCGGCCCCTCATCCAGGATCATGCGGATCTTGCCGTTGAGGCTCGCCAGCACATGTTCGGCGCGCGTCGGGCTGATCGCGCCGCTGCGATTGGCCGAAGGCGCGGCGAGCGGACGCCCGCTCTCCCGGATCAGCGCCCGCATCGCCGGATGGGCGGGCAGGCGCAGCGCCACGGTCGGCAGTCCCGCCATGACCAGCGGGGACAGTCCGCTGTCGGCTCGCACAGGCAGAACCATGGTCAGCGCGCCGGGCCAGAACCGCTCCGCCAGCTTGTCGGCCACGGGCGAAAAATCGGCCAGACGCCCGGCCATCTCCCGATCGGCGACATGGACGATCAGCGGATTGAAGCTTGGCCGTCCCTTGGCGGTGTAGATCGCCGCCACCGCGTTGGAGTCCGTGGCGTCCGCCGCCAGGCCATAGACCGTCTCCGTCGGCACGGCGACCGGTTCGCCCGCACGGATCAGCAGCGCCGCCTCGCGCAGCGCTTCGCTGCCATAGCGGCTTATTCGGGTGGAAAAGACTGGATTTGGGATGGTCACGACCCCAGCGATATAAGCCCCGATTTCCGGGAGTAAAAGGCCATTGCTACAGAAGAATGACATGGGCGCCGCGCTTGCCCGTCATGCGGATGCGGGCTAAGCGAGGGCGCCATGAACGATGCCCTGCTGACCCGCATTGCCGAAGCGCTGGAACGGATCGCTCCGCCGCCCGCTTCTTCCGCCGATCTGGCCGCCGCGCCCGCCTATGTGTGGAACGGCGCCACGATCCGGGCGGTGGAGGCCTTCGCGCCGGTGGATTACGCCCTGTTGACCGGCATCGATGCGCAGAAGCAGGCGCTGCTTGAAAACAGCCGCCGCCATGCTGCCGGACATGCGGCGCATGACGTGCTGCTGTGGGGCGCACGCGGAACCGGAAAGTCCGCCGTCGTTGCCGCCGTCATCGGCAAGCTTCAGGCGGAGGGGCAGGACATCGCCCTGCTGCAATGCGCGATCGATGAACTGGCCAGCCTGCCGCAACTCTTCACCCTGTTGCGCGACACGCGCCGGCCCTTCATCCTGTTCCTCGACGATCTTGGCTTCGATGAAAATGGGGTGGGCGACGCCCGTGCGCTTCGGTCGCTGCTCCAGGGCGGAACCGCCGCCCGCCCGGCCAATGTTCGCCTCTATGTGACGTCCAACCGCCGTCACATCGTGCCCCGCCACCTGTCGGAGCAGGACGACCCCGTCAATCCCCGCGACGTGGTGGACGACAAGATGGCGCTTTCGGACCGCTTCGGGCTGTCCCTGGGTTTCCACGCGATCGACCAGGATGCCTATGTCGCTATTGTCAGCGGCTATGCGGCCAGCCTCGGCCTCAGCTTCCAGCCGCTGGACGCGATCCAGTGGGCGACCCAGCGGGGTAGCCGCTCAGGCCGCGTGGCCTGGCAATATGTGGTGGAACTGGCCGGGCGGCATGGCCTCAATATCTAGGCCGTAAACCCATCTGGGCGTCCTGCGGTTCGACCAGAAAGGCCCATCACGGCGTCGGCAGGGCTTGAAACATATTCCCGCGCCCTCTCTCCTTGTGCCGAGCCTTTTGCATCAAATCCTGAGCGCGCCATTCATGGGTTTGCGGCTGGGGTATTTTGGGGAGTGTCCCTCTCTGCCGACCCTCGACGGGAGAGGATCAAGGGCACACCCCGGCAAGAACCCATCACCTCACTTCGCCGCCGTCACCCGCCAGACGACCCCGCCGACATCGTCGCTGACCAGCAACGCGCCCCTGGCGTCCGCCGTCACATCGACCGGGCGCCCATGCGCCTCGCCCTTGCTTCCCAGGAAGCCCGTCAGCACATCGACCGGCTTGGCCTTGCCCGCCTCCCCATTGTCGCCAAAGGGCACGAACACGACCTTGTAGCCCGCGGCAGGCTTGCGATTCCAACTGCCGTGCAGCCCGACAAAGGCGCCGTTGGCATAGGGCGCGCCCAGCGTCACCTTGTCGGCGAAGCTGAGGCCCAGCGGCGCCACATGATTGCCCAGCGCATAGTCCGGCCGCTTGGTATATTCGCGAACCTCCGGCCGCTGCGGCTGGACACGGCGATCCTCATAACCGCCCCAATAATTCCACGGCCAGCCATAGAAGGCGCCGAATTCCACCCGCGTCAGATAATCGGGCACCAGATCGCTGCCCAGCATGTCGCGCTCGTTCACCACGCCCCACAAGGCGCCGCTCCTGGGCTCGAAAGCCAGCCCCACGGGGTTGCGCAGGCCCGAAGCGTAGATGCGATAGGCGCCCGTATCGGGATTGACCTCCAGCACGGCGGCGCGATTGGCCTCCGTCTCCAGGTCATTTTCCCCGATATTGCTGTTGGAGCCGACGCCCACATAAAGCAGCCCCTGCGGGCTTGCGGCCAGGCTGCGCGTCCAGTGCATGTTGGGCGCCTGCGCGGGAAGGTTCAGGATCTTGCGCCCCCTGGCCGTGATCCTGCTGTCCCCTTCCTTGTAGGGAAAGGCCATCAAGGCATCGGTATTGGCGACGTAGAGCGTGTTCCCCACCAGCGCCATGCCATAGGGGGAGTTGAGCCCGGTGAGGAAAGCGGTCTTGGTTTCCGCCCGCCCGTCGCCATCGGCGTCGCGCAGCAGGGTGATGCGGTTGGCGGACGGCACGCCGGCGCCTGCCTTGTTCATCAGATAGTTCATCACCCGGTTGACGATGCCGCCCGTCGGGCGTGACGGGCTGTTGGTTTCGGCCACCAGCACATCGCCATTGGGCAGGCGCAGCAGCGAGCGGGGATGGTCCAGCCCATCCGCGAAGCGATCGACGTTCAGCCCCTTTGCGGGAACCGGCTTTTCCCCACCCTTCCACGGCACGGCATCCGCGACGTTCATCGTCGGGATCATTTCGCTGCGGGGGCTGGTGAAAACCGGCTCCTTGCCCACATCCGCGCCGGCCGGAAGCCGCGCCGTGTCTCCCCGCGCGAAATAGAAGAAAAGGCCGATGAGAACGGCCAGCGTGAGGAGGGTGAGCGCGATCAGATGCTTCTTCATGGCTATCCGTTTATGCTGGCCCACAGATGGTGGCAAGGCGCGCAAGTGCCGGGTGCGGAGCTATTTTCCCCGATCCCGCACCCATAGCAGCACCGCGATCACGATGCCCAGCGCGGTGCCGCCCAGCAGGCCGGCACTCGGCTGGCCCATCAGGCCGCCGACGATTGTTCCGCCCAAAATGGTGAGCGCCAAAATGGCGCCTGCGCCGATCGGTTCTTTTCTGGCATTGGTCATTTCCCGGTCCTTGCCACGCGCGGGGATGCATGGCCAGCGCTTTCCCGCCTGCGCCTTTTCAGGACAGGTCTGTGCCGCAACGGGATGTTTGTGCCATGGCGGGACTTGGCTAACCGGCCGTTCACCCTTCCAGGCCGCGCTGCTCCGTCGATGGCCATGGTTGGCATGGGGATTGAACCATGATCCTTACCGTCAGGGTGGGGACTTTGGGGGGCTTCGTCATGAACATGCCATATCTTTCCAATCGAAAGAGCTATGAGGACGCAGCTGAGCTGATGTCGCTGTTTGGCGACAATGCAGGCTATGAAGCCGCGGCGCGCGCCGACCGAAGCCGCGATCTGGGCAACCATATCCGCTTCTGCCATTGGCGGCAGATCGAGCGGCTGATCGTGCTGCTGACCCATGAAGGGCCGCTGGGCACGATCCATTGATCCAGCGCATCTCCGAAGCTTCGCTCGCCCCGACTTCCCATCCGTCATGCTGAAACGAGTCCGGCATGACGGATGGAGCAGATCGAATGTCGGCCTATAGCCGCAGGCCAGCCGTTTCCGGCAGTCCCGCCAATATGTTGAGGTTCTGCACGGCGGCTCCGGCCGCGCCCTTGCCGAGATTGTCGAGCGCCGCCACCAGCCGCGCCTGACCGGCCGCCTCATTGCCGAAGACGAACAGCGCCAGCCGGTCGGTCGCGCCGACATGCTCCAGCCGGACCTGAGTCATCGCCGCGCTGTCCTCCAGCGCTTCCACGCTGACGATGGGCGATCCCGCATAGGCGGCGGCCAACACGCCATGCACATCGGCCACCGAAGGCGCGCCGGGCAGGGCGCGCAACTGCAACGGCACCTCCACGATCATGCCGCGATAGGCATTGGCGACGGCCGGGGCGAACAGGGGCGGGTGCTGCAAGCCGGAATAGCGCAGCATTTCCGGCACATGCTTGTGGGCCAGCCCCAGTCCATAGGGCCGGAACGCGCTCGGCGCGCCCTCCGCGCCTTCATATTCCGCGATCATCGACTTGCCGCCGCCCGAATAGCCGGACGCGCCGGATACCGTCACCGGCCAGTCGCCCGGCAGCAGACCGGCGAGCACCAGCGGTCTCACCAGCGCCAGGAAGCCTGTCGGCCAGCAGCCCGGATTGGCGACGAACCGCGAATTTGCAAGCCTGTCCCGATGCCCCGGTTCCAGTTCGGCAAAGCCATAGGTCCAGCCGTCCGCCACCCGATGGGCCGTCGACGCGTCGATCACCCGCGTCCGGCCATTGTCGATCAGGGCCACCGCCTCCCGCGCCGCATCGTCGGGCAGGCAGAGGATGACGATGTCCGCCGCGTTCAGCGCCTCCCTGCGCGCCGACGCGTCCTTGCGCCTGTCCTCGTCGAGCGTGATGATCGACAGTTCGGGACGACCCGCCAGCCGCTCGTTGATTTCCAGACCCGTGGTGCCGACGCCGCCGTCGATGAATATCCGATGTGTCATGTGCCGATTCTCCGCCTCGCCGTCACGGGTTCCGCGTGGTCCGCCGCCAACCGTCCGACGACGTCGGCCAGTGGCTCGATCACCACGCTCATCCAATGGGCGTTGGCATGTATCATGTTGCGCTCGTCGGTCATGATGCCGACATGGCCGGGGAAGAAGACAAAGTCCCCTCGTCGGAGCGGCGCATCCGGCGCGATGAGGGAACCGATCCCCTCCCGCTGCAGATCGGTGTCGCGGGGCGCCTTGATCCCGCACTGGCCGAGCGATACCTGCACCAGGCCGGAACAGTCGACGCCGCGATGCCCGCGCCCGCCCCAGACATAGGGCTGGCCCAGATAACGCTCCGCCACCGAAACCCAGTCGCTTTCCAGCGCCTCGATCTCCGCGACATGGCGCCGATGCACGAAGCCTTCCGCACAGGCGAAGAAATCGCCCTGCGCCTCTGCCGCGAACTGCGCGCCGCGCGGCCAGTAATCGGCAATGGGCGACTTGATGTCGGCGGCGCTGAAGAGCGGCGCCGTGCCGGTGATCACGCGGCTGTTCACCACCTCCCGCACGTCCAGCGCTTCCCGCCGGACATAGCCGACATAGCCGTCATGCCCGCAAAAGCCCCAGGCCCAGTCCGCCGTCACGTCCAGCGCGTGGAAGCTCTCGCCCCGCAGCAATTCGCTGACCGCCTGCGCCTTGGGCGTGTCGGACGCCAGCACCGGTGCGCCGGCGGCGACGCAGGTCAGTTCGACGGCACGGGCATAATGGGCGGAAAACAGCACGCCGGCCAGCGCCAGGTCGGCCAGGTCGCCGCGCGCCGCGTGGACGCGCGTGTCGAGCCTGACCGATCGGCCGTCCAGCTTGAATCGGATGCGTTCAGGCGGTGCGTTCCGCAGGGGAGAAGTTGAGGCGTTCATCGCGGCCGGTTCCTGCGATGAAATGGTGAAAGGCGTCAAGAAATTCCGCCCCTTTTGGGGTTCGGGTGATGAAAATATTGCGTCGGTCGGTGGAGTCCCGTTCCCGCCGCAGATAGCCAAGCGCCGATAATTTGTTGAGTGCGCGGGTGATGACCGGCTTGGAGACGTTCAGCGCCTCCGCGAGTCCCCGCACCGTATGCGGCCCCGCGCCGATGTAGACGGTCAGCATCAGCGCCATCTGCCGGTTGGTGAGGTCGGGTTTGCCGGACCGCACATAATCGACCAATGTGCGCATCCATTGGCTGAGCGGCTTCAGGCCGGGACGGTTCAGCTCTGCGGCTTCAGTCTGTGCGGAATGGGCATCCATGACCCCGTAACGCACGATAGCCAATCCGGTTGCGTAACGGCCTCGGACAATCGCTTTCTTTTTACTTTTTACGGCCGTAGCGCGCTTGCAGCATATGGAAGGCGGCGCGCAGTCCCAGCGCCTCGCCCCCCTTGGGCCGCCCCGGCCGGGAGGCGGGACGCCAGGCAAAGGTGTCGAGATGCAGCCAGGGCACGGCGTCGGGCACGAACCGCCTGAGGAACAGCGCGGCGGTGATCGCCCCGGCAAAGCCGCCTTCGCCCGCATTGTTGATGTCGGCCACATCGGACTTCAGCATTTCCGCATAGCCGTCCCACAGGGGCAGGCGCCAGGTCGGATCGTCGACGGCGGTCCCGGCCGCATCCATGTCTGCGGCGAGCGCCTCGTCATTGGCGAACAGGGCGGGGAGGTCCGGTCCCACGGCCACCCGCGCCGCGCCGGTGAGCGTCGCATAGTCGATGATCAGGTCCGGCTTGTCCTCTCCCGCCAGCGTCAGCGCGTCGCCCAGCACCAGCCGCCCCTCGGCATCGGTATTGCCGATCTCGACCGTCAGCCCCTTGCGCGACCGCAATATGTCGCCGGGCCGGAAGGCATTGCCGGACACCGCATTCTCCGCCGCCGGGATCAGCAGGTGAAGCCTAACCGGCAGGCGCGCGTCCATGACAAGCTGCGCCAGCGCCAGCGCATGGGCCGCGCCGCCCATGTCCTTCTTCATCAGGCGCATGGCGGAAGACGGCTTGATGTCCAGGCCGCCGCTGTCGAAGCAAATGCCCTTGCCGACGACCGCGACCTTCGGATGCCCGGGATCGCCCCAGCGCAATTCGATGAGGCGCGGCGCGAAGCCCTTGTCCGCGGCCTTGCCCACGGCATGGATCATCGGGAAGCCATGTTCCAGCGCATCCCCCTTCGTCACCTTGCAGTCGGCGCCGAAGCGTTCCGCCACCTTGCGGGTTGCGGCTTCCAGTTCGGCCGGCCCCATGTCGGCGGCGGGCGTGTTGACCAGATCGCGCACCAGCGCCACCGCTTCCGCCAGGCGCGTGGCCGCATCGATCTGCGCCACTTCCGCGGTCAGCAGGACGCGCGCTCCCGATCCATTTTCTTCGCTGCGATAGCGGTCGAAGCGATATTGCGCGGTCAGCCATCCCAGCATCGCCGCGCCGGCCGCGCCTTCGACCAACCGATAAGTCCCCTCGGGCAAGGCCTCGGCCAGCCTGGCAAGGCACCATGGTCCCAGCTTCGTGGCGGAAGCGACGCCCGCCACTACCGACCAGTCCGCCGGATCTTCGCCAGGCAGAATGGCGAATTCATGCGCCTTGCCCTTGAATTTCTGCGCGGCGGTCAGCGCGCGCACACGCTCCGGCTGGCTTCCCAGCCAGCTTTCCAGCCCTGGCGCATCCACGATCAGGATCGAACGGGCAGGTTGATTGTTGTCGGCTTTCAGCAGGTCGGAAAAATCGCTCATGCCCTATGTTCTGGAGAAAGGCGGCGGGTAAGAAAAGCCCAATCTTTCGTCGTCCGCGCGCCTCCTTCGACCGCGCTATCATTTGCGTCGGACGGAGCGCAGGCATAGATTGAACGAAGTTAAAAGAAGGAGAGACATGATGATGCACAGCGACGATGGCCGCCTTCAGGCCCTGCGCGCCCGTGCCTATGTGCTGGCGGAAAGCGGGCGTTTCGACGGCGCGCATGCGGTGGAGCAGGCATTGATCGCGGAAGGCTGGCCCAATGCCGGCGCGGCGCTCCAGAGCAGCTATGCGCGCAAGGCGATCAGCGAACGGTGCATGGCGGCAGCCAAGGCCCATTGATGCGCCGGATCAAGGGGAGAGGACTGGCGGGACTGCCCCTGGGGGCGGTCCTGCTGCTTTGCGCCTGTTCGCCGTCGAAAGATGCCCGGAATGCGGGCGAAGCGGCTCTGCCGGGCAGCGACGTCGCGGCCAGCAATTTCGCGAACCGCATGTCCGGCCAGCCGGAGCCGCCGCCGCCCGCCCAACCCTTCGAGCAGAAGGAGAAGACCGATCTGCTCGAATTCGCCTATGGCTACCCTGCCCAGGCCGCGCAGATACCCGCCCTGGCGGAGAAGTTCGGCAACGCGCTGAAGGTCGGCAAGGCGGATGCGTTGAAAATGGCGCGCGAAGACCAGAAGGCCGCCAGCGCGTCCGGCTATCCCTTCCGCGCCCATGCGCTTGACGTCCATTGGACGGTCGCCGCCGATACGCCGCGTTTCCTTGCGCTCCAATCGGAAAGCTATGTCTATACCGGCGGGGCGCATGGCATGACCGGCTATGACGCATTGCTGTGGGACAAGGCGCGCAAGCGGGAGACGGCGGTCACGGCGTTGATGACTTCGCCTGCCGCCTTCGCGGCCGCCATCCATGACCGCTTCTGCGACGCACTGGACAAGGCTCGCGCCGAAAAGCGCGGCGAGCCGGTGAAGCGGAGCGATGACGACGACTTCACCAAATGCATCGATCCGATGCAGCAGGTGCTGGTGCCGACGTCGAAGGACGGCAAGCTGATCGACGGCGTCACCGTGGTCGTCGGTCCCTACAGCGCCGGGCCCTATGCCGAGGGAAGCTATGAGATCGCGCTGCCTGTGGACGGGGCCATGCGCAAGGCGATCAGGACGGAATATCAGGACGCCTTTGCGGCGGCAGAATGACGCTGCCCCCCCCACAATGCGCCGTGCCCCTGCGAAGGCGGGCGTTCCGTTCTGACGTCGGAACTGGGTTCCTGCCCTCGCAGGAACATGGTGCCCTAAACCGACGGCACTCCGTAAAGGTCATGCTCGTCGGCATCCTCGATCAGCACGTTCAGGATGCTGCCCGGCTGCAAGCCTTCGCCCACGTCGCGCAGGAAGACATTGCCGTCGATTTCCGGTGCGTCGGCCTGACTGCGCGCGGTCGCGCCGATGGAGCCGTCCTCGTCCGCTTCGCCCACCTCGTCGATGATGACGGGCAGCACGCGGCCGACCTTCGCCTGTAACCGTGCGGCGGAAATGGCGGCGGTCTTCTCCATGATCCGCTGATAGCGTTCTTCCTTGACCTCTTCCGGCACGGCGCCGGGCAGGTCGTTGGCCGCCGCGCCCTCCACGGGTTCGAAGCGGAAGGCTCCCACGCGGTCGAGCTGCGCCTCGTCCAGCCACTGGAGAAGATAGTCGAAATCCGCCTCCGTCTCGCCGGGAAAGCCGACGACGAAGGAGGAACGGATCGCGATGTCCGGGCAGATGTCCCGCCATTTGCGGATGCGGTCCAGCACCTTCGCTTCGTTCGCCGGGCGCTTCATGGCCTTGAGGACAGAAGGCGCGGCGTGCTGGAAGGGAATGTCGAGATAGGGGGTCAGCAGCCCATCGGCCATCAGCGGGATCACCTGATCCACATGGGGATAGGGATAGACATAGTGCAGACGGACCCAGGGCGGTGTGCCATCGGCGGTGCGAAGCTGCCCCAGTTCCCGCGCCAGATCGGTCATGTGCGCGCGAACCTCGCGCCCCTTCCACTGGCGCGCCTCATGCCGGGTGTCGACCCCGTAAGCGGAGGTGTCCTGGCTGATGATCAGCAGTTCCCGGGTTCCGGCATGCACCAGCTTTTCCGCCTCGCGCAGCACGGCGTCTATGCGCCGGCTGACCAGATCGCCGCGCAGCGAGGGGATGATGCAGAAGGAGCAGCGATGGTTGCAGCCCTCCGAAATCTTCAGATAGCTGTAGTGGCGCGGGGTCAGCTTGAGCCCACCCTCCGGCACCAGATCGACGAAGGCGTTGGGGATGGGCGGCGAAGCCTCATGCACCGCGTTCACCACTGCCTCATATTGATGCGCGCCGGTGACGGCCAGCACCTGCGGGAATTTCTGACGGATCAGTTCCGCTTCATTGCCCATGCAGCCGGTGACGATGACCCGGCCATTCTCCGCAATCGCCTCTCCAATGGCTTCCAGCGATTCTTCCTTGGCCGAATCGAGGAATCCGCAGGTGTTGACCAGCACGACGTCGGCGCCGGCATAGTCGGCGGACATCTGATAGCCGTCGGAACGCAGCTTGGTCAGGATGCGCTCGCTGTCGACCAGCGCCTTGGGACAGCCCAGCGACACCATGCCGACCTTCGGCGCTTCGGGAATTTTGGTTGCCATGATCGGCGCGCACATAGGGATTTTTGAGCGCAATGTCACGGGGGGCAGGAAATCAGGGCAGGGACCGGGCTTCCCCGGCGGCCGCGCCCTGCACGATTTCTATGATCAGGTCGCCGGTCTGGAGCCGCCCCGCGCCCTCTTCCCAGAAGCCGATGGCCCGCCCATCACGGTAGATGCGTACCCCCAGACCAGTGGCGATGGCGGAAAGCGGTTGCCCGATCTCCTCCGGCAGAACGAAGCGCTCGTTCAGCTTCACCTGACCGCCCGAAGCGGCAAGGTCCGACATATAGTCGGCAATATGCTGGCCGCTGGTGCTGCCCGCCAGCAGCAGCCCGGCGAAGCTGACCGGGTTGATCACGGTGGTCGCGCCCGCCTGCCGCGCGGGCAGTTCGTTATCCTCGTTGCGCACGACGATGCTGATGGGCAGGCGAGGGGCCAGATGCCGCGCCGTCAGGGTGATGAGGATCGAGGTGTCGTCCCGACCCGCCGACACGATCAGCGTCCGCGCCCGGTGGATCGCGACATCGTTCAGCGTCCGGTCCCGCGTCGAATCGCCGCACAATATGTTGCAGCCCAGCGCTTCGGCCTCGGCCAGCGCCTTCTCTATCGGATCGACCACCACGATCTCGCGCGGATCGACGCCCCGCGCCAGCAGCTCGCGCACCGCCTCGGCCCCGCTGGTGCCGAAGCCGGTCACGACGATATGATTGTGCAGATCGGCCTGAATGCGAGCCATGCGCCACCTGTAGAGGATGTTGCGGAAAAAGAGATTATAGGCCGTGCCGAGGAAGATCAGCCAGACGAACAGGCGGATCGGCGTCACCAGCAATGCCTCGAACAGCCGGGCTTCCGGGCTGACCGGCACGATGTCGCCATAGCCGACCGTCGTCACGGTGACGGTGGTGAAATAGAGCACGTCGACGAAGCTGATCCTGTCGTCGAGATTGTCCTTCAATCCATCCCGGCCGACCCAGTGGATCAGCAACACCAGCCCGATCAGGCCGAACACCAGCCCCACCCGCCAGGTGAGATCGGCCCAGATCGGCAGCGAAGACCGCCGCCGCAAAAACCCCGCCGCGCTGGACGGCGGCCTTACCGGAACGATCCTCATCGGATCTTTTCTTCGATGATGCGGAGGGGAAGCATCGTGGGAATGGTGAAGGCAGGAAGAAGGAATGCGCGCGACATCGCCATGTCTTTAACGCGCTGGTCCCGCCATGGCCAGATTCCGTTCCGGTCGACTGCAAAACCATATCCCCGCCTGGGCAGGAACATGCCGTCAGCCGATCTGTCCTCCGAAGGCCTGCGCCGTCGCCGCGATCGCACTGTCCTGCGTCAGGTCGTAATGCAGCGGCGTCACCGTCACATAGCCTTCGGCAATGGCGGCCAGATCGCTGCCTTCCGGCACGGAGTCGCTCTTGCCCAGGCCGAACCAGTAATAATCATAGCCGCGCGGATCGGTGCCATGGATGATCTTCGTCCGGTCCACATCGTGAAAGCCCTGCCGCACCACGCGGATGCCCTTGACGGCTTCGGGTTCGACGGCCGGGAAGTTCACGTTGAACAGCAGCCGGGGGCTGGCCGGCATGGCGATCAGCGGGCGCAGCACCCGCTCGCCCCAGGCCCGCGCCGCCGCGAAGGGCACGGCGTCGCCCATCCCCTCCCGCACATAGACCTGGCTGAGCGCGATCGATCTGATGCCGGAGATCGCGCCCTCCATCGCGGCCGATACCGTGCCCGAATAGGTCACGTCCTCCGCCAGGTTGGCGCCGCGATTGACGCCTGACAGCACCAGATCGGGCTTCGCATCCTTCATCAGATGGCCGACCGCCATCATCACCGCGTCGGTCGGCGTTCCCGACACGCTGAAATGCCTCTCGCCATGCTGCCGGACGCGCAACGGCCGCGTCAGCGTCAGGCTGTGGCCGGCGCCCGACTGCTCCTCGCTCGGCGCGACGATCCAGATGTCGTCCGACAGCGTCCGGGCGATCTCCTCCAGCACGGTCAGGCCCGGCGCATGGACCCCGTCGTCATTGGTGAGCAGGATGCGCATATGTCTGGAATCCTTCGCTTGGGGGCCGGCAGCCTACCGGGGCCGCAACCGCGTCACCCCGCCCATATAGGGGGCCAGCACTTCCGGCACGATCACGCTGCCGTCCTCCTGCTGGTAATTTTCCAGAACCGCCACCAGCGTCCGTCCCACGGCCAGTCCCGACCCGTTCAGCGTATGGAGGAAGCGCGTCTGCTTCTCCCCCTCCGGCTTGTAGCGAGCGTTCATCCGCCGCGCCTGGAAATCGCCGCAATTGGAGACGGAACTGATCTCGCGATAGGTCTGCTGGCTAGGCAGCCAGACTTCCAGATCCCATGTCTTGCGGGCGCCAAAGCCCATGTCGCCGGTGCACAGCAGCACCTTCCGATAGGGCAGGCCAAGCGCCTGCAAAACCCCCTCAGCCGCGGCGCACATGCGCTCATGCTCGGCTTCGGATTCCTCGGGCCTGCAGATCGCCACCAGTTCGACCTTCTCGAACTGGTGCTGGCGGATGAAGCCGCGCGTGTCGCGCCCGGCCGATCCGGCTTCCGACCGGAAACAAGGTGTCAGCGCCGTCAGCCGCAGCGGCAGGCTTTCCACCGCCACGATCTGTTCGCGCACCAGATTGGTGAGGGAAACCTCCGCCGTGGGAATCAGCCAGCGCCCATCGGTGGTCCTGAACAGGTCCTCCGCGAATTTCGGCAACTGTCCCGTGCCGAACAGGGCCTCATCCTTCACCAGCAGCGGCGGGTTGACCTCCTCATAGCCGTTTTCGCCCGACTGGCGGTCCAGCATGAACTGCGCCAGCGCGCGGTGCAGCCGCGCCATCTGCCCGCGCAGCGCGGTAAAGCGCGCCCCGGAAAGCGCCGCGCCGCCTTCGAAATCCAGCCCCAACGCCGGGCCGAAATCGGCATGATCCTGCGGCGTGAAGGGGAAGCTCCGCGGTTCGCCCCACCGTGCCACCTCGACATTCTGGACCTCGTCCTCCCCCGTCGGCACGTCGTCCGCCGGCAGGTTGGGGATCGCCGCCAGCCGCGCCGCCAACGCTTCGGCAATCTCGCGATCCTCCGCCTCCAGGGCGGGCAGACTCTCCTTGAGCGCCGCGACTTCGGTCTTCAGCGCGTCGGCCGTCGCCATGTCCTTCTGCGCCATCGCCTGGCCGATGGCCTTGCTCGCCTCATTGCGGCGCGCCTGACCCTGTTGCAGCGCGGTCTTGATCGCGCGGCTCCGTTCGTCCAGCGCCAGCAACTCCGCGCTCAGCGGTTCAAGCCCGCGCCGGGCCAGCCCCGCGTCGAAAGCGGCGGGATTTTCGCGAATGAAACGAATGTCGTGCATGGGTCAGCCCTATGCCGTTCTGCGACCAGCCGCGCAACCCTGCACACCGCCGTCCGTTGGTGGTAAAATCAGGCGTTGAGAAAAGAGGAACGGGACGATGCAGATAGACCATGACGCGATGGTGCTGGTGGCCGATGGGCGCAAGATGCTGTTCTTTCGCAACAAGGGCAGCCCGGCCTTTCCCAATCTGGAAACGGAAGAGGTGAAGGAGCAGGATAATCCCCCCGATCGCGAGCAGGCCTCCGACGGCACGGGACGCGGGCCCAATTCGGTCGCGAGCCATCGCGGCTCCGTCGAGCAGACCAATTTCCACGATCTGGAGGAAGCGCGCTTCGCCGCGGAAGCGGCAGAATTGCTGAAGCGCCGCGCGCTCGCCAATGATTTCGAAAAGCTGATCGTCGTCGCGCCGCCCGCCGCCCTGGGCGAAATGCGCAAACATTATCACAAGGAAGTGCAGAGCCGGCTGGTGGGTGAGATCGCCAAGGACCTGTCGAACCACCCGGTGCCGGAAATCGAGCGGATCATCGCGACGAGTTGAAACCCGACCCGGCCGGCGCTCCCCCCGGATGCGCCGGCCGGATCGCCCCGCGGTTAACCTTCGGCGCCCGCCTTGGCGCGCGCGAAACGCTTGCGCGCCAGCAGGGCCGCCGCGCCCGCCCCGAACAGCAGCACCATCGGCGGCGCCGGCACGTCGGTCGGCGGCGGCGGATGATGATGGTCGCCGCCCGACGAACTGGACGAAGAGGAAGTCGAGGACGAAGACGACGTCGAACTGCTGGTCGAGGAACTGGTCGAAGAGGAGCTGGACGTGGAGCTCGACGTCGAGGAGCTGCTGGTCACATTGCCGCTGGAGGTCGAGACGTTGCCCGAAGAGGTCGACACATTCCCGGAGGATGTCGACACATTGCCGGATGAGGTGGAAACCCCGCCCGTGGACGTCGAAACGCCGCCGGTCGAGGTGGACACGCCGCCCGTGGTCGAACTGGTGGAACTGGTGATGCCGCCGGTCGAGCTGCTGGTGGAGGAGATCACCACCGATCCGCCCGAACCGCCGCTGCTGCCGCCGAAGAAGCCGCCGAAAAACCCGCCGCCGCCAAAGCCGGGGCCACCCGCCAGCACCACCGGCGCGCCGCCGCCACCGCCGGACATGACCGGCATTTCCGCGGCCGCGACCGGGGCCGGCAGGGGGATAGGCGCCGCCTGGGTGGTCACCGTCACCGTCTGCGGGGCGCAGGAAACCGTCTTCACCACGCGCTGCACCTTGCGCACCGCATAATGCTTGCGGGGCGCCGCCTTGACGCTCTTCGTGCTCTGAACCCCTGCCGGACGCGCGCTTTCCGCGACATGGACGGCGCCGCCGCCGATGATCGCGCCGCCGGCGGCGCAAGCGCATAATTTAGCCAATGCCATCCGTACCGACATAGGTTCCACTCTTGTTTGTCTTCGGCCTGACGATCTCGTCACCGCGTTGCGCAGTAACGGATGCGGGGCCGTTCCCTATTGCTAACAACGCAAAACAAAGCGTTAACTTCAATGGCGTTAACTCTGAATATCGGGGTCAAGTCGAGGAAAAAACTAACAAATTATGAACTCATATGGTTAATGTCCCATTGTGATACGGCGGCCGGCCGCTTGGGCGATACGGCTGGTCTATTTTCTTTTATGATCTGCCGATGGCCGGGAATCGCGAATTTTCTGGGGATAAGCGCGCCGCAATGCGCGGCCGGCGCGCCGGACGACCGATTGCCCGCTTGTCTCAGGCCTTGGCGCTGGCTATTAGGCGCCGTCAACCACAAGTCACGGATACCCCGGCACTTTCAGCATCGGGGGTCCCGCGAGTCGGAGAGCCAGATGGCATCGGTCCTGAATTCCGATAAAGACGGCCAAAATCCGCCGAAATCGGCTGTAACACTCCCACCCGACTATCGTCCTTCCGCAGACGAAGAGTTCATGAACCCGCTTCAGTTGGAATATTTCCGGCAGCGCCTGTGGGACTGGAAGAAGCAGATCCTGGCCGAAGCGGAAGGGACATTGGCCGTCCTGCAGAACGAACCGCTCCGCGAACCCGACCTCAACGATCGCGCATCGAGCGAGACCGACTGGTCGATCGAACTGCGCACCCGCGACCGCCAGCGCAAGCTCATCTCCAAGATCGACGCCGCGCTCCGCCGCATCGACGAGGGCGAATATGGCTATTGCGAAGTGACCGGCGAACCGATTTCGCTGGGCCGTCTGGAAGCCCGCCCGATCGCGACCATGACGGTCGAAGCGCAGGAACGGCACGAGCGGCAGGAAAAAGTCTCTCGCGACGATTAACCTTTTATCCATGCCGCCATGGCAGGGTCGCCGGGAAATTCCAGTGATCTTGCAGGGCGTTGTCGATGGATAGCAATCAGGATGATGGTGATCGTGGTCCGGCGCGTTCCGGCCCGCGCGACAGCCTTTTCCTGCTCACCAATCTAAGCTCGGCCGACGGGGTTCCGCTCGGCCGCGCCCGCGTCCGCAATCTTTCCGCCACCGGCCTCATGGCCGATTGTGAGCGCGCCGTGCCCAATGGCATCCGCATTCGCTTCGACCTGCGCGGCATCGGCCAGGTCCATGGTTCGGTCGTCTGGTCACGGGAGGATCGCATCGGCATCGCGTTCGACGTGCCGATCGATCCCCAACTCGCGCGCCGCCGGGTTTCCGCGCCGGAAGGACAGCTTGCGGTGCCCGATTATCTGCGCCAGCGCCGCTTCATGCGCTGAGCATCCAAAATGGATTACAGGGTGGCTCGATTGCCGCCGCCCACAAAAAAGCCCCGCAAGGCATGGCCCCGGAGCTTCTCCCGGAAGGGCAGGATCAGCGGCAAGGGACCGCCGATCCATGCCTTTCACACAGGCGTCACCGCTGTCAGTGTTGCGCCTCCATTTCCTCCTTCAGCCGAAGCTTCTGCTTCTTGAGCGAGGCCACCAGGATCGCGTCAGGCATGGGACGACTCGTCTCCGCCTTGATTCGAGCCTCAAGCCCGGCATGCTTGGCCGAAAGAGCTGAAATGTGGCTGTTTTCCATGACATTCTCCTTACGAGGGCAATGGATGAACGAGTAGATCACGATTCGCTGGCCGTGTCTTCGGGCGATTCGCGCTTTGCGACGGGCCGCTTTGAAATTTGCGATGGTTCGTGCCGGCCCGCCGGGCTATCAAGGGGCGATGGGACGGCAATGGGTGCGAAAGTAGGTGTATGGTGAGCCGCGAAGACATCATGCGTCGGCTGGAATTGTTGCGAATCGAGCATCGCGACCTGGACAGCGCCATCAGCGCGCTGGTGGACTCCGGTTCGGGCGACCAGATGCAGGTCGCGCGTCTCAAGAAGCGGAAATTGCGCCTGCGCGACGAAATGGCGCTGCTGGAGGATCAGCTCGTCCCCGACATCATCGCCTGAACGGTTGAACGGATTATGGCCAATGCGGTCCCGACTGATCCCGAATGACACAATTCGGGGTTAACGGGCCCGCATCGGGACTGACAAGGCGCCCGCTCTATGGCACATATCGGCCATGAAACTCGCCGCTTCTCTTGAACAGGGCCTGCATCGCCGCCTTGTCGACGGTCTCTATGTCGAAGCCATGGTGATGGCGGATGAAGCGCGCGCCTATTTCGATGTGCGGGATGGAGGCGATCCGGAGACGGACGATCCGCTTCGCCGCGTCGCCTTCGCCTGCGAATCGCTCAAGGTCACGACGCGCCTCATGCACATCATCGCCTGGTTGCTGAGCCAGCGCGCCTGGCAACGGGGGGAACTCAGCGATGCGGAGATGCTGGACGAGAAATACCGCCTCGGCCATGCCGCGACCACCGATCCTTCGGTGGCCGGCAACTTCCCCTTCGCCGCCCGCGCATTGATAGAGGCAAGCCAGGACCTTTACGAAAGGGTCGCCCGCCTTCAGGATCGCATGGCGCGTCCGCGGGCGCAGGCGGAACCCAATCCGGCCCGGGCATTGATGGATCGGCTCAACGCCGCCTTCTGACAGGCGGGTTCGCTGGGGCATGTCGGCAGGAGCGGGGTTACATATCTCCACGCCATCCAGCCTTTCAGCCCAAATCCCCGCACAGCCTGTCCCGCCATCATCTTGGGGGCTGGCCATCCGCCCGATTTCTGGTCTAGATCAGCGCTATGAATACCGGTTTGCGGACCTGCCGCCGCATTTCAGGCCTGCCGCAAGCTGCTCTTCTCGTGCCGCTGCTTCTGCTCGCGCCTGTCGCTCATGCGCAGGCGGCGGCGCAGGCCGGCGCCCAGCCGGTTCCCGATCAGCCCGATCTGGATCCCAATCTGGCCCCCATGCCCGACATCGGCGTCGACTGGCCGGACATGGGACAGCCCGACATCGTCACGCCCATGGTCGAACTGCCGCCCCAGTCTTCCGACGTGCCGCAGCAGGCGGTCGCGCCCGAAGCGGCCGAGGAACAGGCTGAGGAGGCCGTCACCTTTGCGGATACGGGCGCGGATACGGGTGAGGAGCGCCGCTACACCGTCGCGCTGACCGGCGTGGAGGAGATTGCCGACGCCCAGTTCACCATCCGCTTCAACGAACTGTCGGTGCTGCATCAGGGCGAGGGGAAGCCCGCAAATCTCGCCCAGATCAACCGCCGGATCAAGGAGGACAGCGACCTGCTCGACCGGTTGCTGCGCGCCAAGGGCTATTATGCCGCGCGCATTCGCGGCGCCGTGACGCCGCCGGCGGCGGGCAGCGACAGGCTGGCGGTCACCTTCCGGATCGTGCCGGGCGCGCGCTATCTGCTGTCGTCCGTCGACCTGAAGGGCCTGGAGAGCACCGGCGAGCGCGAACCGGAATTACGGTCCGCCTTTCCGCCCAGGGCGGGCGATCCGGTCGATGCCGACGCCATCCTCGCCGGCCAGCAATCCCTGGCCGTCGCGCTGCTCGAGAACGGATTTCCCTTCGGCAAGGTCGAGGAACCGGAAGTCCGCATCGACCATGAGGAGCGCAAGGGCGATCTGGACATCGTCGTCAATCCCGGCGCCTACCGCACCTTCGGCAGGATCGTCATGGCCAATGATGCGCTGTTCAGCGCCCGCCATGTCCAGCGCATCGCCCGCTTCCGTCCCGGCGACACCTATATGGCATCCGATGTCGAAGACCTGCGGCAGGCGCTGATCGCCACCGGGCTGGTTTCATCCCTGACCATGACCCCCAGGGATGCGGGAGACGGCGAGCATGTCGACCTGGCCATCGACGCCCGCCCGGCGCCGCTGCGCACCATAGCGGGCGAACTGGGCTATGGCACCGGGGAGGGTTATCGCGCAGAGGTGAGCTGGGCGCACCGCAATTTCTTCCCGCCGGAAGGGGCGGTGACTGTGCGCGGGGTGATCGGCACGCAGGAGCAGACGGCGTCCTTCACCTATCGCCGCAACAATTTCCGCCGTCGCGACAATGTGCTGACGGGCCTGCTCTCCGTCAGCAACATCAAGCGGGACGCCTATGACGCGCGCACCATAACCCTGTCGGGCGCGCTGGAGCGGCAGACCAACATATTGTTCCAGAAGAAATGGGTCTGGCGCATCGGCGGCGAACTGATCGCGTCGGACGAAGCGGATGCGTTCAGCAACGGCAGCCGGCGCACCTTCCTGATCGGCGCCATTCCATTGAGCCTCACCTATGACGGCAGCGACGACCTGCTGAACCCCAGCCGGGGGTTCCGCCTGGGCGGCCGGCTCAGCCCCGAACTGTCCTTCCAGAACAGCACCTTCGGCTATGCCCGCGTGCAGCTTGACGGCAGCGTCTATCAGCCGATGAACGACCGGATCGTGCTCGCGGCCCGTGCGCGTTTCGGCACCATATTGGGGTCCACGGTCGACCGGATCGCGCCCTCGCGGCGCTTCTATGCCGGCGGCGGCGCTTCGGTGCGCGGCTATGGCTATCAGGCGATCGGCCCGCGCTACGGCCCGAACGACGATCCGGTCGGCGGCAAGAGCCTGGCGGAATTCTCGCTGGAATCCCGCATCCGCTTCGGCAATTTCGGCGTCGTGCCCTTTGTCGACGCCGGCAACATCTCGACCAGTTTCCTGCCGCGCTTCCGCGACCTGCGCATCGGCGCGGGGCTGGGCGTGCGCTATTACAGCAGCTTCGGCCCGATCCGCATCGATGTCGGCACACCGCTCAATCCGCAGTCGGGCGATCCGAAGATCGCCGTCTATGTCTCGCTGGGGCAAGCCTTCTGATGGCCGGGGAGACGCCCGCCGCGCCGCCGCCGCCGCGCCGCCGCCGCGCCTGGGACGGCCGCTGGCAGCGTTGGGTCGCCGGCATTCTCGCCACGCTGCTGCTGATCGCCGCCGGCGCGCTGGCCTGGCTCGACACCGTGCCGGGCCATCGCTTCCTCGTCTCCCGCATTGCGAAGATCAGTCCGCCTTCGGGCCTGCGCATCCATGTCGACCGGATCGACGGCAGCATCTACCGCAAGGCCGTTCTCCATGGCCTGACCCTGTCCGATCCCAAGGGCGCGTTCCTTGACGCCCCGCGCGTGGAACTGGACTGGTGGCCCTTCGCCTGGCTCTCCAACCGGCTTGATATAGACCGCCTGGTCATTCCGCAGGCGACGCTGCACAAGCTGCCCAGGCTCAATCCCAGCGAGCGGGAGGGGCCGATCCTTCCCGGCTTCGACATCCGGCTGATGCAATTTTCGGTCGGGCGCCTCATCATGGAGCGGGGCATCACGGGCAAGGTGCAGCAGGCGACGCTTTCCGGCGATGCGGACATTCGCGGCGGCCGCGCCATTATCGATCTTTCCGCCCGGGTGTTGAACGGAGAGGATGCGCTCAACATCGCGCTCGACAGCCGGCCCGACGATGACAAGTTCGACCTCGACGTCACGGTGAACGCACCCAGGGGCGGCGTCCTGGGAATCATGGCCGGGTTGAAGCAGGACGCCAATCTCCGCATCCAGGGGCAGGGAAGCTGGACCCGCTGGAACGGCCGCCTGGCGGGCACGCTGGACAGCGAACCCGCCATAGACCTGAAGCTGGCGGCCCGCAGCGGCACCTATACGGCCGCCGGCACCGTCGAGGGAGCCGCCATGGCGGGACAGGGCCTCGTCCAGCGCCTTTCCGCGCCGCGCCTCGCCATCCAGGCGAGCGGATCGATGGCCGACCGGGTGATCGACGGCAAGCTGTTGCTCCGCTCCGCCGCGATCGACCTCAGCGCGGACGGCGCCATCGACCTGCGCAACAATGCGCTCGACAATCTGCTGGTCGATGTGAAGCTCGCCCGCCCGCAGGCTTTGCTCAAGTCGATGGGCGGCCGGGATATTGCGGCGCGCATCCGGCTGGATGGCCCGCTCTCGGCCTTCGGCTATGAATATCTGCTCACTGCCAGGCAACTCGCCTTTGGCAAGACCGTGATCCACGATGTCCGCGCCGACGGCAAGGGACGCAGGGCGAAAGGCGGCCCGGCGCTGATCCCCGTCCATCTGCGCGCCCGGCGCCTCGACGGCCAGGGGCCGCTGGTAGAGGGGATCATCCGCAATTTCGACCTGAACGGCGTGTTGCAGCTCAGGAACCAGCAGGTCGTCAGCAATCCGATGACGGTCCGTTCCGACAAGCTGCACGGCAGGCTGCTCTTCCTCGCCGACCTGAAGTCCGGGCGCTACGACATCGGCCTGGACGGCCAGATCAGCGGCTTGGCCATTCGCGGCCTGGGCATCGTCGACCTGACGTCGAAGCTGCGCGCCGTGCCTGGCCCCCGGGGCGCCTTCACCTTGAGCGGCAATGCGATGGCGCGGATGCGGCGGCTGGACAACAGCTTCCTGCGGTCGCTGGGCGGCGGCCTTCCAGTGTTGCGCAGCGGTCTGTCGCTCGGACCGGACGGGCAGCTTCAGTTCACCGGCCTCCGCCTGGAGGCGCCGCTGCTGACGCTGTCGGCCAAGGGCTATCGCCGCCGCGACGGCACGTTCCATTTCGAAGGAAATGGCCAGCATGGAAGCTATGGTCCGCTGCGCCTGATCCTGGATGGCAGGATCGACCGTCCGACCGTCGATGTCGTACTGCAAAGCCCGCTGAAGGCGCTTGGCGTCACGGACATGCACGCCCATCTGGTTCCCGATGCGGGGGGTTACGCCTTCACGGCGGAGGGGGGATCGACGCTGGGTCCCTTCACCGGCAACGGCGCGATCCTGCTGCCGCCCGGCGGCCAGGCGATCGTGCGCATTGCCCGCGTGGCCGCATCGGGCGTCAGCGCCAGCGGCGACCTGCGCCCGGTGACCGGCGGGCTGGACGGCGTGCTGAACGTCAGCGGCCCTGTGACCGGCACTGTCGCCTTTGCCCCTGTAAACGGCGTTCAGCAGCTGAAGCTCGCCCTCACCGCCACCGACGCCAGTTTCGACGGCCCGACCAGCATCGCCGTGCGCCGGGGCAGGCTGGATGCCACGATCCTGCTCGACCCTTCCGGCACGACGGTCGGCGCTACGGCGCAGGCGCGGGGCCTGCGCATCGGTGCGATCCAGATCGGCCGCCTTGCGGCCAATGCCGATCTGGTCGACGGCAGCGGCAAGGTGACGGCCAGCCTCTCCGGCCAGCGCGGCCGCCTCTTCGACCTCAGCGGCGAGGCGCAGGTCACGCCCGATCGCATCCAGCTTCAGGCTGGCGGCACCATCGACAAGCGGCCGATCAAGCTCAATCGCCCCGCCATATTCACCCGCACCCAGGACGGCTGGCGCCTGGACCCCGCATCGATAGGCTTTGCGGGCGGATCGCTCCAGCTTGGCGGCGAACTCAGCGGCCAGACCACCAGCATAGAGGCGCGGCTGCAGAAACTGCCGCTTTCGCTGCTGGACATCGCCTATGACGATCTGGGCCTTGGCGGCACGGCGACCGGCTCGCTCAGCTATGTGCATACGCGCGGCGGCATGCCGACAGGGAAGGCCGAACTGCGCGTGCGCGGCCTTTCCCGCTCCGGCCTGTCGCTGAGTTCCCGTCCCGTGGATGCGGGCGTCAACGCGGTCCTTAGCCATGACCGTCTGGCCACCCGCATGATCTTCGTTGCGAACGGCCAGACCATCGGCCGGGCGCAGGCGCTGCTCATGCCGCTCGGCACCGAAGGCACTCTGGTCGAGCGGCTCAACCGCGCGTCCCTGTTTGCGCAGCTTCGCTACAATGGCACCGCCGACACGCTCTGGCGCCTCACGGGGGTGGAGATCGTGGACATATCCGGCCCGGTCAGCGTCACCGCCGACGCGCGCGGCACGCTAGGCGACCCCGTCATCGCGGGATCTCTCGCGACGGACAATGCCGCGATCAACAGCCCCGTCACGGGCATGCGGCTGCACGGCGTCAAGGCGCGGGGCCGCTTCTCCGGCGCGCAACTCGTCATGACCGGCTTCAGCGCCGCCGCGCAAAATGGCGGCACGGTCACCGGGACGGGCAGCTTCACCTTCAACGGCATAGCGGGGGTCGGCATGGACCTGCGCCTCCAGGCGGAGAATGCCGCGCTCCTCGAACGGGACGACATCGCCGCCACCGTCACCGGCCCGATCACCATCGCCTCCACCGGCAAGGGCGGCACCATCGGCGGCGACCTGATCCTCAACCGCAGCCGCTTCACCATGGGGCGCGCCGCCGCCGTGGCGCAGATTCCCGAACTGCGCGTGATCGAGATCAACCGTCGCGGCGATGAGATAGAGCGGCCCCGCACCAGCATTCCCTGGGACCTTGCGATCAAGGCGCGCGCCCGCAACCGCCTGACCGTCACGGGCCTTGGCCTTGAGAGCGAGTGGCGCGCCAATCTGGACATCGGCGGCACGGTCACGAGCCCGGCCATTGCGGGCACCGCCGATCTCGTCCGCGGCACCTACGACTTTGCCGGCCGCCGCTTCGACCTCAAGGAAGGCAAGATCCAGTTCGACGGCCGCACCCCCGTCAACCCGACGCTCGACATCGATGCGGAAGCGGATGTCAGCGACCTCACCGCCACCATTCATGTCGGCGGCACGGGCCTCAAGCCCGTGATCAGCTTCACCAGCGTGCCCGCGCTGCCGCAGGACGAACTGCTGTCCCGCATCCTCTTCGGCACGTCGATCACCAACCTGTCCGCGCCCGAAGCGCTGCAACTCGCCTCGGCCGTGGGTTCGCTTCAGGGGCAGGGCGGCCTCGACCCGATCAACGCCGTGCGCAAGGCGGCAGGGCTCGACCGGCTGCGCATCATCGCCGCCGATCCGACGCAGGGGCAGGGCACCTCCATCGCGGCGGGCAAATATCTGACCCGCAAGACCTATGTGGAACTGATCACCGACGGGCAGGGCTATTCCGCGACCCGCATCGAATATCAGGTCACGCGCTGGCTCTCGCTGCTCGGCGCCATCTCCACCCTTGGCCGCGAAAGCGCCAACGTCCGTGTCTCAAAGGATTATTGAACGTGACCAAATCCCGCATCGATGCGGCCGCCGCGATCAGCGTGATGGACCTGTTCACCATCGGCATCGGGCCGTCCAGTTCGCACACGGTCGGGCCGATGCGCGCCGCGCTGATGTTCATTGACTCGCTGCCCGCCATCCCGGCCCGCGTGCAATGCGAACTCTATGGATCGCTCGCCCTGACGGGCAGGGGCCACGCTACCGACATGGCGATCCTGCTCGGCCTCTCCGGCCAGCGTCCCGACAGCGTCGATCCCGACGCCATTGCCGACATCCTCGCCACCATCCGCAGCGAGCGCCGCATCCGTGCGGGCAGCGTGGAGGACCGCTTCGTTCCCTTCGACGAAACGACCGACCTCCTCTTCCGCATGGGAGAGTTTCTGGAGGCGCACAGCAACGGCATGCGCTTTTCAGCCTGGTTCGACGGGCAGGAGGAGCCGCTGGTCCGCGATTATTATTCGGTCGGCGGCGGCGCGGTCCTGCCGGGCGCGGAGGCGATCGCCGCCGACGCGCCGCTCGGCCATAATGTCGTCCAGCCCTATCCCTTCTCCTCCGGCGCGGAAATGCTGGCGCTGGGGGAGAGCACCGGCCTCAGCATCGCCACGCTGGTCCTGCGCAACGAGGGGGCCTGGCGCGCGCCGCGGGAAACCGAAGCCTTCCTCGACAGCGTGATCGACGCGATGAGCCCGGCGGCATTTTCCTCATTCACCGCCGTATTGCATTATTATCGCCGCTTCGTCCCCGGCGCCGACCGGGAGGGGGAGCGCCGCTTCCTGTTGACCGCGGCGGCCATGGGCTTCCTCTACAAGAAGCGCGCCTCCATCTCAGCCGCCGAAATGGGCTGCCAGGGGGAGGTGGGCGTCGCCTGCTCCATGGCCGCCGCAGGTCTTGCCGCCGTGTTGGGCGGCACCAACCAGCAGGTCGAAAATGCCGCGGAGATCGGCATGGAGCATAATCTCGGCCTCACCTGCGATCCCATCGGCGGGCTGGTGCAGATCCCTTGTATCGAGCGCAACACCATGGGCGCCGTGAAGGCGATCAACGCGGCCTATCTCGCGCTCCAGGGCGATGGCCGCCACATCGTCAGCCTGGACGCGGTCATAGAAACCATGCGTCAGACCGGCGAGGACATGGCGAGCCGCTACAAGGAAACGAGCCTTGGCGGACTGGCCGTCAATGTCGTGGAATGTTGATCAACTCACCGCCTGCACGCCTCAGCTACGCGGCGAACCGAGCTGGTTTTGTGGCATAAAGGACACAAATTCAGTTGTTTATCTGAGGTTCATGCAACCTCCAGGGACTTCCATGACTTCACCGTCTCCCCGGCTGACAGGGGATTGAGAAGATAAAGTGGAGTACCCGAATATGCGTAAGATCCTGGCCGCAACCCTCCTGACCGGTGCAGCGGTCGCAAGCCCCGCTCTGGCGCAGGACGTCAATCCTACCTTCACCGGCCCGCGCGTCGAGGCGATACTGGGCTACGACCATACCGGCGCCGGCAGCAGCGTGGACAATGACAATGGCCGCGACGACCAGTCGATCGATGGCCTGCTCTACGGCGTGGGCGCCGGCTATGACGTGAACCTTGGCAGCGCGGTCGTCGGTGTCGAGGGCGAATATACCGACTCCACCTCGAAGAGCGGCCGATCGGACCCCACCGACCAGTTCGGCTTCGGCCGCGTCAAGCAGGGCCGCGACCTCTATATCGGTGCGCGGGCGGGCATATTGGCCAGCCCGAACACGCTGGTCTATGTGAAGGGCGGCTACACCAACACGAAGCTGGACGTGCTGGCCGGCAACACCAATGTCGAAACCGACACCAATTTCAAGCTGGACGGCTGGCGCATCGGTGCGGGCGTGGAGCGCGCCATCAACGCCAATACCTTCGCCAAGCTCGAATATCGCTATTCCAAATATGAGGATGCGCATATCGACTTCGCCAACGGCACGACGACCGACGAATTCGGCATCGACACCGACCGGCACCAGATCGTCGCGAGCCTGGGCTGGCGCTTCTGACGGGAGGGAGGGGCCGGTCGTTCCGGCCCCTTCGCCCCACGGCATGGCGCGCCGTCCTGTCGCCCTGCCTTCGAACCTGCTATGACGCTGTCCGTGCACAACGCCATTCCCCATCTTTATCCCGTCGGCATAGAGCCGGACGACATCGACTTCATGGGTCATGTCAACAATGCGAGCTATCTGAAATGGGTTCAGGCGGCCGTACTCGACCATTGGCGGGCGCTCGCTCCCACCGAGGCGGTCGCCCAGCATCTATGGGTCGCGCTCAAGCATGAGATCACCTATCGCAAGCCGACCTTCCTCAACGACGACGTCATCGCGACCGTCCTGCTGGAAAAGGTGCAGGGCGCGCGCGCCTTCTACGAAACGGTGATCCGCCGTGGCGAGGAAGTGCTGGCGGAGGTGAAGTCGAGCTGGTGCTGCCTCGACGCCTCTACGCTGCGTCCGGCGCGCCTGGCGCGGGAGGTGATCCAGCATTTCTTCGCGCCGGACGGAACGTGACGTTTCGACCCTGAACGGGCCGCCTAAAGCGTCGCCTCTATCTCCCGCGCTGCAATATCCGGCTTTTCCGCCAGGCTGATCGGCCGTCCGACCACCAGGATCGAGGCGCCCCGGTCCAGCGCCTCGCGCGGCGTCACCGCGCGCTTCTGGTCGCCCATCGCGCCGCCTGCCGGCCGCACGCCCGGAACCACGAAGAACCCGTCAGGCCACGCCTTCTTCGCCAGCGCGACCTCCTCGCCGGAGCAGACGATCCCGTCCAGCCCCGCGCTGCGCGCCAGATCGGCCAGTCGCGCCACCTGATCCTCGGCCTTGCCGCCCACGCCGATGTCGAGCAGGTCGCCGTCGTCCAGGCTGGTCAGCACGGTCACGGCGACCACCCGGGTCTTGGCCCCTGCCGCCGCCTTCGCGTCCTCCAGCATGGCGCGCCCGCCGGCGGCATGGACGGTCAGGATCGCAGGCTCCAGCACATGCAGCGCCTGCACCGCCTTGGCGACCGTGTTGGGAATGTCGTGCAGCTTCAGATCGAGGAAGACCGGCAGCCCGAACTTCATCATTTCATGCACGCCATGATGGCCGTGGGCGCAGAAGAATTCGAGGCCCAGCTTCAGCCCGCCCACATGATGACGCACCTGCTGCGCAAGGTCCTGGGCCTTGCGCAGGTCGGGCGTATCGATGGCGACATATATGGGGCTGGTCATGCTGGTCCTGTGGTGGAGAGGGTAGGGGTCGCGGCCTTGTTGTCCGCGACGGCGAGGGATGGAGGGGCGGAAGACGAGGGGGCGGCGGTCGCCGCGACGAGCGCGCGCTCGGTGCTCTCCAGCTTGCGCTTCATGCGCCAGCGGGTTGCCCGCGCCATGATCCAGAAGGGCAGCGCACCCAGCAAATAGGCGCCGATCAGCAGGACCGGCAGTTTCGTTTCCATGACCAGGTCGCCCCAGAGATTCACTTCTACGCGCGTGTAATTGGCGACGCAGAATAGCGCGAGGGCGACGGCGATGACGACCCAGAAGGCAGTCCGCAGAAATTGCATCAACGCTCCTATAGCTGCTGAGCGGGCAGCTTAGGCGATTTTGTCGCGCTGCGGAAGCGCTTCGTCGGACGGAGGGAAGGCGATGCGCAGGGAAAGCGTCTTTTCCGCGCCCGGTTCGATGCTGTCCATGCCCGCCGGACGATTGACGGCATCGGGCATGTGGGTGACAGGTTCCAGGCAGAAATCCGGGGAAAGGGGCGGGCGATAGACATGGAACCATGACGCGCCCACGGCGCTGAGCACGACCCGCGTCCCATCCCCTCGCCGGACGGTGGCGCTGCCGTCCCAGCCGCCATAGGCATTGTCGATCAGGCTGTTTCCCCGCACCCGCGCGCCCGCCGACCAGTCGCCGAGCGCATCCGCCGCCACCTGCCGCACGGGCAGCATGTCGGCTGTCGCAAGCCACAGCCGGTCCGCCCGGAACTGGAGCGACGTGTCTTCGTCCGCCTGGAAATAGGGGTGGAAGCCAAGGCCCGCTGGCATGGCCTCATCGCTGATGTTGCGCAGCGTCAGGCTCATTTCGATGGCATGGTCGGACAGGGTGAAATGCTGCTGCGCTTCATAGGCCCATGGCCAGCCGCCATCGCCGTCATATCGGTGCGTGAGGTGCGCGCTGTCCTGCGCCGCCGCCGCGACGCTCCATGCCGAGGTCCAGCCGATGCCGTGGAGGCTGTGCGGATGGTCCCCGAAGTTGAGCGGCATCCGCACGTCGCGCCCGGCGAAACGAAAGCGGCCATGGGCGATCCGGTTGGTATAGGGCACCAACGGGAAGCTCGCCATCTGCAACGGATCGCTGCTGTCGGCCGGAGCGGTCCGCAATATGTCCGTCCCCGCGAAGCGAAGCGCCGCCAGCGATCCGCCGACGGCGGGGGCGAGCACGGCCTCCACCGCGCCCGCCTTCAGGGCGATCAGGCCGCTCAGCCGACCATGTCCTCAAGCTCGCGGCCTTTCGTCTCATGCACCAGGGCGCGAACGAAGAAGAAGGAGACGGCGGCGAAGAAGGCATAGCCGGTATAGGTGATCGCCAGGCCGGGCGACACCGCCAGCGCCGGGAAGCTGACGGAGATCAGCGCATTGGCGATCCACTGCGCGAAGCCGGACACGGCAAGCCCCGATCCCCGGATCTGGTTCGGGAACATCTCGCCCAGCATCACCCACATGATCGGACCCCAGCTCATGTTGAAGAAGATCACGTAGAGATTGGCGGCCACCAGCGCGATCACGCCGTTATTGCCGGGCAGCGATACGGAGCCGTCAGCCGCCGTGACCGCCGTGGAGAAGGCATAGGCGACGGTCGCCAGCGTCACCGCCATGCCCGCCGATCCGATCAGCAGCAGCGGCTTGCGCCCGATCCGGTCGACCAGCGCGATGGTGGCAAGGCAGGCGCCGATCGACAGCACGCCCGACAGGATGTTGGTCTGGAGCGCATAATCCTCCGAGAAGCCGACCGCTTCCCACAGGGTAGCGCCATAATAGAAGACGACGTTGATGCCGACGAGCTGCTGGAACACGGCCAGGCCGATGCCGGTCCAGACGATGGGCCGGATCTTGCCGCTGGCCTTGTCGATCAGGTCGCTGAGCTTGGGCCGGTGATGATCGGCGGCCAGACTGTTGCGGATTTCGACCACCTTGCGCGATGCGGCTTCGGCGCCGAACAGGCGGGTGAGCACGGCCTGGGCGCGCTCCTCCTGCCCGCGCGCCACCAGATAGCGGGGGCTTTCCGGGATCACCAGCAGCGCCAGGAAGTAGATCGCGGCCGGAATGGCCTGGAGCCAGAACATCCAGCGCCAGGCGGGAAAGCCCAGCCACAGCTGCGCCGTCGATCCGCCGGCATAGCGCGCCAGCACGAAATTGGCGACGAACGCGCCGGTCAGGCCGGAGATGATCATCACCTGCTGCACGCTGGAGAGACGGCCGCGCACCGCCGCCGGAGTGACTTCGGAAATATAGACCGGGGAGATCACGCTCGCCGCGCCGACCCCCAGGCCGCCGACGATGCGCGCGACGATGAAGATGACGGACGATCCCGCCGCCCCCGCCAATATCGCGCTGACGAGGAACAGCGCGGCCGACAGCATCATCACCCCGCGCCGTCCGATCAGGTCGGCCATGCGCCCCGCCAGGAACGCGCCGATGGAGGAGCCCACCAGGATGGCGCCGACATTGACGCCGATGCCCAGCTTGCCGAGGTCGAAGGCGCTTTCCAGCCCCTTTTGCGTGCCGTTGATGACGCCGCTGTCATAACCGAACATGAACCCGCCGATGGTCGCCACGGCGACGATGGCGGCGATGAAGGCCATATTGACCTTATCGGCACTCCCTTCGGACATTCCTGCTCCTCCGATTTATATTCTAGATGGCTGCAATATAGGATGTTTGCCCGCGCGCGCCGGGATCGAAAGCGAAAAGATCACCGGCACAGGGCTGCGCGAGAAGCTGGTCCCTCGTCAAGCCCTTGCGTGCGGTGGTGGCATAGGCGACCGACAGGTCCGGTCCGCCAAAGGCGATCTTGGTGACATTGGCGACGGGAAAGCGGACCTCCGTCATCAGCCCGCCCGCCGGATCGTACCGCCGCGCGGCCCAGCCGGCGAACAGCCCGGTCCACAGGCAGCCTTCCGCATCGACGGTCGGTCCATCGGGATAGCCGGCGCCATCCTCGATCTCCGCGAACAACGCCGTATCATGCAGCGTGCCGTCCGCCGCGATCCGCGTGCGCCAGATCCGCCTGCCCAGCGTGTCGGTGTGATAGAGCAGCGTGCCGTCCGGCGAGACGGCAGGACCATTGGTGATCGAGACCGGAGGCAGACCGCTTTCAGTCAGCCGGCCCTGGTGCAGCCTGTAGAAGCGCCCGCTATCGGCCTCCTCCCCATCGTCCATCGACCCGAACCACAGGCCGCCCGCCGGATCGACAGTGGCGTCGTTCAACCGGTTGCCGGGCCGGTCGGCCTCCGGCGCGTGCAGCAGCGTGAAGCCGGCGGCATCGGGATCGAAGCGGTGCACGCCGGACTGGAGCCCGACGGCGAACGATCCGTCCTGCGCCGGAACGATCCAGCCGACCTGGCCCGGCGCGTCCCAACTGCGCGCGACGCCCAGATCGGGGTCGAAGCGGTGGATGCGCTTCTCCTTGATGTCGACGAACCAGAGCGCTGCATCCCGCGCCACCCAGACGGGCCCTTCGCCCAGGGTCGCGCCGACGCTGAGGACGCTTTCCGGAACCGGGGCCATGGCCTCAGCGCCAGCCCGCATCGATGAAATAATCATGCCCCGTGCACATGCGCGCGTCGTCGGACGCCAGGAACATGGCCAGCGCGGCCACGTCCGCCGGCATGATCCGTCCGTCCAGGCATTGCGCGGCGACGATCTCCGCCTCGCCTTCGGGCGTGTACCATTTCATCTGCCGCGGCGTCTTCACATTGCCGGGGATGATCGTGTTGACGCGGATATTGTCGCGCCCCAGATCGCGGGCCAGGCTGCGCGTCAGCCCCTCGATCGCCGCCTTGGCGGTCTGGTACAGCACCAGATCGGGCAGGGCGAGGTGCCAGCTTATCGACCCGAAGTTCAGGATCACCCCGCCGCCCGCGCGCTTCATCGCCGGGGCCACCGCCTGCGCCGCGAAGAAGAGGTGGCGCAGGTTCACCGCCATGCGCTCGTCCCAATAGGCGGGCGTGACATCCTCGATGCCGTGGCGGTCGTCATTGGCCGCATTGTTGATCAATATGTCGACGCCGCCAAGCTGCGCTTCCACCGTGGCGATCATGGCCTGCACGGCTTCGATGTCCCTGAGGTCGCAGGGGTGGAAGACGGGCGCGAAATCCGCGTCCTTCAGCCGTTCCGCGACGGCCCGGCCTTCTTCCTGCGCAATGTCGCAAAAGGCGACCCTGGCTCCCTGCGCGGCAAAGGCTTCGACCAGCCCTTCACCGATTCCGCTGCCGCCGCCGCTGATGAAGACGCGCTTGCCCTTCAGGCTGGGATAGATGGCGCCGCTCATGCGAGCAGGCCCCGCTTGGCGAGATTGGCCATCAGCGCGGCAAGTCCGAATTTCCACGGCGCCGCCTGCTTCGACGTCACGACCCGGTTCACCAGCCGTCCCAGGCGCGGGGTGGAGATGGCGACGATGTCGCCCACCTTGTGGGTGAAGCCGCGTCCCGGTTCGTCGCGATCCTGGACGGGTGCGAACAGCGTGCCCAGGAACAGGGCCAGACCGTCGGGATATTGATGCTCGGAAAGCGTCTGACGCACCAGTTCCAGCGGATCGCGGCTGATCTGGTTCATGCTGCTGGTGCCTTCCAGCCTGTAGCCTTCCGGGCCGTCGATGGTGAGTTCGACCACAGCGTTGCGCACGTCATCGATGGTGAAATCATTGTCGAACAGCCGGACGAGCGGCCCCAGCGAACAGGATGCATTATTGTCCTTGGCCTTGCCCAGCAGCAGGGCGGAACGACCCTCCAGATCGCGCAGATTGACGTCGTTGCCCAACGTCGCGCCGACGGTCCGGCCGCCGGCATCGACGATCAGCACGATCTCCGGCTCCGGATTGTTCCAGTTGGAATCGGAACGGATGCCGATCTCCGCGCCCGCGCCCACCGTCGAGAGCACCGGCGCCTTGGTGAACACTTCGGCATCCGGGCCGATGGCGACCTCCAGATATTGCGACCAGAGCCCGTCTTCGATCAGCGCCTGCTTGAGCGCCGCCGCCTCGGCCGAACCCGGCACGACGGCGCGGATCGACCCGCCGACCCGCTCCTCAAGCCGCGCCCGGATTTCCGCCGCCGCGCCTGCTTCGCCGCGCGCCTGTTCCTCGATCACCCGTTCGATGGCGGAAAAGGCGAAGGTCACGCCGCAGGCCTTGACGCATTGCAGGTCGACCGGGCTCAGCAGCGGCAGGTCCAGCCTATCCAGCACGCCCAGCGCCACGCCATTGGCGGTCCTGGCGGCAGGCAGCATTTCGGCCAGTTGCGCGACAGTGGGGGCGACGCGGCTCATGTCATAGGCGATGCCGCCTTCGACCAATATGGGGGTTGGGCCCTCCGCTGTTTCCACGCGGCCAAGGAACAGGCCAGACCGCCAGTCGGCGGGAAGGCAATCGAGCAAAGTGGAGACCCCCGGCATCATCGACTCCTAAGAACGTCCGTTATTGATAGCGCTACCACCACGACTGGCGGTCGAAGTCAAGGGTGCTGGGAGTCGTAGCCGCGGAACCGCCCCATCGCCCGCGCATTTCCTCCTGAAAAAGGAGGCAGCACGCTCATGGCCGCTCGCGCATATTGGCAGGGGCAGATTCGTCTGGCGCTGGTATCCATTCCGGTGGAGATCTATGCCGCCACCAAGTCCGGCGCGCAGATCGCCTTCCACCAGATACACCAGCCCAGCGGCAAGCGCGTCCGGTATGAAAAGACCGTTCCGGGCCTGGGTCCGGTCGATCCGGAGGACATCGTCAAGGGCTATGAGCTGTCCAAGGGCGACTATGTGCTGCTTCAGCCCGACGAGATCGACGCGGTGAAGCTGGAGAGCAAGAAGACGCTCGAACTCACCCAGTTCGTCGACGCCAGCGAGATCGATGTCCTCTATTATGAGCGGCCCTATTATGTCGTGCCCGCGGACGATCTGGCGGAGGAAGCCTTCATCGTCCTGCGGGAGGCGCTGCGGCGGACGAAGAAGGTCGGGCTGGGCCAGCTTGCCATGCGGGGCCGGGAATATATCGTCTCGCTGAAGCCTTGCGGCCGGGGCATGGTTCTGGAAACGCTGCGCTATGCCGATGAGGTGAACCGCGCCCAGAGCTATTTCCGCGACATAGAGGATGCGAAGCCCGACGCGGAGCTGCTCGACCTTGCCGAGACGCTGATCGAGAAGAAGACCGCGCCCTTCAAGCCCGACAGCTTCCACGACCGCTATGTGGACGCGCTGGAAAGGCTGATCGAAAAGAAGAAGAAGTCGAAGGGCCGCCGCGTCATAGAGGAGGAAGAGGAGGGCGCGGCTCCGCGCGGCAGCAATGTGATCGACCTGATGGCGGCGCTCAAGAAGTCGGTCGGTTCCGGCGCGGCTTCTTCCGCCGCGAAACCGGCGGCGAAGAAGGCGCCTGCCGCCAAGGCGCCCGCCAAGGCCACGACGCGAAAGACCCCCGCCAAGCCGGCCAGCCGAAAACGGGCCTGACCCATGGCCGATGCCGATCCGCTCAGCACCTATAACCGCAAGCGCGATTTCACCCGCACCCGCGAGCCGGCGGGCAAGCGCGCACGCAGCCACGGCAACGGCAACGGCTTCATCGTGCAGAAGCACGATGCGACCCGCCTGCATTATGACTTCCGCCTGGAAATGGATGGCGTGCTCAAGAGCTGGGCAGTGACGCGCGGCCCCAGCATCGATCCCGCGGACAAGCGGCTGGCCGTCCGCACGGAGGATCATCCGCTGTCCTATGCGACGTTCGAGGGGACCATTCCCAAGGGGGAATATGGCGGCGGCACCGTGATGCTCTGGGACGAGGGCACATGGGAACCCGTTTCGGGCAAGAGCGCGAGCGACATCGAAAAAGGGCATCTCCATTTCATCCTGCACGGGCAGCGGATGCGGGGCGAATGGCTGCTGATCCGACTTAAGCCGCGGGGCAGGGAAAAGGGAGAAAACTGGCTGCTGCGCAAGATCGAGGATGCCCATGCCGGCAGCGCGGACGAACTGACCGCGCGTGAGCTGACGAGCATCAGGAGCGGTCGCACCATGGCGGAAATCGCCGCCGGCACGCCGCCCATGTCGCTGAAGGGAAAGAGGGGAAAAGCCTTTGACGCGGCGATGGCGCAGGCCGACCGCGCCGTCCCGGCGAAAAGGCGCGCCAGGGCAGGGACGGGCCGCATGCCGGCCTTCCAGCCGCCGCAACTGGCGACGCTGGTCGATGCCGTGCCCACGGGCAATGGCTGGATGCACGAGATCAAATATGACGGCTATCGCTGTCTGGTTTCCGTATCGGGCGGGAAGGTCAAGATCTTTACGCGGTCGGGCCTCGACTGGACGGACCGGTTTGCGCCGTTGCCGGCGGAAATCGGGGCGATGAACCTGCCCGCCGCCCTGATCGATGGGGAAATCGTCGCCCCCGGCAGCGATGGGAATCCGGATTTCTCCACGCTTCAGCAGGTGTTGAAGGGAGAGGGAAAGGCGGCGCTGCACCTGTTCGCCTTCGACCTGCTGCATCTGGACGGGCAGGATCTGACCGCCATGCCCAATATCGGCCGCAAGGAAAAGCTGGCGGGCCTGTTGGGGGAGGGTTCCGCCCATGTCCATGTCGGCGATCACGTCGTCGGCGCCGGGGAAAAGCTGTTCCACGCCATGTGCGGCGCAGGGCAGGAGGGGATTATTTCCAAGCGCGCCGACGCCGCCTATCGCGGTGCGCGCACGAAGAACTGGCTGAAGGTCAAATGCACCCGCCGTCAGGAATTCGTCATCGTCGGCTGGACCCCCAGCAGCGCCAGCGGCCGGTCCATCCGCAACCTGCTGCTTGGCCAACGGGAAGGGGATGGCCTGGTCTATGCGGGAAAGGTCGGCACGGGCTTCAACGCGGCCAACAGCGCCGGACTGATCGCCGCCCTGGGCAAGCGCGGGCGCAAGGCCGCCGCGCTCAGCGTGCCGCGCAGCGAAAGCAAAGGCGCCCAATGGGTTCGCCCCGATCTGGTCGCTGAAATCGCCTTTGCCGAATTCACGGCGGAGAATATCGTCCGCCATGCCAGCTTCCTTGGCCTGCGCGAGGACAAGGCAGCCAGCGACGTTCGACGCGAGGAAGCCATGCCGACGCCCGAAGCCCATAGCTCGATCCGGATCAGCAATCCCGACCGGCTGATCTTTCCGGAGGCGAAGATCACCAAGGGCGAACTGGCCGATTATTACGCCCGCATGGGCGCGGCGATGCTGCCCTGGATCGCCCGCCGGCCGATCAGCCTGGTCCGCTGTCCGCAGGGCCGGGCGAAGAAATGCTTCTTCCAGAAGCATGACAGCGGCAGCTTTGGCGATCATGTCAAACATGTCCCGATCCGCGAGAAGGAAGGGAATGAGGAGGATTATCTCTATATCGAGGATAGCGAGGGATTATTGGCCTGCGTCCAGATGGGCGCGATCGAATTTCATGGCTGGGGGGCCAGTGTTGCGGATGTCGAGCGGCCGGATCGCATGATCTTCGACCTCGATCCCGACGAGGGGCTGGACTTCGAGGATGTGAAGATGGCCGCGCGGGACATCCGGCGGGCGCTGGAGGATCTGGGCCTCACCAGCTTCGCCATGCTGTCCGGCGGCAAGGGCATCCACGTCGTCGTGCCGCTGACGCCGCAGGCGCAATGGCCGGAGGTCAAGGATTTCGCGGACCGCTTCGCCCGCGCCCTCGCCACCCAGGAACCGGACCGCTTCACCGCAACGATGAGCAAGGCGAAGCGCAAGGGCCGCATCTTCATCGACTGGCTGCGCAACCAGCGCGGCGCCACGGCTGTGCTGCCCTATGTGGTGCGTGCCCGCGAGCCGGCTTCCGTCGCCGCCCCCGTCACCTGGGAAGAGCTGGACGGGATCGACAGCGCCGCGCATTTCACGGTGAAGGATGCTGCCGTCCTGCTGGACCGCGCCTCTTCGCGGGACCTGCGCGGCTGGGGCGAGGCGCATCAGCCGCTGCCGGCGCATTAGGACGGCCTGCGTCAAATCCGACGGGGACCTTACGCTCCGGATTTTTGCTGTCGCATCGGTGCGAAGGGAGAGCGGGTTCCCGCGTCCCACACGGCGCTTGGGCGGATTTTTGCCGCATTCGCCTTTTCTGCGCCTGTGCTTTGTTGCATATCGGGAATCACCATGACGAAGCCGACCGAAGAAGCGCCCGATAGCGGCGCCGCCGCCCCTGCCTCCACCGCCGAGACGTCCGACATGGCCTCCGCAGCGCGCAAATCGGCGGGCAAGGCGGTCTGGATGGGAACGGCCGTCGGCATAGGATCGGCCGCCATCGTCGCGGCGTTGCTCTACGCGAACAAGAAACGGGGCTGAAGCTCCCTCCGGGAAAGCGGAAAAAAAGGAGGCGGCATGGCCTTCGCTCCATGCCGCCTCATGATGCGACCCTTCCAGGGCTCTGTCCCCGCTCGGACGGGGAATTATCCTATGCCGCGCTGCCGCTCAGATAGGCGATCAGTTCCGGCTTGCTGACCGACATGCTCTTGTCCGCGTCGGCGGTGACGAAGGCGCCGTCGGCCCAGGCGGTCACTTCGGCGGGCGGAAGGGACTGGCCCGTCGCCTTCAGCTCCTGATCCTTGAGCGCCACCATCCAGCGCGAAAATTCCGCCTTGTCGAGCTGCCCGTCATGATTCTGGTCATAGGCCGGAAATTCCGTATCGACGATGGATGCGACCGCATCGCCCGACGCGGCGGGCTGGGCCTCATTCCCCTGCGGCGAGGCCGGAGCGGCTTCCTGCGGCGCGGCTGCCCCCGCCTGCGCAAGGGCGGGCGTTGCGGCCAGGAAGGCGCCCGTCAGAAGAAATGCGCGGATCATCATCTGCTCCAGAACCGATCGTCCGTATTTCACATGGGGTAATAGCCAGATAAAACATGTGGTTCCTGACTTTTTGTTCATGCCGCTCCACTCATCTTCCGATTCGCGTCGTTTCGCCGCCCGATCCTGCCATTAATGGGATGAAGTACGGGAAAGCGGCGCTTCCTGCCCCGCTCTCGCGGTCGATTTGCCCCGGAAAGGCGGTGCTGCTAGGCGGCGCAGCGACATTCAACTCATGCACGCAGGATTCGCCCGATGGTCCCCCGTTACGCCCGCCCGCAAATGACCGCCCTCTGGGAGCCGGAAGCCCGCTTTAAAATCTGGTTCGAGATTGAGGCGCATGCGACCGAAAAGCTGGGCGAACTGGGCGTCGTGCCGGAATCCGCGGCCAAGGCGCTCTGGGACTGGTGGGCGACCGAGCCCGCGATCGACGTGCCGGCCATCGACGCGATCGAGGCCGTGACCAAGCATGACGTCATCGCCTTCCTGACCTGGGTTGCGGAGCAGGTGGGCGACGAAGCCCGCTTCATGCATCAGGGCATGACGTCCAGCGATGTGCTCGATACCTGCCTTGCCGTGCAGTTGAGCCGCGCCGCCGACCTGTTGATCGAGGATCTCGACAAGCTGCTGGAGGTCATCAAGCGCCGGGCCTATGAGCATAAGCTGACCCCGACCATCGGCCGCAGCCATGGCATCCATGCGGAGCCGGTGACCTTCGGCCTTAAAATGGCAGAGGCCTATGCGGAGTTCAGCCGCTGCAAGGCGCGCCTGATCGCCGCCCGTGCCGAAGTCGCGACCTGCGCCATTTCCGGCGCGGTCGGCACCTTCGCCAATATCGACCCCCGCGTCGAGGAACATGTCGCGGAAAAGCTGGGCCTTGCCATCGAGCCGGTGTCGACGCAGGTCATCCCGCGCGACCGCCATGCGATGTTCTTCGCCACGCTGGGCGTGATCGCCTCCTCCATCGAGCGGCTCGCCGTCGAGGTCCGCCACCTTCAGCGCACCGAGGTGCTGGAGGCGGAGGAATATTTCTCGCCCGGCCAGAAGGGCAGTTCCGCCATGCCGCACAAGCGCAATCCGGTGCTGACCGAGAATCTGACCGGCCTTGCCCGCATGGTGCGCAGCTATGCCCTGCCGGCGATGGAGAATGTGGCGCTGTGGCATGAGCGCGACATTTCGCACTCGTCGGTCGAGCGCTATATCGGTCCCGACGCCACCATCACGCTCGACTTCGCGCTGGGCCGGCTGACGGGCGTCATCGACAAGCTGCTCGTCTACCCTGAGCGGATGATGAAGAATCTCGACAAGATGGGCGGCCTGGTCCACTCGCAGCGGGTGCTGCTGGCGCTGACGCAGGCGGGCGTCTCGCGGGAGGACAGCTACCGCTATGTCCAGCGCAACGCGATGAAGGTCTGGGAATCGGACGGCCAGCTATCGCTGATGGAACTGCTGAAGGCCGACCCCGACGTTGCGGCCGCGCTTACGGCGGAGCAGATCGAAGAGAAGTTCAACCTCGACTATCACTTCCGCCAGGTCGACACGATCTTCCGCCGGGTGTTCGGGGAATAGGATCGAACAGGCCCGGCAAGCCGTGCCGGGCCTGCCCGTTCCGTGATCCTGTGAAAGCAGGAGCACGGTGCAGCCCTGGTGGATCGCTGCCGCGCTAGAACCCGGCCCTCATGACGGAAAAGCCGTCAATGCGGAACGGCGTCCGACTGCCGCCGGATCAGCTCATAATCGAGCAGCAGATGCGAAGGCTTTTCCCCCGACTTGCCCTTGCGCGCCTTGATCTGCCGCACCAGCAATTCGACGGCGGCACGTGACATGGCGCTGATCGGCTGGCGGATCGTCGTCAGTTCGGGCCAGATCGTGGTCGCCAGCGACGTATCGTCGAAGCCGCAGACGGTCAGGTCGCCCGGCACGTCCAGTCCGCTGCGATGGGCGATGGCGACGGCCGCCGCCGCCATGTCGTCATTGCTGGCGAAGATCGCGGTCGGCGGCTCGGGCAGCGCCAGAATGCGTTCCGCCGCATCCAGTCCGGAGCGATAGGTGAAATAACCCTGCTCGACCAGCGTCTCGTCCGGCTCGATACCCGCCTCCGCCAGCGCATCGCCATAGCCTTCGAACCGGCGCTGGCTGGCGCTCTGGTTCGGGTGGCCCTTGATGAAGCCGATGCGGCGATGGCCCAGCGCGATCAGATGGCGCGTCATCGCCAGCGCCGCGGCATGGTCGTCGATGCTGACGGCCGACATGTCTGCTGGCGCTTCCCCGGTGGCGACCGCGACCGCGACGATGTCCGCCGCCTTCAGCGCATCCTTCATGGCCTGATGATCGCACAATGGGGGCGGAAGGATGACTCCGTTGATCCGGCCGCGCAACAGATGGTCGACCACCGTGTCGATGGCGGTTTCCTCATCCCATTTCTCCACCACCAGATCGACCCCGCTGCGGCTGGCCTGGTCCAGGCTGCCGACCAGGAATTCGCTCAGATAGGAGGCCGACGGGTTGCTGTAGAGCAGGCCGATACGGGTTTCGTCCCCGCCCGCCAGACTGCGCGCGGCGGCGCTGGGCGAATAGTTGAGCGCCGCGATGGCCGCTTCCACCTTTTCCTTGGTGGCGCTTCTCACGATCTGTTCGCCGTTGATGACGCGGGACACCGTCATGGGCGACACACCCGCATGTTTCGCAACATCGTTGATGGTAGGGGCGTTGCGTTGCCGCCTAGAGCTTCTCGGTTCCATGGGCGTAATGGTAACGGGAAGCTCGCCCGATACTAAGCAAAATCCTCCAACCCGCTTCCGGACCGGTCAGGCGCGACCCCTGTTCCGGGGATGGCCGCCCGCATCCAGCACGGTTTCCATCGCGACATAGGTGGAGGTACTGGCGACATGGGGCAGGCTGGAGATCTTCTCCCCCAGCACGGCGCGGTAACGGCGGATATCGGCGGTCCTCACCTTCAGCAGATAATCGAAGCTGCTGGCGATCATATGGCATTCCTCGACCTCGGGAATGCGGCGGACGGCGGCATTGAACTCATCCAGCGCCTTTTCGCGCGTGTCGGACAGCTTCACCTCCGCAAAGGCGACATGGTCCATGCCCAGCTTCGCGGGATCGACGATGGCGCGAAACCCGCGGATCACCCCGGTGTCGATGAGGCGACGCAGGCGAACCTGACAGGGCGTCTTGGACAGGCCCACCGTCTGGGCAAGATCGGTGACTGTGATGCGGCCATCCTCGACCAGGGCGGCGACGATCTTCCGATCGAACTCGTCCATTTCGATCGTCGTCGGCTGATTTTTCATGGATTGCGCCGTGGGAGCAAGTTGTCGCGAAAAGCCATGCATTTTCCGACAAGGATGATGGTCGGGGAGAGAGGATTCGAACCTCCGGCCCCTGCCTCCCGAAGACAGTGCTCTACCAGGCTGAGCTACTCCCCGACCGATAGCGGGTCCGTTTCGAGGCGGTCCCGCTGGGCAGGCCGCAGCCTATAGAGGCGGCTTTTCCGGCTGGCAAGCGGCCGATGCGGTTTTTTTTGGGCAGCCTATAAAAGCCCCGCCTGGCGGAAGCTGAAACGGCCTTTTCCGGTGTGGATCACATGGTCCGCCAGCGCGATCTCGATCGGCCGCAGGCGTTTCGACAGGGTCCGGGTCAGCCGGATGTCGGCCCAGCGGGGAAGGGGGCTGCCCGGCCGTTGCTGTTCGATCGCCAGCCAATGGCTTTCCCATCGCAGCAGCGCGCCCACGGTGCAGTGCCAGTCCTGATCGGCGCGCAGCCGGTGGAGTGGGCGCCATTCCTCGTCCAGGACAAGGAGGTTTAGGGAAACGCATTCACGCATGCGCGGCAGAATGGGCTTGCGCCGCGTGAGCGGTAGGGGAAGGCTGATCCCTTTCCGACCGGATGGCGGACAATTTGATCCGTTTCGCAGCATTTGGCGTCGGCGGGCCGCTTCGCTACAGGAGGGGACATTCGCCAGAATCATGAAAGTGTCCGCATGGCATCCTTCCCGCCCCATTATGAGCAGCAATATCTGGACCTGATGCGGCAGATCTGGCGGCATGGGGATGAGCGGATCGACCGGACGGGCGTGGGCACGCGGTCGATATTGGGCGCGACGATGCGCTTCTCCCTGGCCGACGATGCGGTGCCGCTGCTCACCACCAAGCGGGTCTACTGGAAAGTCGCGGCGCGGGAGATGCTCTGGTTCCTGACCGGCGACACCAACATTCGCGAACTGGTGCGGCAGGGCGTGCATATCTGGACCGACTGGCCGCTCGACAGCTATCGCCGGGCCACGGACGAGGAGATCGACCGCGGTGCGTTCGAGGCGCGGATCGTCGAGGATGAGGCTTTCGCGGCGCGTTGGGGCGATCTCGGGCCGGTCTATGGCGCGCAATGGGTGAATTGGCCGCGCTATGAGGAGGTCGGGGATGGGCTCTACCGCCGGGCCGCGCAGGGACATAACCAGATTGCCGATCTGGTCGAGGCGATCCGGACCAGTCCCGGATCGCGGCGTTTGCTGTTCACTGGCTGGAACGTGGCGGAAGTATCGCGCATGGCGCTGCCGCCCTGCCATATGACCTATCAGTTCCAGGTGGCGAACGGGCGCCTGAACGGGCTGCTGTTCCAGCGGAGCTGCGATCTGGGGCTGGGATTCGCCTTCAATATCTTCGGCCTGTCGATGATCACCCGGATGCTGGCGCAGCAATGCGAACTGGAGGCAGGCGAGATCGTCTGGCAGGGCGGGGACGTGCATCTCTACCTCAACCATGCCGCGCTGGTGGAGGAGCAGATCGAGCGAATTCCATCGGGCAGCCCCAAATTGCGGATCAACCGTCGGCCTTCGAGCATTTTCGACTATCGGATCGAGGATTTCGAAGTGGTCGATTATGCGCCGCAAAGGCATATCGCCGCCCCGGTCGCCGTCTAGCGGAGGACGAGGCGCGGCCAAATGGGTCAGTAAGGCTTGCCTTTGCGGGTGTTGTAATATAATAATTGCACTGAGCAATATTATTGCAATGCACAAAAGGAGGCAGGATGAGCGACCGGATCGATTCGGACGCCGGAATGGAAGGGGCGGGGCGTAATCTGCCGCCGCTTCGGCTGCATGTGCCGGAGCCGAAATTCAGGCCGGGCGACACCGCCGATTTCAGCGATTTCGACATTCCGCCCGCGGGTGCGCAGCCAAGGCCGGACGAGACCGCGCAGCCGGGCGACATGCGCGACCTTGCCTATGGGCTGGTCCGGGTGCTGGACGAGGAAGGGGCGGCGGTCGGCCCCTGGGATCCGAAGCTGCCGCCCGAAACGCTGCTGAAGATGCTGCGGGCCATGGCGCTGACCCGGGCGTTCGACGCGCGCATGTTCCGCGCGCAGCGGCAGGGCAAGACCAGCTTCTACATGAAGTCGACGGGTGAGGAAGCCGTGTCGATCGGCGCCGCGGCTGCACTGGCCAGCGATGACATGTGCTTCCCCAGCTATCGCCAGCAGGGGATATTGATCGCGCGTGGCTGGCCCATCGTCGACATGATGAACCAGATCTATTCGAACAAGGGCGACAGGCTGAAGGGGCGCCAGCTTCCCATCATGTATTCAGCGCGGGAGGCGGGGTTCTTCTCCATTTCCGGCAACCTCACGACCCAATATCCGCAGGCCGTGGGCTGGGCCATGGCCAGCGCGGCGCGGGGCGACACGCGGATCGCGGCGACCTGGTGCGGGGAAGGGTCCACGGCGGAGGGCGACTTCCATTCGGCCTGCACCTTTGCCAGCGTCTATCGCGCGCCCGTGATCATGAATGTCGTGAACAACCAGTGGGCGATCAGCAGCTTTTCGGGCTTTGCGGGAGCCGAAGCGACGACCTTCGCGGCGCGGGCCATCGGCTATGGCATTGCCGGCCTCAGGGTCGACGGCAACGATGCGCTGGCGGTCTATGCCGCGACGCGCTGGGCCGCCGACAGGGCACGGGCCAATGCGGGCCCGACCCTGATCGAACATTTCACCTATCGGGTCGAAGGGCACAGCACGTCGGACGATCCCAGCGCCTATCGTTCCGCCGACGAGGCGAGCCACTGGCCGCTGGGCGACCCCATCGCACGGCTGCGGAAACATTGCATCGCGCTCGGCATCTGGGACGAGGAGCGGCATGCGGCGATGGACAGGGAACTGGCCGAAACGGTCCGCGACGCGGCGCGGGAAGCGGAGAAGAACGGCATCCTCGGCCACGGCCTGCACCACCCGATGGAATCGATGTTCGAGGATGTGTTCGAGGAAATGCCCTGGCACCTGCGCGAGCAGCAGCAGCAGATGCTCGACGAATGGAAGGCAGCCGGCCTGTGAGCGACATGATGAGCGAAGCGGTTACGGAAACCCACGGCGATACGGTGCAGATGAACATGATCCAGGCGATCAACAGCGCTCTGGACGTGATGATGGAGCGCGACCCCGACGTCGTCGTGATGGGCGAGGATGTCGGCTATTTCGGCGGCGTCTTCCGCGCAACGGCGGGCTTGCAGCAGAAATATGGCAAGAATCGCGTGTTCGATACGCCGATCACCGAATGCGGCATTATCGGCGTCGCGGTTGGCATGGGCGCCTATGGCCTGAGGCCAGTGCCGGAAATCCAGTTTGCCGACTATATCTATCCCGCGCTGGACCAGCTTGTGTCGGAAGCGGCGCGGCTCCGCTACCGATCGGCGGGGGAGTTCATCTCGCCCATGACGGTGCGCTCGCCCTTTGGCGGCGGCATATTCGGCGGGCAGACGCACAGCCAGTCGCCCGAAGGCATCTTCACCCATGTGTCGGGCGTGAAGACGGTGATCCCGTCGACGCCCTATGACGCCAAGGGCCTGTTGATCGCGGCCATAGAGGATAATGATCCCACGATCTTCTTCGAACCCAAGCGCATCTACAACGGGCCGTTCAACGGCCATTACGACGCGCCGGCCAAGAGCTGGGCGGGACATGCGCAGGCGCAGGTGCCAACGGGCTATTATCGCATAAGCCTGGGCGAGGCGCGGGTGGCGCGGGCGGGCGAGGCGCTGACCATAATCTGCTATGGCACGATGGTTCATGTGGTCGAGAATATGGTTGCCGAAATGGGCGTGGATGCGGAAATCCTCGACCTGCGCACGCTGGTGCCGCTGGACATCCAGGCGATCGAGCGGTCGGTGCGGAAAACCGGGCGTTGCCTGATCGTGCATGAAGCCACGCGGACAAGCGGCTTTGGCGCGGAGTTGATGGCGCAGGTGCAGGAGCGGTGCTTCTACCATCTCGAAGCGCCGATCGAGCGCGTCACCGGTTTCGACACGCCTTATCCGCACAGTCTGGAATGGGCCTATTTCCCCGGCCCGGTGCGAATTCGCGAGGCCATCAACAAGATTTTGAAGGATTGAGGGGCTGTCATGGCGCTTTTTACGTTCAGGTTGCCGGACATCGGTGAAGGCATTGCGGAAGCGGAGATCGTCGGCTGGCATGTGAAGGTCGGCGACCGGGTCGAGGAAGACCAGCCGATCGCCGACATGATGACCGACAAGGCGACGGTGGAAATGGAATCGCCGGTTGCCGGCACGGTGGTCCGGCTGGCCGGGGAGCCGGGACAGCAGATCGCCATCGGTTCCATGTTGGTGGAGATCGAGACGGAAGGAGAAGGCGAAGCGTCTGCTCCCAACGTCGAGGCAGCTCCGCCGCCCGCGATCACGGCGCCCCTGCCTGAAGCGGGGGGGGAGGGCGGCGAGCGGGGCGATCCTGCCCCAGCCGTTGCTGAGGAAAGGCCGGCCGCGCCCATGCCCTCCGCTAACCTCTCCCAGCAGGGGAGGACGGCTGCGAAGGCCGATGTGCTGGCTTCGCCCGCCGTTCGGGCCCGCGCCAGGGAACTGGGCATCGACCTTTCCCAGGTGAAGCCGGGCGGCGATCATATCCGCCATTCCGATCTCGACGCCTTTCTCCTTTACGGATCGGGGCAGGGCTATCGGCCGGCCGGGCGCTCAGGAAGGCGCGCCGACGAGGAGGTCAAGGTCATCGGCCTGCGCCGCCGCATCGCGGAGAACATGGCGGCCTCCAAACGCGCCATCCCGCATTTCTCCTATGTGGAGGAGATCGACGTCACCGCGCTGGAGGAAACCCGCGAGCAACTGAATGCCCATCGCGGCGACAAGCCGAAGCTCACCCTGCTGCCGCTGCTGATCGTGGCGATCTGCCGCGCCCTGCCCGAATTTCCCATGCTGAACGCGCGCTATGACGATGAGGCGGGCGTGGTGACGCGCTACGGCGCCGTGCATATGGGGATCGCGACCCAGACCGACGCTGGGCTGATGGTGCCGGTGATCCGCGATGCGCAGGACCGCAATGTCTGGCAGCTCGCGGCGGAGATAAAAAGGCTGGCCGACGCGGCCCGCACGGGCAAGGCGAAGTCGGAGGAACTGTCCGGCTCGACGCTGACCCTCACCTCGCTGGGGCCGCTGGGCGGGGTGGCGACGACGCCGGTCATCAACCGGCCGGAAGTGGCGATCATCGGACCGAATCGCATTATCGAGCGGCCGGTCTTCCGGGGCCGTGAAGTAGTGCCCGCCAAGCTCATGAACCTGTCGATCAGTTGCGACCATCGGGTAGTCGACGGTTGGGACGCGGCGAGCTTCGTCCAGGCGGTGCGGAAGTTGCTGGAAACGCCTGTCCTGCTGTTCGCGGATTAGGCTATTGGTGGTGGTGAGGGATGGCGGAACGCGGCCTTCTCCGTGCTGCCGGCCCCCTTATCGGCCGTTATCCGCCAGCACGTCCACGCTCGTCTTGCCGTCGGCCGCTTGCGTGAACAGGAGCAGGAAGGCGCTGCCGTCATCCTTGCGCGAGCCGCCCAGTACATGGTCGCCGCCCATAACCTTGTGTTCGGCATCGAAACCCGCGCGGCGCGCCTGGGTATAGTAGAAGTCCATCACGCTCTGCCATGGAACAGGGGTCACGAATGTCGCCGCGCGCAGCGTGCATCCGTCCTTTTCCGCACCCGCCGCTTCCGTCAGCTGCGCGCCCGGATAGACGGTGAACGGTTCCGGCAGACGGCTGGCCCATTGCGCACCATGGATGAGTCGCTCGCGGCAGAAGGCGTTGCCGCCCGGCTTCTTCTGCTCGCTGGCGACGGCGGCGAGCGACGATTCGGATTCCTTCGCCTCCCCTTCGGCCGGCGCAGGCGTGGCGAGCAGCGTGCCGCCGGCGAGCTTGACGGATGCCGCCAGCGCAGCCGCGGCTTCGCCCTTCAGCGCAGGGAGTTTGGCGGTACGCTGCGGCTGGCCGGCGAGCCGCGGATCGACCACGATCTGGTTGGCGAGCGCGTCCACCGCATTATTGGTGAGCTGGGCGTCGAGCGCGTTCAGATCATCCTCCTTCTTGCCGCAACCCGCCAGCGGCAGGGCGACAAGCATCGCCAGAACATAGAAAGACCGCACAGGCGCCATGGCTTCACTCCTTCGTAAACAGGGGATGAAGAGCAAAGGTTAATTTTCCGTTAGGGATATTGGTGAATCCGGAAATTCGATCTTGGGGCGGGCCAGTCTCTGCCAACTGGCCCGGCCGTCCGCCTTGCCCTGGGCTTGCCGACACGCCATTTGTGCAACCATGCTCAATATCCTGTCAGCTCTGATCGGCCTCGTCACCCTGATCCTGATGATCCCGGCGGTCTTTCCGCTGCTGGGAGCGCTCAACTGGCTGCTGGTGCCGGTCGCGCTGCTGGGCGCCTTTGTCGGCATGTTCTCGACCAGAAATGGCGGGCGCAATTTCTGTCTGGTCGTGGCGGCCTTCGGTGCGCTGCGGCTGTTCCTGGGCGGAGGCATCCTCTGAATTCCTCCCCGCCATCGGAACAGGCGGCCCGCCGCGGCCTCATCGCGGCGGTGGCCGCCTACTGCGCCTGGGGGCTGCTGCCGATCTATTTCAAGCTGCTGCATCATGTGAATGCGGTGGAGATCGTCAGCCAGCGCGTGCTCTGGTCGCTGCTGTTGATCCTGGCGCTATTGCTGATGCGGCGCAACCTTGTCGAGTTGGTTACGATATTGCGCGACCGGCGGCTTCTTTCGGCCCTCGCCGCATCGGCCGTCCTGATCGGCATGAACTGGCTGACCTATGTCTGGGCGGTGAACGCCGGGCATGTGCTCGCCGCCAGCCTGGGCTATTTCCTCAATCCGCTGGTCACCGTCGGGCTGGGCGTGCTGCTGCTCCACGAAAGACTGCGACGAGGGCAGTTGGCGGCGGTGGGAATAGCCGCGGTCGGCGTCGCCATCATGGCGGCGACCGCCCTCACGACGCTTTGGATCAGCGTGGCGCTGGCGCTGACCTTCGCCTTTTACGCGCTGATCCGGAAATTGACGCCGGTGGCGCCGATGGTGGGGCTGGGTGTCGAGACATTGCTGTTGATGCCGCCGGCCATGGCCTATCTGTTCTGGCTGTCGGGGCATGGCGGCGTCGGCTTCGGGCAGGACATGCCGACCACCATCCTGCTGATCGCCGCCGGCGCGGTAACGACAGCGCCGCTGCTGCTGTTCGCGACCGCCGCCCACCGGCTGCCCATGGCGACGCTCGGCCTGCTGCAATATCTGGCGCCTTCCCTGCAGTTCCTGTGCGGCATATTGCTGTTCGGGGAAAAGCTGACGGCGGGCCAGATGGCGAGCTTTGCGCTGATCTGGCTCAGCCTCATCCTGTTCGCGGCGGACGGCCTGACCGCTGCCCGCCGCAATCGCCTGGCTACGGTTTAGGCGAACTCGGTCGCCTCGAACCGGACAGGCTCGCCCACCGCCTGGTTGGCCAGTGCGTCCTCCCACATCACGCGATGCCCGCGGATGATGGTGCCGATGGCCTTGCCCGTCAGTTCCATGCCCCCGAAGGGCGACCAGCCGCAGCGCGAAGCCAGCCAGTCGCTGCCGATGGTCCAGCGCTTCTTCAGGTCCACCACGGTGAAGTCGGCATCATAGCCTAGGGCGATGCGGCCCTTGCCCACCAGGCCGAAGACGCGCTGGGGTCCGGAGGAGGTCAGTTCGATGAAGCGGCGCAGCGACAGCCGCCCCTCCGCCACATGGTTGAGCAGCAGCGGGACCAGCGTCTGGACGCCGGGCATGCCGCTGGGCGAGCCGGGATAGGGTTTCGCCTTCTCCTCGATCGTGTGGGGGGCATGGTCGCTGCCCAGCACGTCGGGCACGCCCTGGTTCAGCCAGTGCCACAGACCGTCGCGATGCGCGCCGGACCGGATCGGCGGGTTCATCTGCGCATAGGTGCCAAGGCGGGGATAGGCGTCCTCCGCCGCCAGGGTCAGATGCTGGGGCGTCACCTCGCAGGTCGCTATGTCCTTGTGACGGGCGATATATTCCAGTTCGGCGGGCGTCGTCACATGCAGGATATGGATGCGGCGGCGGGCCTTGCGGGCAAGGTCGATGATCCGCTTCGTCGCGATCATCGCGCTTTCATCGTCGCGCCAGACGGGGTGGGAGGACGGGTCGCCCTCCACGCGATGATCCTTGCGGGCGTTCATCCGCGCCTCATCCTCGGCATGGATGGCGACGCGGCGGGTGCCGCTGGCCAGCACGCGCGACAGGGCGTCGTCATCGTCGACCAGCAGGCTGCCGGTCGAGGCGCCCATGAAGATCTTGACCCCCGATGTGCCGGGAATCCGCTCCAGTTCCTTCAACCGCTCGGCATTGTCGGCGGTGGCGCCGACATAGAAGGCATGGTCGCACCACATGCGGTGATGGGCGCGCTTCAGCTTGTCGTGCACGCGATCGGCGGTGTCGGTATTGGGGTTGGTGTTCGGCATTTCGAACACGGCGGTGACGCCGCCCAGCACCGCGGCGCGGCTGCCCGATTCCAGGTCTTCCTTATGCTCCAGCCCCGGTTCGCGAAAATGGACCTGGCTGTCGATGCAGCCGGGCAGCACGTCCAGGCCGGTGCAGTCGATCGCCTCTCCCGCGTCGCCCAGCGCCGTGCCGATGGCGACGATCCTGCCGCCGCGCACGCCCACATCCACGCTTTCCGCCCCGCCGGGGGTGTGCACGGTGCCGTTCTTGAGGAGAAGGTCGAAAGTCATGTCGGTCTCGCCAGCTTGGGGGTGGGCTTGGATATGATGGGCGATTGTCCTACCTAAAGCCGATGACCGGCACCACCCTTACCGACCGCGCTCTCCTCAGAATTTCCGGCGAGGAGGCGAAAAGCTTCCTTCAGGGCCTGCTCACCCGCGATGTGCTGGGGCTGAAGGAGGGCGAACCGCGCTGGACCGCGCTGCTGACGCCACAGGGCAAGGCGCTGTTCGACTTCATCCTGTGGGCGGATGGCGAGGATGTGCTGATCGATTGCGAGGCGAGTCAGGCGGAAGGCTTGGCGAAGCGTCTGACGATTTACCGGCTGCGGCGCAAGGTCGCCATTGCGCGGGCCGATGAACTGGCGGTTCATTGGGCGCTGGAGGCTTCCGGCAAGCCTTTCGACCCACGTTTGTCGCAACTCGGCCATCGCTGGATCGCGCCGCCGGATGAGGGCGATGCTTCGGCGGCATTTCGGGCGCACCGGCTGTCGCTCGGCATATTCGAGGGGGTGGGCGAACTGGGACAGGACCAGATCCTATGGCTGGAAACCAATGCCGGCGAACTGGGCGGGGTCGATTATGACAAGGGATGCTATGTCGGGCAGGAAAACACCGCCCGCATGCATTATCGCAACAAGGTGAACCGGCGCCTGGTCGCGGTGCCGCTGGCGCAGGCTGACGAGAAACGGCAGAAGGCCGCGCTGGCCGATCTTGGCCTCTCCATCGAATTGCGGCGGGTGGAGGATGTCGATCCCGCGTTCCTGCCCGGCTGGCTCGCCGGCGCCGTGGCGGACCAGACCGCCGGATGAAGCGCGCGCTTTTCGCGCTGCTGGGCGCGTGGCTGCTCATCGTTCCCGCTCAGGCGGAAACGCGCTGGACGCTCGTCCGAAGCTATCCGCACGATCCCGGCGCCTTTACCGAGGGGCTCTTCTACCATGACGGCGCCCTGTACGAGAGCACGGGTCTGGAAGGCGAGTCGGAGATTCGGAAGGTCGATCCCAAAAGCGGCAAGGTGCTGAACCGCCGGATCGTTCCCCGCCCTTATTTCGGGGAAGGCATCGTCAACTGGAAGGATCGGCTGATCAGCCTGACCTGGCGGCATCGGCAGGGTTTCGTCTGGAAGCTCGATGATCTTTCGCCGGTTTCCCAGTTCCGTTATGAAGGGGAAGGCTGGGGGCTGACGCAGGATGGGCGCAGCCTCATCATGAGTGACGGCACCGCGCAATTGCGGTTCCTGGACCCCGAAGGGCTGACCGAAGAGCGCCGGATCACGGTGACATGGAACGGCCGCCCGGTGGAGCGGCTCAATGAACTGGAATATGTGAAGGGCGAGATCTGGGCCAATATCTGGTACGACACCCATATCGTCCGGATCGATCCGCGCACGGGCGCGGTGATAGACTGGCTCGACATCGCGCCGCTCCTGAAGGCGAGCGGCGCGAAGGACAGCGAGGCGGTGGCGAACGGCATCGCCTATGACGCGAAGGCCGACCGGCTGTTCGTGACAGGCAAGAACTGGGCCAGGCTGTTCGAGATCAGGATGGGGAAATGAATTGGATGGCGGGCGCTTTTACATAGGCGCGGTAAGGCTGCTATGGGAGAGAAGCGGACGTTGGCACTTCTCCTTCCCTTCAGAGGAGGGGCTTAATGGCAGCAATCCACCCGTCCCCGCCTTCAAAATCCCCGCCAGCGTCCCGTTTCCATCCAGGCGAGCAGGCGCTTCAACGGGAGCACCCAGATCCATATCAGGCCCAGAAAGACATAGACCGGCACCTGCACCATCATCGGCAGCCGTCCGATCAGCGCCGACAGGCTGCCCACAAGCACGGCCCAGAGCGCGATCAGGCCCAGGATCACGAACATGCCCACCGGCTTGCGCCAGCTCGGCTTGTAGGCGGGCCGGGGGTCCGTGCTCATGCTTCATATCCTTCGATCAGTTCGACTTCGGTCAGGATCAGGTGCAGCGGCAGATCCCATGGGTCCGCGGGCAGATCGTCATGCTCCTGCACCGACCAGCCGAGGCCGATCCTCAAGGCATCCGGATAGCGGGCGAACACCCGGTCATAATAGCCGCCGCCTTGCCCCAGCCGGTTCATCGCCCGGTCGAAGCCGATCAGCGGCGCGATGATGACGTCGGGGGTAGCCGGATCGCCCACCGGTTCGGGATGGCTGGTGCCGAACAGGCCGGGGAAAAGCTGTTCCTCCGGGTTCCAGCGCACGAAATCCATGCTGCCAAGCCGATCCAGTACGCGGGGCAGGGCCAGTGTCTTGCCCATGGCCTGCAAGGGCGCGGCCAGCCTTTGCGCGGGGGCTTCATCGTCGAGGCCCATATAGAGAGCCACCACCTCAGCGTCCGCCAGCCGATGCGCAAGGGGGGAGGGGACCACCTTGAACGCGAGCCGGTGCGCCAGCGGATCGAGCGAAGCCACGAAGGCGCGTCGCCTCTGCCGGGCGATGGCACGCAGGGTCGCCTTGTCGGTGTCGTCGCTCATCGGGGGCCTTGAATTGCGGGCGGGGGTGACGGGACCGCCTCGGCCGTGTGCTGGAAAATCCTCTGACGCCTCAACGTCAGGTGGGAACCATGTAGATCGGGCCAGAGCCCGCCCAGGGACAGTCCCCGTGGATGTGATTATCGCCTCAGGGATGTTCGCTAAAGCTCGATACCGCGCAGTGCCCGTCGCCTCTCTATTTAGGCCTGAGTAGCGGCGGCGACAAGTCTCTCGCGCAGCTTTTCTATGCGGGTGGCGAGGGATTCGAGCGCGCGGATGGCAGGCTCGTCCTCCGGCTCCAGCGCCAGGGTCTGTTGCCGCCCTATCGCCTCGCGCTTCAGGTCGTTGAGTTCGTCGGCCAGGAACAGCGCGGCGAACAGCAGCGTGCGCACCTCGGTCAGGCCCGGGGTGTTCTGCTGCGCCAGTCGCGCCTTGCGCTCGATCAGGTTGGCGAGATGCGCCAGATGCGCCTCCTCCCCGTCGCGGCAACGCAGGTCATAGACGCGCCCGGCAATGTGCAATGTGGTTTCAGCCACCGACCTGTTCCTTCACATCCTGTCCCTTCAATTCGGTGATGAGACTGTCCAGCGACCGCAGCGCCGTGCGGGCGGCGGCGGCGTCGATGCCTGGGGAGGGGCCGGAGGCGGCCGACACAAGGCCTTCCACATCCTGTTCGAGCCGGTCGATCGCGCGTTCCAGAGCGCGGATCGCCTGCATCATTCGGTCACTTGCCATGCTCCACGCATAGACAAAGTTTTCACCGCGCAAAAGCCGTCATTCGGCGGCTTGGCGCACCCTGGGGGCCACCCGTAGTTGACGCCTTGTCCCTGAGGCGACAAAGGGGGCGCAATTTCGATTCGCTGGCCTTAACAGGGGGCCATAGACAAGCCAGGAAAGACGCCGCTTCGATGACCGTTTCCGAAAAGTCCCTCGCCAACGCCATCCGGGCGCTTTCCATGGACGCGGTGCAGGCCGCGAACAGCGGCCATCCCGGCATGCCGATGGGCATGGCCGACGTCGCCACCGTGCTGTTCAAGGATTATCTGAAGTTCGATCCCAAGGCGCCGAAATGGGCGGACCGCGACCGCTTCGTGCTGTCGGCGGGCCATGGATCGATGCTGATCTACTCGCTGCTGCACCTGACCGGCTATGCGCGTCCGACCATCGAAGACATCGCGAATTTCCGCCAGCTGGGCAGCCCCTGCGCCGGCCATCCGGAGAATTTCGAGCTGGCGGGGGTGGAGGCGACCACCGGGCCGCTGGGTTCCGGCCTTGCCACCGCGGTGGGCATGGCGATTGCCGAGCGGCATCTGAATGCGCAGTTCGGCGACGATCTGGTCGATCACCGCACCTGGGTGCTGGCCGGCGACGGCTGCCTGATGGAGGGCATCAACCATGAGGCCATCGGCCTTGCCGGGCATCTGAACCTGGGCCGCCTGATCGTGCTGTGGGACGATAACAAGATCACCATCGATGGCGCGGTCGACCTTTCGAGCAGCGAGGATGTGCGCGCCCGCTACGCCGCGACCGGCTGGCATGTCGTGTCCTGCGACGGTCATGACATGGCCGATGTGCGCCGCGCCATCGACGAGGCGCTGGCCGATCCGCGCCCCTCGCTGATCGCCTGCGCCACCAAGATCGGTTATGGCGCACCCAACAAGGCGGGCACTTCGGGCGTCCACGGCTCCGCCCTTGGTGAAGCCGAAGTCGCTGCCGCCCGTGAATTCCTTGGCTGGTCGGCCGAACCTTTCGTGATCCCGGAAGACATTGCCGCCGCCTGGCACGCCATCGGCGCAAAGGGCGGCGACGCCCATGTGGCCTGGGCGGATCGTCTTGGTTCCAACGCGCAAAGGGCCGAATTCGAGCGCCGCATGGCCGGCGACCTGCCTGCCGGTTTCTCGCTTGACGCCTATATCGACACGCTGATCGCCAATCCGCAGAAGGTCGCCACCCGCAAGGCGAGCGAACTGACGCTGGGCGCGATCAACGACCTGCTGCCGGAGACGCTGGGCGGCTCGGCGGACCTCACCGGCTCCAACAACACCAAGACCAAGTCGACCGGGCCGCTCACCAAAGACGATTATTCGGGCCGTTACGTCTATTACGGCATTCGCGAGTTCGGCATGGCCTGCGCCATGAACGGCATGGCGCTTCATGGCGGCGTCATTCCCTATGGCGGCACCTTCCTGGTCTTTTCCGACTATATGCGCGCGGGCATCCGTCTGGCGGCGCTCCAGCAGATCCGCGCCATCCATGTGCTGACCCATGACTCCATCGGTCTGGGCGAGGACGGCCCGACCCACCAGCCGATCGAACATGTCATGTCGCTGCGCATGATCCCGAACCTGGACGTCTATCGCCCGGCCGACATTGTGGAGACGGCCGAGTGCTGGGAACTGGCGCTGAAGGATGCCGACGGCCCGTCGGTGCTGGCGCTGACCCGCCAGAACCTGCCGCAGCTTCGCACCGAGAAGGCGGGTGAAAACCTGTCGGCCAAGGGCGCCTATCGCCTGAGGGCGGCCACGGCCGAGCGCAAGGTGGTGCTGGTCGCCACCGGGTCCGAGGTCGAGATCGCCGTCGCCACCGCCGCGCTGCTGGAAGAGCAGGGCATCGGCGCGGACGTCGTCTCCATGCCGAGCTGGGCGCATTTCGATGCGCAGCCGCAGGCGTATAAGGATGATCTCCTTCCGCACCATGTCCTGCGCGCCTCGATTGAGGCAGGCACCCCTTTCGGATGGGAGCGTTATGTCGGCATCGCCGGCCTGCGTTTCGGCATCGACACGTTCGGCGCCTCGGCTCCGGCGGAAGTGCTTTACGATCATTTCGGCCTGACCGCCGCCAAGATCGCGCCGCAGATCGTGGCCGCGCTCGACTGAAATTCAAACCAACCGGGAGACAAGTGCAGTGGCAACGAAGGTAGCAATCAACGGTTTCGGCCGCATCGGTCGTCTGGTCGCCCGTGCGATCCTCTCGCGCACCGACCATGATCTGGAACTGGTGAGCATCAACGACCTGGGCGACGCCAAGTCGAATGCCCTGCTGTTCAAGCGTGATTCCGTGCACGGCAACTGGGCCGGCGAAGTGAGCGTCGACGGCAATTTCCTGGTCATCGACGGCAAGCGTATCGCCGTGACCGCCGAACGCGACCCCGCCAAGCTGCCCCATGCCGCCCAGGGCGTGGACGTCGCGCTGGAGTGCACCGGCATTTTCGCGGACAAGGAAAAGGCCAGCGCGCACCTGACCGCGGGCGCCAAGCGCGTCGTCATCTCTGCTCCCGCCACCGGCGTCGACAAGACCGTGGTTTTCGGCGTCAATCATGAGACGCTGAGCGCCGGCGACGTCGTCATCTCGAATGCGAGCTGCACCACCAACTGCCTCGCGCCGCTGGCGAAGGTCCTGCATGACGCCATCGGCATCGAAAAGGGCTTCATGACCACGATCCACAGCTACACCAACGACCAGAACACGCTGGATCAGCTTCACAAGGACATGCGCCGCGCCCGCGCCGCTGCCCTGTCGATGATCCCGACCACCACCGGCGCCGCTCGCGCTGTCGGGGAGGTGATGCCGGAACTGAAGGGCAAGCTGGACGGTTCGTCGGTGCGCGTGCCGACCCCGAACGTTTCGGTCGTCGACCTGAAGTTCATCGCCAAGCGCGCCACCACCGTCCAGGAAGTCAACGAACTGCTGAAGGCCGCTTCGGAATCCGGCCCGCTGAAGGGCATTCTTGGCTATTCGGAGGAGCCGCTGGTGTCCATCGACTATAATGGCGATCCGCGCAGCTCGACCGTCGACAGCCTGGAAACGGCGGTGATCGACGGCACGCTGGTCCGCGTGCTGAGCTGGTACGACAATGAATGGGGCTTCTCGAACCGCATGATCGACACCACCGGGGTCGTGGCGAAGTTCCTCTAAAAAGACCATCAGCCCCGCCGGACCGTCCGGCGGGGTTTTTCATCACCATCCTTATTTTCGCAGCAGGGAGCGATCATGGCAAAGCCGTTCAAGACACTCGACGACATGGGAGACATCACGGGCAAGGTGGTGCTTGTGCGCGAGGATCTGAACGTGCCGATGCAGGATGGTTCCGTCTCCGACGACACCCGCCTGCGCGCCGCGATGCCCACCGTGCTGGAACTGGCCGATCGGGGCGCCAAGGTTCTGATCCTTGCCCATTTCGGCCGTCCCAGGGGCCAGAAGAACCCCGAATTCTCGCTCTCCAAGATCACTCGCCCGCTGACCGCCGTGCTGGGCCGCGACGTGCAGTTCATCCCCGACTGTCAGGGCGAGGCGGCTGTCGACGGCATCAAGGTGATGCGCAACGGCGACATCGCGATCCTGGAGAACACCCGCTTCCATGCCGGCGAGGAAAAGAACGATCCCGCGCTGGTGGAGGCGATGGCGGCGATTGGCGACCTGTATGTCAACGACGCCTTTTCCGCCGCGCATCGCGCCCATGCCTCGACCGAGGGGCTGGCGCACAAGCTGCCCGCCTTTGCCGGCCGATCGATGGAGAAGGAACTGGATGCGCTGCAGGCCGCGCTGGGCGAACCGGTGAAGCCGGTCGCGGCGGTCGTCGGCGGGGCGAAGGTGTCGACCAAGCTCGACGTGCTCAACAACCTCGTCGCCAAGGTCGATCATCTGATCATCGGCGGCGGCATGGCCAATACCTTCCTGTTCGCGCGCGGCGTGGATGTCGGCAAGTCGCTGTGCGAGAAGGATCTGGCGGGGACCGCGGAGGCGATCTTCGACAAGGCGGAAGCGGCGGGCTGCACCATCCATCTGCCCTATGACGTCGTCGTGGCGAAGGAATTTGCCGCCAACCCGCCCTCCTTGCGCACATGCAACGTGCATGAGGTGGCAGAGGATGAGATGATCCTCGACGTCGGCCCAGCGGCGGTCGAGGCGTTGGGCGATGCGCTTAAGAACTGCCGGACTTTGGTATGGAACGGCCCGCTCGGCGCATTCGAGATCGCGCCCTTCGACAAGGCGACCGTGGCGCTGGCCAAGACCGCGTCGGCGCTCACCAAGGAAGGCGGGCTGACATCCGTCGCGGGTGGCGGCGATACCGTCGCGGCGCTGAACCATGCGGGCGTGGCGGGCGATTTCAGCTTCGTCTCGACCGCTGGCGGTGCGTTCCTGGAGTGGATGGAAGGCAAGGAGCTGCCCGGCGTCAAGGCGCTGATGGCCTGATTCAGATTGCGGCGCGCGCCTTGGAGAGTGGCGCGCTCCGCTCGACCATGGACGCCGTGCAAGGGCGTCCGACCCCTAGACGCGCTGCCGGGAGGGCGGCGCATCCAACCAAGAGGTATGTGCAGATGCAGTTCGAGGACATGAAGGCGAAGATCGAGGGCGGCAACGGCTTCATCGCGGCGCTCGACCAGAGCGGCGGTTCGACGCCCAAGGCGCTGAAGGGCTATGGCATCGAGGAAGACGCCTGGTCCACCGAAGAGGAAATGTTCGGGCTGATCCACGATATGCGCAGCCGCATCATCACCTCGCCGGTCTTTTCGGGCGAGAAGGTGCTGGGCGCGATCCTGTTCGAGCGCACCATGGACGGCGAAGCGGGCGGCAAGTCGGTTCCGCAGGCGCTGATCGAGCGTGGCGTCGTGCCCTTCATCAAGATCGACAAGGGGCTGGAGGATGAAGCGAACGGCGTTCAGTTGATGAAGCCGAACCCCGGCCTCGATACCTTGCTGCACCGCGCCAAGGCGCTGGGCGTGTTCGGCACCAAGGAGCGTTCGGTCATCAACCTCGCCAACCGCGAGGGCATCGCCGCCGTCGTCAGGCAGCAGTTCGAGGTCGGTCGGCAGGTGCTGGCCGCAGGGCTCGTTCCGATCATCGAGCCGGAAGTCAACATCAAGAGCCCGGAACGCGCAGAGGCCGACCAGATCCTGCTGGAGGAAATCCTCAAGAATCTCGACGCGCTGCCGGGCGACGACAAGGTGATGCTGAAGCTGTCGCTGCCGACAAAGGCCGGTCTGTTCGATCCGCTGGTCGACCATCCCCGCGTGCTGCGCGTCGTCGCCTTGTCCGGTGGTTTCTCGCGGTCCGAAGCCTGCGTCGAGCTGGCCAGGAATCGCGGCATCATCGCCAGCTTCAGCCGGGCGCTGCTGAACGACCTGCGCCACCAGATGAGCGACGAGGAGTTCAACGCCTCGCTGGGCGAAGCAATCGACGAGATTCACGGCGCTTCCACCAGCAAGGCGGCCTGATCTGCGGTGACGGTCGTGAGCGCCCGGAAGGCGCTCGCGGCCGGTCTGCCGTGCTCCCGCCTTCGCAGGAGCACGGTTCGGTTCTGACGGGGTGAAACTAGCCTTTCTCCGTCAGCGCCTTCAATATCCGGGCGTCGGCAATTGCCTGCGCGTCATAGTCATTGTTGAAATAGGCCCAGACGGTCCGGCCGTCGCTGCTCTGCGCTTTCATCCATTCGGCCCAGTCCGCCAGCCTTTCACGCGAATAGCCGCCGCGATATTTCCCCGTCGTGCCATGGAAGCGGACATAGGCGGTCGAGCCGACACCCAGCCGGGGACTGGCCGAGCCGGGCATGTCATGCACGCAGAAAGCCGCTCCGTACCGCTCCAGCAACGCAAAAAGTTCATCCACATACCAGCTTGAATGGCGGAATTCGAAGACCGGCACGGGATCGCGCGGCGCGATGCGGAGGAATGCCTCCAGCCTTGGCAGGTCGAGCGAGAAATGCGGCGGGAGTTGATAGAGGACCGGCCCCAGCGTCGGGCCGAAATGCGCGAAGGACTCCATCATCCTCGCCAGCGGTTCCTCGCAATCCTTGAGCTTCTTCATCTGCGTCAGATAGCGGTTCGCCTTGGCCGCATAGCAAAAGCCCCCGGGCGCCTGTTCGCGCCATTTGTCGACGGTTTCCGGCCGGGGCAGGCGATAGAAGCTGTTGTTGATCTCTACCGTGTCGAACTGCTGGGCATAGTAAGCGAACCAGTTTTTCGCCGCCAGCTTCTCCGGATAGAAGCGCCCGCGCCAATCTCGGTAATTCCATCCCGAACATCCGATCCTGATCATGCAGGAGGAACGCGGGTGAGGGCCGATCGGCTCCGCCCTTTTCCAACGCTATCAAAAGCGGCTAAGGCGGGACCCATGACCGAATTTACCGATGAAGAATTGGCTCTCGACCCGAATTTCGCAGCCCGGTTCGACAGCGATGAACGGCGGCCGCCCTGTCAGCTCTACCTGATTTCCCCGCCGGCGATCGATGCGGGCTTTGTCGACAGTCTCGCCGCCGCCTTCGATGGGGGCGATGTCGCGGCGTTCCAATTGCGGTTGAAGGGCGTGGGCGACGACGCAATCGCCCAAGCCGCCGCGCCGCTGCAAAAGCTCTGCGCGGACCGGGATGTCGCGTTCATCATCAACGACAGCATGAGCCTGGCGAAGCGCCTGGGGGCCGACGGCGTTCATCTGGGGCAGGGCGACGGCGATCCTCGCGAGGCGCGCAAGCTGCTCGGTCCTTCGGTGCAGATCGGCGTCACCTGCCATGACAGCCGCCATCTGGCGATGGAAGCCGGGGAAGCAGGGGCGGACTATGTCGCGTTCGGGGCCTTTTACCCCACGACCACCAAGGAAACGATCCATCGCCCCGACCCATCGATCCTGGGCTGGTGGACGGCATTGTTCGAACTGCCCTGCGTGGCGATTGGCGGGATAACCCCCGGCAATGCCGCGCCGCTGGTGAAGGCCGGGGCGGATTTCCTGGCGGTGAGCGGGGCGGTATGGGGCCATTCGGAGGGGCCGCAAGCCGGCGTGGCGGCATTCCGGGCGGTGTTGGCGCAGGAATAACGGTATAAGGCGGCAGGCAGCTTTCCTGCACTTCAGGCGTTTTCCCTTCCACAAATGGGAGAGTATCGCCTTGAAAACCAATCCGCTGATCCTGACGCTGCTCTGTGCGGCCTGCAACATGACGGTGACGGAAGCCAATGAGAGCGCACCGTCGAACCAGGCGACCGGGCAGGCTGCGCGGCCTGCCGGCGATCCCTACGCCTTCACCGTGGTGCCCGAGCCGACAGGCGCGCCTGCGCGGGTGGAATCGGTGCTGCAGGCGCAGGTGGCGCTGGACCGGGCCGGCTTCTCGCCCGGCGTATTGGACGGGAAGGAAGGCATGTCCTTCACCACCGCGCTCAGGGGTTTCCAGGAGGCGAAGGGCCTGCCGACCACCGGGGAATATGATGAGGCGACGGCCAGGGCGCTGCTGGGCGACCGGCCGCAGCCCGCGACCTGGCTGGTGAAGATACCGGCGGATTTCGCCAGGGGACCGTTCTTTGCGGTGCCCAGGGAACTCAACGATCAGGCGAAGCTGCCCGCCCTTGGCTATCGCAACCTGCTGGAGAAGCTGGCCGAACGTTTCCACACCCGGCCGGAGGCGCTGCTCGCGCTCAACCCTCCGAACACGAAGCTCGGCGCGGGAGCCACGATCCGCGTACCTGCCATCGCCAACCAGCCGGTTGCCCGGATCGAAGGCGACGAGCGCGGCTGGGGCGAGACGCTTGCCGGCCTGGGCGTGGCCAAGGAACAGCCGCAGGCCGACCATATCGTCGTGGACAAGTCGGACGGGGTGCTCCGGGCCTATGACGCGCAGAACCGGCTGATCGCGCAATTTCCAGCCACCATGGGGTCGCAGCATGATCCCCTGCCGATCGGAACGTGGGAAATCAAGGGGTTGAGCCGCAATCCCGACTTCCACTATAATCCGGACCTGTTCTGGGATGCGTCCTCCACCGACCAGAAGGCGGTGCTGAAGCCCGGTCCCAACGGCCCGGTCGGCGTGGTGTGGATCGACCTGTCGAAGCCGCATTACGGCATTCACGGCACGCCGGAGCCGCAGACCATTGGCCGGACGGAAAGCCATGGTTGCATCCGGCTCACCAATTGGGACGCGGCGCGGCTCGCCCAGATGGTGAAGTCCGGCGTGAAGGCGGTGTTCCAGCCATGAGGGCGCGCGGTTGGGCCGGCATCGGCCTGGCCGTCCTGATCGGCGCGGCCCTCCTGCGCACCTTCGTGCGGATCGTGCCGGCGGACGCGCCTGAGCCTTCCCGGCCCGCGGCGGCGGAAGCCGGTGCCCTGCTGATCCCGGTCGAGGGCGTGCCGCCCTCCGCGTTGAGCGATACATTCGCCCAGGCGCGGGCGAGCGGCGCGCGCGCCCATGACGCCATCGACATCATGGCGGCGCGGGGCAGGGCGGTGCTGGCGGCGGCGGACGGACGGATCGAAAAGCTGTTCTGGAGCGAGGAAGGCGGGCGCACGATCTATGAACGCTCGCCCGATGGACGGCGCATCTATTATTATGCGCATCTGGACGGCTATGCGCCGGGCCTTGCGGAAGGGCAGGCGGTTCGGCGCGGACAGCGCATCGCGACCGTCGGCAGCACCGGCAATGCCGATCCGGCAGCGCCGCACCTGCACTTCGCGGTGCATGAACTGCGTCCGGGAGAGCCCTGGCATGGCGGGCGGGCGATCAATCCCTATCCCTTGCTGGCGAAACCGCGATAGGCGCCGCCTCTTGCCCTTTCGCCCTCATCCATGTAAGGGCGCGGCCAGCCTCCAGAGGCCGGCTCTTTTCACCTTCAGACATATAGGCAGGCTCTTCCCATGAAGATCAGCGGCGTCGAGATTCGTCCCGGCAACAACATCGAATATGACGGCAGCCTGTGGCGCGCCGTGAAGATCCAGCATACCCAGCCCGGCAAGGGCGGCGCCTATATGCAGGTGGAACTGAAGAACCTGATCGACGGGCGCAAGAACAACGTCCGCTTCCGGTCGGCCGAGACGGTGGAGCGCATCCGCCTCGACACCAAGGATTTCCAATATCTCTATGCAGAGGGCGACATGCTCGTCTTCATGGACACGGAAACCTATGAGCAGATCAACCTGCCGCAGGATCTGGTGGGCGATGCGTCGGCCTTCCTGCAGGACGGCATGATGGTCATGCTGGAAATGTATGAGGAACGCCCGATCTCCGTGCAGCTTCCCGAAACGGTGGAAGCGACCGTGGTGGAAGCCGATGCCGTGGTGAAGGGCCAGACCGCTTCGGCGAGCTACAAGCCCGCCATCCTCGACAATGGCGTGCGCGTCATGGTGCCGCCGCACATCGTCACTGGCACGCGCATCGTCGTCGACGTGTATGAGCGCGAATATGTGAAGCGCGCGGATTGATATTCGATCCCCCTTCCCGCAGGCGGAAGGGGTTTAGGGGGTGGGTGGCGAGCATGAGCGAGCTTCCTGCCCTTTCCCTTTTTAGAGTGCCGCTATTGCGGCATGCCCACCCCCGGTCCCTCCCGTTTGCGGGAGGGGGGAGACAAGAAAAATGGTATCGCACTCGGGCCTTTTGACCGTCATGGAACGCGCCGCGCGCAAGGCTGGCTCCAAGCTGCGCCGCGACTTTGGCGAGGTCGAACATCTGCAGGTGTCCCGAAAGGGGCCGGCGGACTTCGTGTCCAAGGCCGACCAGCAGGCGGAAAAGACGCTGGTCGAGGAATTGCAGAAGGCGCGGCCCGATTGGGGTTTCCTGCTGGAGGAAGGCGGCGAGATCGCGGGCGATCCGGGCAAGCCGCGCTGGATCATCGATCCGCTCGACGGCACCAGCAATTTCCTGCACGGCATCCCGCACTTCGCGATCTCCATCGCGGTCGAGGAGCCGCTCTACGGCGGCAAGCGGGAGGTGACGACCGGCCTCATCTACCAGCCGGTGACCGACGAAAGCTATTGGGCGGAAAAGAGCCGGGGCGCCTGGCGGCATGACCAGCGGCTGCGCGTTTCGGCGCGGCGCGATCTGGGCGACTGCCTGATCGCCACGGGCATCCCCTTCCTGGGGCATGGCGATTTCGCGCAATGGACGCGCATCTTCGGGGCCGTAGGGCCCTCGGTGGCCGGAATCCGGCGCTTCGGCGCGGCCTCGCTGGACCTCGCCCACGTCGCCTCCGGCCGCTATGACGGCTTCTGGGAAAGCGGCCTGCAACCCTGGGACGTGGCGGCAGGCCTGCTGATGGTGCGGGAAGCGGGCGGCTTCGTGTCGGATTTCCGCGGCGGCGACCAGCCGATCGAGCGCAAGGAAGTCATCGCGGGCAATGATGCGATCCACAGCAAATTACATAAGTTGGTGGCTGGAGCGCTGCGCTGACGGCTTGCTTTTGGTAGCGTGATCAGGTCGCCGCCATTGTTGCGAATCATTCTCATGCCTCCGGGCCTTGCTTCGCATATGCAGCGGGCCTAAAGCGCGCCCGTAAATCATTTTCGCCCAGGGGATTCCGTTGGTCGATCTAGCCCAATATCTGCCGATCCTGATCTTTCTCGGGATCGCCTTGCTGCTTTCGAGCGCATTCGTGTTCCTGCCGATGCTGGTGGGGCGCCTGACCGGCGCGCATCAGCCCGATCCGGCCAAGCTCAGCGAATATGAATGCGGCTTTCCTGCGTTCGAAGAACCGCGCAGCCAGTTCGACGTGCGATTCTACCTCGTCGCGATCCTGTTCATCATCTTCGACCTGGAAGCGGCGTTCCTCTACCCCTGGGCGGTCAGCCTCGACCAGATCGGCTGGGCCGGCTGGGCGACGATGATGATCTTCATAGCGGAGCTGGTGCTCGGCCTCGTCTATGCGTGGAAGAAGGGAGCACTCGATTGGGAGTAGAACTTGAGCGGCCCGCGCCCGGCACCTTGTTGCCCGCGGGGACCCAGCCCGACCAGGATTTCTTCAACGCGCTGAACAGCGAGGTCAGTGACAAGGGCTTCCTCGTCACCTCGACGGAGGAACTGTTCCAGTGGGCCCGCACCGGCTCGCTCTGGTGGATGACCTTCGGCCTGGCCTGCTGCGCGGTGGAGATGATCCACGTCAACATGCCCCGTTATGACATGGAACGCTTCGGCGCCGCGCCGCGCGCCTCGCCGCGCCAGTCCGACGTGATGATCGTCGCGGGGACGCTGTGCAACAAGATGGCTCCGGCGTTGCGCAAGGTTTACGACCAGATGTCCAATCCGAAATATGTGATTTCGATGGGCAGCTGCGCGAATGGCGGTGGCTATTATCACTACAGCTATTCGGTCGTGCGTGGCTGCGACCGCATCGTGCCGGTCGACATCTATGTGCCGGGTTGCCCGCCGACAGCGGAAGCCCTGCTTTATGGCGTGATGCAGTTGCAGCGGAAGATCCGCCGCATCGGAACGGTTGAGCGCTGATATGGGTCATTCTGCTCCTAGGATCGCGGCCATCGATGGGATCGCGCAGGAAATCGCCGGTCTGCTGGGACCGATGCTGGTCGAAACCGTCGACCATGCCGATGAACTGAGCTTCACCGTCGTCCGGGAAAAGCTGGCCGACGCGATGGTGCTGCTGCGGGATCGCGCGCAATATCAGCAGCTCATGGAAATTGCGGGCGTCGATTATCCGGATCGTCCGGAGCGCTTCGAGGTCTGCTACCATCTGCTCAGCGTCACGCGGAACCACCGCGTCCGCGTGAAGGTGCAGACCGACGAGGACATGCCCGTTCCCACCGTCACGCACATCTGGCCGGTCGCCGGCTGGCTGGAGCGGGAGGTGTTCGACATGTACGGCGTCATCTTCGAGGGGAACGCCGATCTGCGCCGCATCCTGACCGACTATGGTTTCAAGGGCCATCCGCAGCGCAAGGACTTCCCGCTGACCGGCTATGTCGAGATGTGGTATTCCGAAGAGGACAAGCGCGTCGTCTACAAGCCGGTGAAGCTGGCGCAGGATTTCCGGCAGTTCGACTTCATGAGCCCATGGGAAGGCGCGCAATATGTGCTGCCGGGCGACGAGAAGGCGCCGCAGGCGCCGGGAGCGCCGACACCTGTCACAGCCTCGTTGCCGGCCGCTGCGGCTCCCAAGGGCGAACCGGCCGGCGCCACGCCCAAGGTCACGGAAAAGTCCGAGGATACCGGCGCAGGTGAACCCGCCAACAGCAAGGGTGCGGAAAAGTCGCCCAACGCTCCGGTAAAGCCCGAAGAGCACACAGACGAAGGCAAAGGCGCTGCCAAGCCTGAGGATAAGGCCTGATGTCCGACTATCTGGAAAAGCTGGACCATGTGACCGACGCGGCGGACCCGTCCTACGGCGACACGGAAATCCAGAACTACACGATCAACTTCGGTCCGCAGCACCCTGCCGCGCACGGCGTTCTGCGCCTGGTCATGGAACTGGACGGCGAGATCGTCGAGCGCTGCGACCCGCATGTCGGCCTGCTGCATCGCGGCACCGAGAAGCTGATCGAGCACAAGACCTATTTGCAGGCGCTGCCCTATTTCGACCGGCTGGACTATTGCTCGCCGCTCGGCATGGAGCACAGCTATGTGCTGGCGATCGAGAAGCTGCTGAACCTGGAAGTGCCGTTGCGCGCGCAATATCTGCGCGTGTTCTTCGCGGAACTGACCCGCATCTGCAATCACATGCTGAATCTCGGCTCGCACGTGATGGACGTGGGTGCGATGACGCCGAACCTGTGGCTGTTCGAAATCCGGGAGGATTGCCTCAACTTCTTTGAACGGGCATCGGGCGCCCGCATGCATGCGGCCTGGTTCCGGCCGGGCGGCGTGCATCAGGACGTGCCGCTGAAGCTGTTGACCGACATTGGCGACTGGCTCGACACCCGTTTGCCGCGCCTGTTCGAGGATGCGATGAGCCTGGTGGTCGACAACCGCATCTTCAAGCAGCGCAATGTGGACATCGCGGTCGTCAGCAAGGAAGACGCGCTGAAATGGGGCTTCTCCGGCCCCATGATCCGGGGATCGGGCATCCCCTGGGACATCCGCAAGGCGCAACCCTATGACGTCTATGACCGGATGGAATTCGACGTTCCGGTGGGCACCAATTTCGACTGCTATGATCGCTTCATGGTCCGCGTCGAGGAAGTCCGCCAGTCCGCGCGGATCATGAAGCAGTGCCTCAGCGAAATGCCGGAAGGCCCGGTGGCGAGCTTCGACCGCAAGGTGGTGCCGCCCAAGCGCGGCGAGATGAAGCGCTCGATGGAAGCGCTGATCCACCACTTCAAGCTTTATACCGAGGGCTTCCATGTCCCGGCGGGCGAAGTCTATGTCGCGACCGAAAGCCCCAAGGGCGAATTCGGCGTCTATCTGGTCGCGGACGGCTCCAACAAGCCCTATCGCTGCAAGATCCGCCCGACCGCCTTTAGCCACCTTCAGGCGATGGATTTCATGATGAAAGGCCACATGCTGGCCGACACCACCGCTGTCCTGGGCGCCATGGACATCGTGTTTGGAGAATGTGACCGCTAATGGCTGACGCAGTTCATATCCCGGACGAGGCCGAAACGCGTGCGCGCTGGGGCAATTTCTCCTGGACCGCCGAGAACGCCGAACAGGCGAAGAAGGTCATCGCCCGCTATCCCGCAGGACGTCAGCAGTCCGCGGTGATGCCGCTGCTGGACCTCGCCCAGCGTCAGGTGGGAGCGGAAACGCAGACCCAGGGCTGGCTGCCGGTGCCGGTGATGGAATATATCGCCAACCAACTCGAAATGCCGTATATGCGCGTGTACGAGGTCGCGACCTTCTACACCATGTACAACCTCGCGCCCGTGGGCCGCTATCATGTGCAGGTCTGCGGCACGACGCCCTGCATGCTGCGCGGCTCCGACGATGTGTTCTCGGCCTGCAAGAACAAGGGACTGGTGAAGGGCGGCACGACGCCCGACGGCCTGTTCACCCTGACCGAGGTCGAATGTCTGGGCGCCTGCGCCAACGCGCCGATGGTCCAGATCAACGACGATAATTTCGAAGACCTGACCTATGACAGCATGAGCGCGATCCTCGACGATCTCGCCGCTGGCAAGCAGCCCAAGATCGGGCCGCAGATCGATCGCCAGACCAGCTGTCCCGAGGGTGGTCCGACCACGCTCAAGGATATGGTCAACGAAAATCACGACTATCGGGGCGAATGGGCATGAGCGACGTGATCGCGCCTCTCAGCGACAAGGATCGCATCTTCACCAACGTCTATGGCTTCCAGGATTGGGGCATCGACGCGGCGATGAAACGCGGCGATTGGGATAACACCAAGGCCCTGCTGGAAATCGGCCAGGACGACATCATAGAGCGCATCAAGGCCAGCGGCCTGCGCGGCCGTGGCGGCGCCGGCTTCCCGACCGGCATGAAGTGGAGCTTCATGCCCAAGGAAAGCAGGGACGGCCGTCCGAGCTTCCTCGTCATCAACGCCGACGAATCCGAGCCGGGCTCGTGCAAGGACCGCGAGATCATCCGCCACGATCCGCACAAGCTGATCGAGGGCGCGCTGGTCGCCGGTTTCGCGATGCGGGCGCGCGCCGCCTACATCTATATCCGTGGCGAGTTCATCTATGAGGCGAAGGTGCTCTTCGCCGCCGTCGAGCAGGCCTATGAAAAGGGCTTCCTCGGCAAGAATGCCTGCGGGTCCGGCTATGATTTCGACGTCTTCGTCCATCGCGGCGCGGGCGCCTATATCTGCGGGGAGGAAACCGCCCAGATCGAAAGCCTGGAGGGCAAGAAGGGCCAGCCGCGCCTGAAGCCGCCTTTCCCGGCGGGTGCGGGCCTTTATGGCTGCCCCACCACGGTGAACAACGTCGAATCCATCGCGGTTGCCCCTACCATCCTGCGGCGCGGGTCCGAATGGTTCTCCAGCTTCGGCCGGGAGAACAACAAGGGCACGAAGCTCTTCCAGATCAGCGGCCATGTGAACAAGCCCTGCGTCGTCGAAGAATCGATGGGCATCAGCTTCAAGGAACTGATCGACCGGCACTGCGGCGGCATTCGCGGCGGCTGGGACAATCTGCTGGCGGTCATCCCCGGCGGTTCGTCGGTGCCTCTGGTCCCGGCGAAGGAGATCATGGACGCGCCCATGGATTTCGATGGGCTGCGTGCGCTCGGCTCGGGCCTTGGCACCGCCGCCGTCATCGTGATGGACAAGTCGACCGACATCGTCCGCGCCATTTCGCGCCTCTCCTATTTCTACAAGCATGAGAGCTGCGGCCAATGCACGCCCTGCCGCGAAGGCACCGGCTGGATGTGGCGCGTGATGGAGCGGCTGCGCACCGGCGACGCCGACCAGAGCGAGATCGACATGCTGTTCCAGGTGACCAAGCAGGTCGAAGGTCACACCATCTGCGCGCTTGGCGACGCGGCGGCCTGGCCGATCCAGGGCCTGATCCGGCACTTCCGTCCGGAAATCGAACGCCGGATCAACGAAAACAAGGGTAGCGCCCCGGTCATGGAGGCAGCGGAGTAACCATGCCGAAGGTCAAAGTAGACGGCGTAGAACTGGAAGTCCCGGCGGGCGCCACGGTCCTCCAGGCCTGCGAACTGGCGGGGAAGGAAATCCCCCGTTTCTGCTATCATGAGCGGCTGAGCATTGCCGGCAATTGCCGCATGTGCCTGGTCGAGGTGAAGCCCGGACCGCCCAAGCCGCAGGCTTCCTGTGCGCTGCCGGCCGCGGAGAATCAGGAAATCTTCACCCAGACCGAGATGGTCAAGAAGGCGCGCGAAGGGGTGATGGAGTTCCTGCTCATCAACCACCCGCTCGACTGCCCGATCTGCGACCAGGGCGGCGAATGCGACCTTCAGGACCAATCGGTCGCCTATGGCAAGGGCAGCAGCCGCTTCGACGAGAATAAGCGCGCCGTCACCGAGAAATATATGGGTCCGATCGTCAAGACGGTCATGACCCGCTGCATCCAGTGCACCCGCTGCGTGCGCTTTGCCGAGGAAGTCGCGGGCGTGCCGGAAATCGGCGCCATCTATCGCGGCGAGAACATGCAGATCACCACCTATCTCGAACATGCCGCCAAGAGCGAGCTGTCGGGCAATGTGGTCGATCTTTGCCCGGTCGGCGCGCTGACGTCCAAGCCCTATGCGTTCGAGGCGCGGCCCTGGGAACTCAAGAAGACCCACGCGATCGACGTGATGGACGCGGTCGGCACCAACATCCGCCTCGACAGCCGTGGCCGTCAGGTGCTGCGCGCCGTGCCGCGCATCAATGACGACGTGAACGAGGAATGGGCCAGCGACAAGACCCGGCACAATGTCGACGGTCTGGTCCGCAAGCGGCTCGACAAACCTTATGTCCGCAAGGACGGCAAGCTGGTTCCGGCAACCTGGAACGAGGCGTTCGCGGCGATTGCCGCCGTCAAGCATGGTGGATCGGTGGCTGCGCTGGCCGGTGATCTGCTCGATTGCGAGACGATGTTCGCGGGCAAGGTGCTGGTCGAGAAGCTGGGCGGCTCGTTGCTCGAAGGCCGTCAGACCGGGCTCGCCTATGACGTGTCGAGCCTGAGCGCGGTCAACTTCAACACCACGCTCAACGGTCTTGAAACCGCTGACGCGATCCTGCTGGTGGGCACCAATCTGCGCTGGGAAGCGCCGCTGGTGAACACCCGCATCCGCAAGGCGATCAAGAAGGGCGCGAAGGTCTTTGCGCTCGGTCCGCAGGTCGACCTCACCTACAAGGTCGAGTGGCTGGGCAATGACGCGTCGCTGCTCGCCAAGCTGCCGGGAGCGGTGGTCGAGGCGTTCGGCAAGGCCGCGCATCCGGCGATGATTGTCGGCGGCGGCGTGCTGGCGAAGGACGGCGCCCATGGCGATACGCTGGCGCTGGTCGAGACGCTGGGTCTCGTGAAAGAAGGCTGGAACGGCTATAATGTCCTGCATTTCGCGGCGGCGCGCATGGGCGGGCTGATGCTCGGCTATGCGACGCAGGGCGGCATCAAGGCGGTGGCTGCGGCGAAGCCCAAGCTGCTCTTCTCGCTGGGCGCGGACGAAGTCGATTATTCGGCCTTCCAGCACAGCTTCAAGGTCTATGTCGGCCACCATGGCGACAAGGGCGCGCATGCGGCGGACGTGATCCTGCCGGGCGCAAGCTATGCCGAGAAGGCCGGCACCTACGTCAATCTGGAAGGCCGGGTGCAGCGCGGGGAAAAGGCCGTATTCGCGCCGGGCGACGCCCGTGAGGATTGGTCGATCCTGCGCGCTCTGTCGGAAGTGCTGGGCGCGACGCTCCCCTTCGACAGCTTCGAGCAGCTTCGCGCCGAAATGGCCAGGGCGGTTCCGGCGCTGGGCGTCGAGGGTCTGGCCGATTATGGCTGGTCCGTTCCGTCGCTGCCGACCGGCGCCAGCGGTGAGTTCGGCTCTCCGATCAAGGATTTCTACCTGACCAACGCCATCTGCCGCGCCAGTCCGACGATGCAGCAATGCTCGGCCGAACTGATCCACGGTGAGACGTATGCGGAGGCCGCAGAGTGACCGCTTTCTTCCAAAATCTCGGCCTGCCGTTCGAGGGCGCCTGGCTGCTTTCGACGATCATCGGCATTCTGGTGATTGCCCTGCCGCTGATGCTGGCGGTGGCGATGATCATCTACGCCGACCGCAAGATCTGGGCGGCGATGGCGCTGCGCCGCGGCCCGAACGTCGTCGGTCCCTTCGGTCTGCTCCAGTCCTTCGCGGACGGCGCCAAGGTCTTCCTGCAGGAAACCATCATCCCTTCGGCGGCCAACCGCACGCTTTTCCTGATCGCCCCGATCATCACCTTCACCGTCGCTCTGATGGCCTGGGCGGTGATTCCGTTCCAGGTGGGCGTGGTGCTGGCCAACATCAATGTTGGCCTGCTCTACATCCTCGCCATCTCGTCGCTCGGCGTCTATGGCGTGGTGCTGTCGGGCTGGGCGTCCAACTCCAAATATCCCTTCTATTCGGCGATCCGCGCCAGCGCGCAGATGATCAGCTATGAAGTCTCCATCGGCTTCATCCTGATCACCGTGGTGCTCTGGGCCGGCAGCTTCAACATCTCGGCCATCGTCGAGAGCCAGAAGGGCTATTATGGCTTCCTGAACGGCAACGGCTTCAACCCGCTGCTCTTCCCGATGGCGATCATGTTCCTGATCTCGGCCATGGCGGAAACGGCGCGTGCGCCCTTCGACCTGACCGAAGCGGAATCGGAACTGGTCGCGGGGTATCAGACCGAATATTCTTCCATGGCCTTCGCTCTGTTCTGGCTGGGCGAATATGCGAACGTGATCCTGATGTGCGCCCTGAACGCCATCCTGTTCTGGGGCGGCTATCTGCCGCCGATCGACTGGGCGCCGCTTTATTATGTGCCCGGCATCATCTGGCTGTTCGCCAAGATATTCTTCTTCTTCTTCGTCTTCTCCTGGGTGAAGGCGACGGTGCCCCGCTATCGCTATGACCAGCTTATGCGGCTGGGCTGGAAGATATTCCTGCCGACCTCGCTGCTGTTCGTCTTCCTGGTGTCGGGCTTCCTCATGTTCACGCGTTACGGAGGCGCTCAATGAGCCTCGGCTATTATGTCAAATCCTTCACCCTCTGGGAGTTTGTGAAGGCGCACGCCCTGACCTTGAAATATTTCTTCAAGCCCAAGGCGACGATCAACTACCCCTATGAGAAGAACCCGATTTCGCCGCGGTTCCGGGGGGAGCATGCGTTGCGCCGCTATCCCAATGGGGAAGAACGCTGCATCGCGTGCAAGCTGTGCGAGGCAATCTGCCCCGCCCAGGCGATCACCATCGAAGCGCAGCCGCGCGATGACGGCAGCCGCCGCACGACGCGCTACGACATCGACATGACGAAGTGCATCTATTGCGGCTTCTGCCAGGAAGCGTGCCCGGTGGACGCCATCGTCGAGGGCCCGAATTTCGAGTTCTCCACCGAAACGCGCGAGGAGCTGATCTACGACAAGGCCAAGCTCCTTGAAAATGGGGACAAGTGGGAGCGGGCGATTGCCGCGAACCTTGCCGCCGATGCGCCCTACCGTTAAGCCGCAGCCGCCGAAGGGGAACATGATCCTGTGATTCACGTGCTTGCCTTTTACCTGTTCGCCGCGATCGTGGTGTGCAGCGGCGCGCTTACGATCCTGTCGCGCAATCCGGTTCATTCGGTGCTGTGGCTGATCCTTGCCTTTTTCAACGCGGCGGGGCTGATGGTCCTGCTGGGCGCCGAATTCATCGCGATGCTCCTTGTCATCGTCTATGTCGGCGCCGTTGCCGTGCTGTTCCTGTTCGTCGTGATGATGCTCGACATCGATTTCGCCGAACTGCGCGCCGGTTTCGTCGATTACCTCCCCTTCGGGCTGCTGATTGCGCTGGTGCTGCTGGCGGAGATCGTGCTGGGCATCGGCCTGTGGAGCGCGGGCCCCATAGAATTGGCGCAGCGCGCGGCTCCGGTGAACCCGGAACTCAGCAATATCCAGGCGATCGGCGCGCTGCTCTACACCCGCTACATCTTCCTGTTCGAAGCGGCGGGCATCGTCCTGCTGGTCGCGATGATCGGCGCCATCGTGCTGACCCATCGTGCCCGTGGCGGCGTGCGCGGCCAGAACATCGCCCGCCAGAACCGCCGCCGTCCCGAAGACGCGGTGCGCAACGTCAATCAGCCCGTCGGGCAGGGGGTGGAGCTGTGATCGGCCTTCAGCATTATATGGTGGTCAGCGCGATCCTCTTCGTGATGGGCGTGCTGGGCATCTTCATCAATCGCAAGAACGTCATCATCATCCTGATGGCGATCGAGCTGATCCTGCTCAGCGTGAACATCAACCTTGTCGCCTTCAGCGCCTTCCTGGGCGATCTGGTGGGTCAGGTGTTCAGCATGTTCGTGCTGACCGTCGCGGCGGGTGAGGCGGCCATCGGCCTTGCCATCCTCGTCATCTACTTCCGCGGTCGCGGCACCATCGCCGTCGACGATGTCAACCGGATGAAGGGCTAAAGCTCGATGATCCAGCTTATCGTCCTTCTCCCGTTGCTGGCTGCTGCCATCGCCGGTCTTGGCAACAAGGCCCTTGGCAAGCTGCCCGCGAAGATCGTCACCACCGGCGCGCTGTTCGCATCCTGTGCGATGAGCTGGCCGATCTTCATCAGCTTCCTGACCGGCCATGCCGAACCCTATGTGGTCCCGGCCTTCACCTGGATCCAGTCGGGCAGCTTCGATGCGCAATGGGCGCTGCGCGTCGACACCATGACGGCGGTCATGCTGGTGGTCATCACCAGCGTGTCGAGCCTCGTCCATCTCTATAGCTGGGGCTATATGGAGGAGGAGCCGGACCAGCCGCGCTTCTTCGCCTATCTGTCGCTCTTCACCTTCGCGATGCTGATGCTCGTGACGGCGAACAACCTGCTGCAGATGTTCTTCGGCTGGGAAGGCGTGGGGCTCGCCTCTTACCTGCTGATCGGCTTCTGGTTCCGGAAGCCGAGCGCAAACGCCGCCGCGATCAAGGCCTTCGTCGTCAACCGCGTCGGCGACCTTGGCTTCATGATGGGCATTTTCGGCACCTATCTGGTGTTCAACACCATCTCGATCCCGGAAATCCTGGCGGCCGCGCCTTCAATGGCCGGTTCGACCATCGGCTTTCTCGGCCATCGTTTCGACACCATGACCGTGCTCTGCCTGCTGCTGTTCATCGGCGCGATGGGCAAGTCGGCGCAGCTTGGCCTCCACACCTGGCTGCCGGACGCGATGGAGGGTCCGACCCCGGTGTCGGCGCTGATCCACGCGGCGACCATGGTGACCGCGGGCGTGTTCATGGTGTGCCGCCTGTCGCCGATGTTCGAAACCTCACCGACGGCGCTTGGCTTCGTGACCTTCATCGGCGCGGCCACCTGCCTTTTCGCGGCGACCGTGGGCACGGTGCAGAACGACATCAAGCGCGTCATCGCCTATTCGACCTGTTCGCAGCTCGGCTACATGTTCTTCGCGGCGGGCGTCGGCGCCTATGGCGCGGCGATGTTCCACCTCTTCACCCACGCTTTCTTCAAGGCGCTGCTGTTCCTGGGCGCCGGCTCGGTCATCCATGCGATGCACCATGAGCAGGACATGCGTTACTATGGCGCGCTTCGGAAGGAGATTCCGATCACCTTCTGGACGATGACGCTGGGCACGCTGGCCATCACCGGTGTCGGCATTCCGCTGGTCGGCTATGGCTTTGCAGGCTTCTATTCGAAGGACGGCATTCTCGAAGCGGCCTATGCTTCGGGCGGCGCAGGCGTCGGCGCCTATCTGGTCGGCGTATTCGCGGCGCTGCTCACCAGCTTCTACAGCTGGCGCCTGGTGTTCCTGACCTTCTTCGGCAAGCCGCGCTGGGCCGCTTCGGAGCATATCCAGCATGCCGTCCACGACGCGCATGGCCATGGTCATGACGAACATGCCACCCATGGCCATGGCGCGGAGGACGACAACGCACCGGCGCAGGAGCATGCGGGTCACGATCCGCACGGGCATGAAGCCGATGCCCATGCCCTGCCGACCGGCACTGGCGGCTATCATCCGCATGAAAGCGGCTGGGTGATGCTGATCCCGCTGGTGGTGCTGAGCCTGGGTGCGGTGTTTGCCGGCTTCCTCTTCCATGACCAGTTCATCGGGCCGGAAGGCGGCATAGAGTTCTGGAAGGGCGCGCTGGCGTTCGACAGTCATCTGATGCACGCCGCGCATGAAGTGCCGACCTGGGTCAAGTTCGGACCGTTCACGGTGATGCTGACCGGCTTGGTCATAGCCTGGCTGGCCTATATCAAGCACACCGACTGGCCGCGGCGCTTCGTCGCCACCTTCGGCGTGCTGTACCAGTTCCTGCTCAACAAATGGTATTTCGACGAGCTGTATCATTTCATCTTCGTCAAGCCTGCCTTCGCCATCGGCCGCTTCTTCTGGAAGTTCGGTGACGTGGGCTTGATCGACCGCTTCGGGCCTAACGGTCTGGCTGCGCTGGTCGTGCAGGGCAACAAAGTCACCCGTCGGCTTCAGTCCGGCTACCTCTACACTTACGCGCTGGTGATGCTGATCGGCCTCGCCGCGGCTGCAACCTGGGCGATGACACGATAATGAGCGGCTTCCCCATCCTTTCCCTGATGATGGCAGTGCCGATGGCGGGGGCCATCGCCTGTCTGTTCGCAGGCGCCAATCAGGCCCGCTGGATCGCGTTGGTCGCAACGCTGGTCGATCTCGTGCTGGGCGTCATCCTCTGGATGAATTTCGACCAGTCGGGGACCGCTGCCCAATGGCAGTTCCAGGAATATGCGCCGATCTTCGGCCGTTTCGCCTGGGCGCTCGGGATCGACGGCATCGCGCTGCTGCTGATCGCGCTCACCGTATTCCTGATGCCGATCTGCATCGGCGCGAGCTGGATCGCGATCGAGAAGCGCGTGCCGGAATATATGGCGGCCTTCCTGTTCATGGAGGTGCTGATGATCGGCGTCTTCACGGCGCAGGATCTCTACCTCTTCTACATCATGTTCGAAGCCGGCCTGATCCCGATGTACCTGATCATCGGCATCTGGGGCGGCGCGGATCGCATCTACGCTTCGTACAAATTCTTCCTCTACACGCTGCTCGGATCGGTGCTGATGCTGATCGCGATGATGTGGATGGTGCATGAAGCGGGCACGACCGACATCCCGACGCTGATGGCCTATCATTTCGATCCGCATATCCAGACATGGCTGTGGCTCGCCTTCTTCGCCAGCTTTGCCGTCAAGATGCCGATGTGGCCGGTCCACACCTGGCTCCCCGATGCGCACGTTCAGGCGCCGACCGCCGGTTCGGTCATCCTGGCGGGCGTGCTGCTGAAGATGGGCGGCTACGGCTTCATCCGCTTCTCGCTGCCGATGTTCCCGGAGGCGTCCGCGCAATTGGCGCCGCTGGTCTGGGGCCTGTCGATGGTCGCGGTGGTCTATACCAGCCTCGTCGCGCTGGTTCAGTCGGACATGAAGAAGCTGATCGCCTATTCGTCGGTTGCGCACATGGCCATCGTCACCGTCGGCCTGTTCGCCTTCAACCAGGCGGGCATCGAAGGCGCGATGATGGTGATGCTGGGCCATGGCTTGGTGTCGGGCGCTCTCTTCCTCTGTGTCGGCGTCATTTATGATCGGCTCCATACCCGCGAGATTAGCCGTTATGGCGGCCTCAGCATCAACATGCCGAAATATGCGGTGCTGTTCCTGCTGTTCACCATGGCGTCGGTCGGCCTGCCGGGCACCAGCAACTTCGTGGGTGAATTCCTGTCGCTGATGGGCATCTACCAGGCGTCGAGCTGGGTGGCGCTGGTCTGCACCACCGGCATCATCCTGGGCGCGGCCTATATGCTCTATCTCTACCGCCGGATCGCCTATGGCGAGCAGAAGAATGCCGATGCGGCCGCGATGCCGGACCTGTCCGCGCGCGAAATCTGGCTGCTGGCGCCGATCGCGGCGGCGGTGCTGTGGATGGGCGTCTATCCGGAGAGCTTCCTGGCGCCCATGCGTTCCGATATCCGCGCGCTCGAAGCGCGCGTCGCCTCCGCCAGGCCGGCGGGCGATTCCCAGATCAAGATGGGGGCGGCCGTTCCGGCTGCCGAGGCTGCCCATCATGAAGAAGCCCCTGCGCACGGGGAGGCGCACTGATGATTGACTCCGCTTCCCTTCTGGCGGTCCTGCCGGAACTGATCCTGACGGCCGGCGGCCTGATCCTGATGCTGATCGCAGCTTATGGCGGCGATGCGACGGCGCGGCTGGTGAACTGGCTGTCGGTGCTGACGCTGGCTATCGCAGGCCTGGCGCTGTCCACTTCGCTGGCGCATGGGCCCGATGCCTTTGACGGGCTGGTGCGCGCGGATGCCTTCTCCGTCTTCGCCAAGGCGCTGATTTATGGCGCGGCGGCGGCGGCCATCCTGCTTGCGCCGCGCTATTTCCTGGTGGGTGGCGCGCTGCGGGCCGAATATCCGGTGCTGATCCTCTTCTCCTCGATCGGCATGGGCATGATGGTGTCGGCGGGCGACCTGCTGACGCTCTATGTCGGCCTCGAAATGCAGAGCCTTGCCGCCTATGTGCTGGCAAGCTTCATGCGGCAGGACGAGCGGTCGTCCGAAGCGGGCCTTAAATATTTCGTCCTGGGTTCGCTGGCGAGCGGCATCCTGCTCTATGGTTCGGCGCTTCTCTATGGCTTTACCGGCGGCACCAGCTTCGACGGCATCGCGGTCGCGCTGAGCGACGGTGTGTCGAAGGGCGAGCTTTTCGGCCTGGTGTTCGTGCTTGCCGGTCTCGCCTTCAAGATCAGCGCCGTGCCGTTCCACATGTGGACGCCGGACGTCTATGAAGGTGCGCCCACCCCGGTCACGACTTTCTTCGCCAGCGCGCCCAAGGTGGCGGCCATCGGCCTTACCGTCCGCGTCGCGATAGAGGCGCTCGGTCCGGCAGGCCTCGACTGGCAGCAGGTCGTGATCTTCGTTGCGCTCGCCTCGATCCTCTTCGGCGCGGTGGCGGCCATCGGCCAGACCAACATCAAGCGGCTGATGGCCTATTCGTCGATCAACAATGTCGGCTTCGCGTTGATCGGCCTTGCCACCGGCACGCCCGCGGGCGCGGCGGCGACGATGAGCTACATGGCGATCTATGTCGTCATGACCATCGGCGGTTTCGCCTGCATCCTGCAGATGCGCGATGCGGAGGGGCGTCCGGTCGAGACCATCGCCAGCCTTGCAGGCCTGTCGCGCTCGCGCCAGGGTCTGGCGGCGGCGTTGGCGATCTTCATGTTCTCCATGGCCGGCATTCCGCCGCTCTTCGGCTTCTGGGCGAAGTTCCTGGTGTTCGACGCGGCCGTCGCGGCGGGCCTGACGGCGCTGGCGGCCTTCGGTATCGCCATGTCGGTGATCGGCGCCTTCTATTATCTGAAGATCATCAAGACGATGTATTTCGACGAGCCGGCGGCGCCCTATGAAGCGCGCGGCGGTGCGGTTGAGAATATCATCCTGACGGCCTGTGCCGTGGTGATCGTCTTCGGCTATTTCCTCAATCCCGTCCTCGACAAGGCGAGCGCGGCGGCCGCGGCGTCGCTGTTCTGACCGAGCTTCGCTTCGTCGAGGAGACTGGCTCCACCAATGCCGACATGCTGGCGTTGGTGGAGCAAGGCGTTTCTGAAGGCTGCTGGTTGCGCGCGGGGCGGCAGACCGGCGGACGCGGGCGCATGGGGCGCAGCTGGGAAAGTCCCGACGGCAATCTCTATTGTTCGACGCTGATCCGGTTGCGGGGGGGCGACCCGTTGCCGCATACGCTGGCCCTGGTCGCGGGCAACGCCGTGCATGCGCTGGTGGCGCCGCTTTGCAAGGGGCGGGCGCGGATCAAATGGCCCAATGACGTGCTGGTGGACGGCGCGAAGATTGCCGGCATCCTGCTGGAGCGGGCCGGCGATGCCATTGTTGCGGGGATCGGCGTCAATGTGACCGGGCATCCGACCGGGCTCGACCGGCCGGTGACGAGCCTCTTCTCGCAGGGCGCGCCAGAGGCCGACGCGGCTGCTCTGCAGGTGCGGCTTGCGCAATTGTTCGCCCATTGGCTGGCGATCTGGCGCGCGCAGGGGCTGGAGCCGGTGCGGACGCATTGGCTGCTCAACGCCCATCCTACGGGCACGCCGATGCGCGTGGTGCAGCCCGATGGCGACACGGTGGAAGGCACATTCGACACGCTCGACCGCCATGGGATGCTGATCCTGCGCTTGGCGAATGGCGAGAGCCGTGCCATTCATGCCGGCGACATCCTTCTCATCTGACATCGGGGATCGGCCATGCTTCTCGCGATCGACGCGGGTAACACCAATGTGGTTTTTGCGCTGCTCGAAGGGCGGGAGATTCGCGCCCGCTGGCGGATCGCGACCGATCCGCGGCGCACCGCCGACGAATATGCGGTGTGGCTGAACCAGCTCCTGATGCTGGAGGGTTATAAGATTGCCGATGTGGAGGCGGTCATCATCGCGACCGTCGTGCCGCGCGCCCTGCACAATCTTCAGGTGCTGGCCGATAAATATTTCAGGACCACCGCGCTCATCGCCGGTCAGGCGCCGGTGGAGTGGGGCATCGAACTCGACGTGGCCGAACCGGCCTCGGTCGGAGCGGACCGGGTTGTAAACGCCATCGGCGCGCACCATCTTTACCGCGAGGATTTGATCGTCATCGATTTCGGCACGGCGACGACCTTCGACGTCATCGACTATCACGGCGCTTACAAGGGCGGCATCATCGCGCCGGGCATCAACCTGTCGCTGGATGCGCTGGTCGCGGCGGCGGCGAAGCTGCCCAAGATCGCGATCGCGCCGCCGGAGAACCGGTCGGTTATCGGCCGCACCACCGAAGCGCAGATGCATATCGGCGTCTTCTGGGGCTATGTGGCGATGATGGAGGGGCTGGTCGCCCGCATACGTGCGGAAATCGGCCGTCCCGCCAAGGTGATTGCAACGGGGGGCCTGGCGGTCCTCTTCGACGACAATAGCGATATTTTCGATGCGATCGCGCCCGATCTCACGATCCAGGGCCTCGCATTGCTGTATGAACGGAGTTTGAAAACAGAATGATACCCGGAAATGAGCTGATCTTCCTGGCCCTTGGCGGCTCGGGGGAGATCGGCATGAATGTCAATCTCTACGGTTGCCAGGGCAAATGGGTGATGGTCGACTTGGGCCTGACCTTTGCCGATCCCGCCTATCCCGGCGTGGAGCTGGTGCTGCCGGACCTGAGCTTCATCGAGGATCGCAAGGACGATCTGCTGGGCATCGTGCTGACCCACGGGCATGAGGACCATATCGGCGCCATTCCCTATCTCGCGGCCGATCTGGGCGTGCCGCTCTATGCGACGCCCTTCACCGCGGGGCTGATCCGGCTGAAGCTGGAGGAAGAGGGGCTGACCCAGGATGTCGAGCTCAACGTGATCGACAATGAGGGCAGCTTCGCCCTGGGGCCCTTCGGCTTCCGCTATGTGCCGCTGGCGCATTCGATTCCCGAAGGCAATGCGGTGCTGATCGACACGCCCTATGGCAAAATCTTCCATACCGGCGACTGGAAGCTGGACGAAACGCCGCTGCTCGGCCAGCCCTCCACGCCCGAGGAACTGGCGGCCATTGGCGATGAGGGGGTGCTGGCGCTGGTGTGCGACAGCACCAACGTCTTCAATCCCGAAGCCAGCGGCTCCGAAGGCGATGTGCGCGTGGGGCTTATGCAGACCATCGAGGGCGCTAAAGGGCGCGTGCTGGTCACGACTTTCGCGTCCAATGCCGCGCGGTTGCAGACCTTGGGGGAGGTTGCCAATGCCATGGGGCGCAAGCTCTGCGTGGCGGGGCGGTCGCTCGACCGGATCATCTCGACGGCGCGGGCGGCGGGTTATCTCAGGGATTTCCCGCCGACCATCGATTGGGACGATGCGATGGCCTTGCCGCATAATGAGGTGATGATCATCGCCACTGGCGGGCAGGGGGAGGCGCGGGCCGCCCTGTCGCGCATCGCCTTCGACAGCCACCCCATCAAGTTGGACGAGGGCGATCTGGTCGTCTTCTCCTCGAAGCAGATTCCGGGCAATGAGATCGCCATCGGCCGCATCCAGAACGCGCTGGCGGCCAAGGGCGTGCTGATGGTGACGGATCGTCAGGCGGAGGTGCATGTTTCCGGCCATCCGGGTCGTCCCGAGCTGGAAGCCATGTATCGCTGGGTACGGCCGCAAATCCTGCTGCCGGTCCATGGCGAGCGGCGGCATATGGCCGAGCAGGCGCGGCTGGGTCTGGCGAGCGGCGTTCCCCATGCGGTGGTGCAGTCCAATGGCGATGTGCTGCGGCTGGCGCCCAACGGGCCGGAGGTCATCGGCAACGAAACGACGGGACGGCTGGTGCTGGATGGCGACGTCATCCTGCCCGCTGACGGAGCGACGATGAACGAGCGGCGCAAGGTTGCGCTGCATGGCCAGATCAGCGTCGCGGTGGCGCTGGATGGCAAGGGCAGGGTGATCGGTTCCCCCGCCTTGCGCACCCAGGGCGTGCCGGTGGAAGAGGACAAGGCCGCCTTTCTGGAGGAGGCGGCCGAGGAGGCTGCGGGCGCTGTACCCAAAGGATCGCAGGAGGAAGAGGCGCTGCGTGAACGGGTCAGGCTGGCGGTACGGCGCACGGCCACCCGCTGGACGGGCAAGAAGCCGGTGGTGGACGTGCTGCTCATTCGCGCCTAAGCCCTTTGCGCATGAACTGGTATGCGATCTTTGCCATTTACGTGCTGTTCTGGGTGATCAGCGCCTTCATAGTGCTGCCCTTCGGCATTCGCACGCCCGATGAAACGGGCGAGGCGCTGCGGCCGGGGCAGGCGGACAGCGCGCCCAGCAATTTTCGTCCAGGGGTCGTTGCCTTTCGGGCGACGGTCCTGTCGGCGGTTCTGTTCGGCCTCTATTATGCCAATTATGTGGAAGGCTGGATCACGCTGGAGCGGTTGACGCATATCGGCTGAGTGTCTGGCCGGAACCGACGGGCAACGCTGTTGCGTAAGCTTGAGTAGGGGCTTCACGACAGAGTTTTGATGTTCGTCCCAGGCCGCATCATGCTCCTGCTAAGGCACTCGAACGAGGCGCGCGACTCGTTCCGACGTAGCGTACTTCAATATGTGAGCACCGGAGGCGCAGAAAGCCGCCATTTGCAGCCCGCCATGGGCCGAATCCCCGCATATCCTGAGCGGGCGAACCCTCGGGCAGGCTCCGCAGCGAGATGGCTCAGATCCGGGCGACCACCATCATGTGCATCCGCGCCCTTATCCGAAAGCCGAGCGTTTCGTAGAGCGCCACCGTCGCCTCATGTGCGGCATAGGCATGCAGGAACGGCATTTCTCCGCGTTCGAGCATGGCCCTGGCAACGATCTGCATCAGGCCCTTCGCATAGCCCCGCCCGCGATGGTCAGGATGAGTGCAGACACCGCTGACCTCGGCAAAGCCCGGCATACGCATCCGCTCTCCCGCCATGGCGATCAGCCTGCCCCGCTCCTTGATGCCGATGAAGCGACCGAGCCGATGGGTCAGCGGCAGGAAGGGACCAGGCTTCGTCATCAATGCAAGAGCACGCATTTCCGTCGCATCATCATCTGTCAGCACGACGGGTTCCAAGGACGGCGCATTGCCCGGAATCTCCTCCGCCACCATCTGCGCAAGCATCGCTTCGCGGACCAGGCGCGTGCCGGCCGGCGGCGTTTGCGCATCGGGTTCGACGATCCACAGCTCCCCCTGTTCGGGCACAAGCGCAGCCAGCGCCGATCGAGCCGCCGGACTGCCGTCCGCCGCAGCGGCAAAGGGCCCGTAGCGAGGATCGATCCGCAGCGCGAGCGCATCCCCTTCGGCCAAGGGCTTCCAGCCGCTGTTGAGGGCGTTCCAGACCGGGCGATGCAGAGGATGATATGACACGATGACGCTATTTTCCGGCTGCGACCGGGGAAAGCAAGCCCCTCTTGCCCTGCCTTGCGAGCATAGGTCTCGATGGCCGGTCGATTCCGTAACAATCCGCTAATTCCCGGTTCTTTTGGACGGCGCGATTTACCAAATGGAAATCATGTTTCGGCAATGGTGGCGATGACGTGTCACGCCCTGAACGAAACTTGCTCGCATCCCTGCGAGGGCGCATGACGCCGGACACCCAGCAAAGCGCTGAAGTGCAGGCGAATCTCGTCAAATCCCTTTATGCCTCTCCCGCCTCGCTGATGATCGGTGCGGTTGCCGGCGGCGCGCTGGGGCTGGTGATCGCATGGCATGCGCGGCTGCCCGCCATCACCGCGATTGCGGTCCTGATCTGTCTCGTCGGGCTCAGCCGGTCGATCTCGGCCGTCTATTTCGAGCGACAGCTTGCCCATCAGAACGGTGTAACCCAGCCTATTTGGGGACTGGCTTATGAATTGGGCGCCTGGGCCTATGCCGCGCTCCTCGGAATATTGACCTTCGCGACTCTCCTGCTTTCGGAGGACGCGACGCTCCACGTATTGGCCGTTTGCCTGGTGGCGTCCTATTCCGGCGGTATTTCAGGTCGTAATGCTGGCCGCATTCACGTCGCGGTGGGACAGACATGTCTATCCCTGCTGCCTACCTCGCTGGGCCTCGTCCTCGCGGGTGGGCTGAGTTATACGGTTCTGGGAATTCTCTGCTTCCTGATGATCTTCGCCATGGCGGACATTACCAAGACGACGCATCGCATCGTCTTGGAGGCATTGCAGGGCAAATATGAAAAGACGCAGCTCGCCACCAAGTTCGAGCGTTTGGCCCGCTTCGACAGCCTGACGGGTGTCGAAAACCGCATGGCGATGCAGATGCGGCTGCGCGAGATGTTCGATGGACGACGATCCGATCAGGATCCGATGGCGGTGTTCTGGATGGATCTGGACCGCTTCAAGGAAATCAACGACTCCCTGGGACATATGATCGGCGACCAGCTTCTATGCAGGGTCGCTGAAAGGCTGTCTCGCGCGCTGGATGGGCGCGGCCATGTCGCGCGATTCGGAGGAGATGAGTTCGTGCTGATCTGCCCCGGCGCCAGCCGGGCGGAAGCGGAGCGGATCGCGGACGATGTAATGGCCGAATTCACGCATGATTTCGACGTTGGCGGCTATAGTCTCGGCGTGACCGCGTCCATGGGGATCGCGGTTGCGCCGGGGGACGGACAGGACAGCGACGAACTGCTCCAGCATGCCGACATGGCGCTGTATCAGGCGAAGCATGCGGGCCGAAACCGCCATGCGCAATTCGCCTGGTCTATGAAGGAGCGGCAGAACCGCACCTACGATCTGGAAATGGGCCTGCGCGGCGCCATGGCGAATAATGAGCTGGTGCTGCACTACCAGCCGATCTTCGACACGAAAACCGGCAAGATCACGATTTGCGAGGCCCTGATGCGATGGGATCATCCGACGCTCGGCCGCATTTCCCCTGCGGAGTTCATCCCCATCGCGGAGAGCTGCTCGATGATCGAACCGATCACGGCCTGGGCGCTGGAGCAGGCCTGCCAGGATGCGATGGAATGGGATGAGAATGTCCGCGTCGCGGTCAATATCTCCCCGGTGTTGATCAAGAGCGACAGCCTGCCCCGCGCGGTCATCGCGGCGCTGATGCAATCGGGACTGAGGGCGCGTCGGCTGGAACTGGAGGTGACCGAGTCGATCTTCCTGGAGGATAGCGGCCGGACCAACCTGATCCTGTCCGATCTCCAGCGGATCGGCCTGCGGCTGGCGCTGGACGATTTCGGGACCGGCTATTCCTCGCTGGGTTATCTGCGCGACTATGCCTTCGACACGATCAAGGTCGACCAGAGCTTCATGCGTGGCGTCGAGGAGAATTCACGCCACAGGGCGATTGCCCAGTCGGTCGCCTATCTGGCCCACGCGCTGGATGTCGAAACCGTGGCGGAGGGGATTGAAACCGACGATCAACTGCGTTGCGCCCGCGAAATGGGCTTCACCAATGTGCAGGGTTTCGTGCTTAGCCGGCCAGTCCCCGCGGTGCAGGTGTTGGAGATGATGCGGCAGATGGATGACGATAGCGGCAGCGTCGCCATGCTCCAGGACCGGCGGCGCGCCTGATCCTATCTATGCAGACGGGTTTGGGCCGAGGCCAGGCGGCGCATCATCCGCACGTCCTTCAGATCGAGCTTGAGTGCAGTGGCCGCCCAATTCTCGACGATGTCCTTCAGTTCCTCATACTCCAGCGGATCGACGCGTCGACCTGCCTGGAACACCCCGACATGACCGGCATGATGGGGCAGGCTGGCCGCGATATAGTCGCGGACGGCCTGCTCACCCTCGCCATCCTCCACCAGCGTGTGGATAATGCCCATGTCGTGCATCTCCTGCGCGGTATAGACCTTGCCGGACAGGATCATCCGTTCGGCCGCCAGCCGACCCAGCTTGCGCGCGAGGATGGAATAAGCCCCCATGCCGGGGAAAAGGCCGAACAGCATTTCGGGCAGACCGAAACGCGCACTGCGTTCGGCAATCACGACATCGAAGCAAAGCAAGGCTTCGAAGCCGCCACCCAACGCATCGCCCTGTGCCAGCGCAATGGAAATAACGGGAAGGTCGCCATTGCGCCAGGTGCGATGAACCACGTCGATACAGGCGTGGCCATAGTCGACGAGACCGGGCAGGTCGCCACGCTCGATGCAGCCGGCGAACAGTTCCAGATCGCCGCCCAGATTGAAAACGCCGGGAAACCGCGATCCGGCCACCATATATTTGACCGGCAGCTTGCCCGCATCGAACAGTCGCTTGGTCTCCACATACCAATAGCGGACGTCACGCAACATGGCGGGGCTGAAATTCGGTCGATTCGATGGCGTCATGAACGCCCAGAGCGTAGCGGCATCCGCCTCCCAGCTTATGTCGATCTGGCCGAGGTCGAACATGGTCGAGGTGCCGACATCCGGCGTCGAGGCCATGCTTTCCGTAACGGCAGCCACGACATCTTCCTCCGCCGGAAGAGGGGCGGGAGTCAGATCGTCCATATGTTCACGGCCGGAATTAAATCGTCCGGAATCAACCATCTGAGCCCCCAAACTGCAACAGATGTTAAGCAGAACAGGGTTGCCGCGCTTATGCAATCGCGCCGAAAGGCATTGCCCCGGAATTAACCATTTTTAATAGCAACTGTTGCAGGGATGTCGCCCAAAAACCGGCCAATCGCGGAGATTTGTTGTATTTATACAACAAATAGCTTCTTTGAAAACTTGTCGCAAATCGGGTGCAGGCCTTTGTTAACCTTTATTAATTACGATCATCGTCATGAACACGCCCCGAACCGACAGGCAGCTTGTGACCCTGCTGCTGCACGACCTGCAAGGTGAGTCATGGCAGCTCAGCCTGGCTGCGGATTGTCTTTGTTTCATCGGCAATTACCGCCGGGTCGAAGGGTTCGATGTCGACGCGATCGTTGCGCTTGACGGGCTGCGCAAGAAGGGCTGAAGCGCGGCTTTGCGGCCTTGTCTGGCGCCTCTTTCGACCGTACAGCGCGCGCTGTGACAAATCCCCGCTTCTCCTTTTCGATCGCCGCGACCGACGGCAAGGCCCGCACGGGCGCCATCCAGATGCGCCGGGGCGAGATTCGCACGCCTGCCTTCATGCCGGTCGGCACCGCCGCCACGGTGAAGGCGATGCGTCCGGCCGAAGTGCGTGCAGCCGGCGCAGACATCATTCTTGGCAACACCTATCATCTGATGCTTCGTCCGGGGGCGGAGCGCGTCGCGCGACTGGGCGGCCTGCACGCCTTCATGGGCTGGGACAGGCCGATCCTGACCGATAGCGGCGGTTATCAGGTGATGAGCCTCAGCGCGCTGACGAAGATGAGCGAGGAGGGGGTCGCCTTTTCCAGCCATATCGACGGCTCCAGGCATATGCTGACGCCCGAGCGTTCGATGGAGATCCAGCGGTTGCTGGACAGCGACATCGTCATGGCTTTTGACGAGTGCACCAGGAACGGCTGCACCCATGACGAGGCGGCGAAGTCCATGGAGCGTTCCATGCGTTGGGCGAAACGCTCCCGAGACGGGTTCGATGCAGGGGCGGAACATGCGGAGCGGGCGGCGCTGTTCGGTATCCAGCAGGGATCGCTGGACGAGGGCCTGCGGCGGATTTCGGCGGAAAAGCTGATCGACATCAGCTTCGACGGCTATGCCGTCGGCGGGCTGGCCGTGGGCGAGGGGCAGGAGGCGATGTTCGCCACGCTCGATTTCGCGCCCGGCATGCTGCCGGCGGACAAGCCGCGCTACCTGATGGGAGTGGGCAAGCCGGACGACATTGTCGGCGCGGTGGAACGGGGGATCGACATGTTCGACTGCGTATTGCCCACCCGCAGCGGGCGCAACGGTCAGGCCTTCACCTGGGCCGGGCCGCTCAACATCCGCAATGCGCGCTTTGCGGAGGACAAGGGGCCGCTCGATCCGCGCTGCGGTTGCCCGGTCTGCACGACCTGGAGCCGCGCCTATCTGCACCATCTGGTCAAGGCCGGCGAGATGCTGGGCGCGATGCTGATGACGCAGCATAATATCCATTTCTACCAGGCGCTGATGCAGGGGATTCGGGACAGCATCGCCATCGGGCGCTTTCAAGGCTTCGCAGCGGATTTCCGGCGGGATTATCAGCGGGCCTGAGGGGGCAAGCTCCCCGAACGCCTACTCCAGCACCGTAATGACGATCGCATAGTCGCCCGTCTCCGGATCATGGTCCAGCGGTGCGCGCAACTGGCGTGACAGGCCGGTGAGCACCCGTCCGTAGCGCTCCTCCAGCCGGGCGGTCATGTCCGGCGATCCGCGCAGCGCCGGCGAGAGGATGTGGAGCACCGCCCGGTCGGTGCGGCCCGGTTCCAGTTGCACGGATATCCGCATCGCCGTGCGCGGATTGGACAGCATGGCAAGTTCCACCAGCTCGGTTAGCAGGAAGGCGATGGGTACGGCGACGTCCTGGCTGATGTGCAGATTGTCGCTGTCGATCTGAATGCCGAAGCGGCGCGCCTCGGCCGGGGCGGTGCCGCGCAGGCTGGCCGACAGTTCGCTGATCAGCGACCGCACGCCGACGCCGCGATGTTCCTCCAGCTCGGCATAATGGTTGCGGTGGACGACCGACAGCGCATCGACCCGCCGCTGGATCGTCGCATAGGCCTCGACCGCCTCGGCGTCATGGGCGGATCGCGCGTGCAGGTTGATCAGGCTCGCAATGATCTGGAGGTTGTTCTTGACCCGGTGATGGACCTCCCGCGTCAGCTTTCGCTGGGTTTCCAGGCCCTCCGCCATCTCCGCCTCATGGGTGGCGACATCCTCGCTGATTTCGCGGAAGGTGTCGCCCAGCGCCACGATCTCCTGCGCCGGGGTGCGGATGCGGCGCATCGGTTCCAGCACCTGACCGGGTTCATAGGCCGCCACCGTGCGGCGCAGCAGCACCAGCGGCCGGATCAGAAGGCGGTTGACGACCAACCAGCCAATGGCCGCCGCGGCGAACCACATGACCAGCGGCAGGAACAGCGACAACATGCGCGCGATCGTGACCGGGGGATCGCGCACCGTCATGGTGAGGACGATGTCGGGCGGGTCGAGCCGGGCGGAAAGCGTGGTGCTATGCCCGCCCGAAAGGCCGGCAGGCCGGGTGATGAGCAGGCTGCGGCCGCCCTCATTCAAGGTGATCTGCCGGTTCTGCAACGTGCCCGCCGGGTTGGTCATCGCCTCCAGATAACCGCGCGGATAATAAGCGATGGCGACCACCGCGCCGTTGGCGCTCCTCGCCCGGCTGATGAGATAGGGCGAATCCGTCAACAACTGCGCGGCGGCATCGCCGAAACGTTCCGACCGGGGAAGGCCCGGCGGTTCAGGCAGGGTGGAACCGCAAAGCCGCCGGCCCGAGCGGTCGTAGATATAATAGCGGCCGCCGCCACGGTCATGAGAGGTCAGGAAGGCGGAAAGGCGCGCGCACATCGCCGGATCGGGGCCGGATGTCGCAAAGGCATTGGCCGTCAGCATCAGCGCCGTTCGGTCGGACGCGAGATCGGCGGACAATTTGCGCGCACTTTGCGTCACCGCCACGCGCAGCAGCGCTTCCTTTTCCAGGTCGGTGGTGCGGATCGCCTGAAGCGAGGCGACCAGGGCGATCAGGCCCAGCGGCAGCAGGGCCAGCGTCAGGATGAGGAACATCTTGACGCCGGTGGAATGGGAAACCGCGTTCAATCTCTGAATGAAGGAAGCGGCCGGGGGAAGCATGCCTTCGGCCGGCGGCGGTGGGGATATTCTGTCCATTTACCTGACGCTGAACATCGAACGCCGATTCTTCGGGGAGAGCGTCGCTCGCCGGCCGGATTTTACCAGATGCGCCATGTCCCCTCCGCTTGTTTCCGGCTCCCCCCGGTCCGGCCGATCAGGGAGAGTCAGTCGAGCTTGCTGAGAAGGTCAAGCATTTCCGCGGGAATATCCTCGTCAACCGCGCGCTGATAGACGGATCGCAGGGCATTGGCGACCTGGCCGTCGTCCTTCGCGGCCGATGTGCGTTTCTTGCGGGCGACACTGCCCTTCACGCCAGAATCCGGAGTGTTGGTGCCGACATCTTTCTTGTCCCCTCCCGTCACATCCCGTTCCGTCGTTGAAGCAACCAAAACACGCCCCTCTGCAGCCATCAATGTCATGCCAGCCTGCTCTTTTTGCGGCTTTCCCCTATGACGTCAATTCGGCGTCAGGGAAATCAAAACACAAAATTCCAAAGATTTTCGAAAAAACCGAACGGCAGTGAAACAAATCCGTTGGTCGTTGGTTCCCTTGGCGAAGCATTTTTTGCCCGCCGCACGAGGTCGGTGGCGAGAATGGAAGGCGACGCGGGCGGTCATGCCCGAAGCATTTCCATTCTGAAAGGGGGTAAGGGGGCTTGCCACATCGGCATCGTCCATCCATCCTCCCATTCCGGCGAATGTTTCGGCATTTTGGTTAAGGCGTGGCTTTAACATAGGACAAGGCGCCCGATGGGCTGGGAGAATTTTTACAGATGTCGCTTGGTCAGCAACTGCACCCCCACCTTCCTTTCCTGCGGCGCTACGCGCGTGCATTGACGGGCAGCCAGGCGCATGGCGATGCCTATGTGCGCGCCACGCTGGAGGCGATCGTGGCGGCGCCCGACGAATTTCCGTCGAATGTCGATCCGCGCCTTGGCCTCTACAAGACTTTCCATGCGATCTGGTCCTCGTCCCATCTGGAAGACGGGCCGGTGCTGACCGGCGCCGACGGGCAGGAGGCGATCGCGCAGGCACGACTCGCCCGCCTGACGCCGCTGCCGCGCCAGGCGCTGCTGCTGACGGCGCTGGAGGGATTCACCGTCGATGACGTCGGCTATCTGATCGGCCTGGACAGCGACGATGTGGAAGCGCTGGTCAAGGAAGCGCTGAGCGAGATCGAGGCGCAGACCCGCGCCAAGGTGCTGATCATCGAGGATGAGCCGATCATCGCGATGGATATAGAGACCATCGTTCGCGACCTGGGGCATGAAGTCACCGCCATCGCCGTCACGCGCGAGGATGCTGTGCGCGAAGCCATGGCGGAACGGCCCGGGCTGGTGCTGGCGGACATCCAGCTTGCCGACGATTCGAGCGGCATCGATGCGGTGAAGGACATCCTCGCCGAATTCTCCGTTCCGGTGATCTTCATCACCGCCTTCCCCGAACGCCTGCTGACGGGCGAACGGCCGGAGCCGACCTTCCTCATCACCAAGCCTTTCCAGCGTTCGACCGTCAAGGCCGCGATTTCTCAGGCGCTGTTCTTCGACGAAGCGACCGCGCCGGCCTGACGTTGCGCGCGGCTTTCTGAAATTAGGCTGGAAAGAAGGGGAACCCCGGTCCGCGACCCGCGTTATTGATGCGTAACGATCGGGAGCGACCCATGGTCGAACAGGAGCAGCATATTGCGACGGAAGAAGCCAGGGCGGGCTCGACGCCGCATATCGTGCGTTACGTGCTCGGCGTTTCACTGACACTCGCGATCATCGTGATGATTGTGATATTGTGGGGCCATTGAACGCGGTTGCGGCAATTGGTCCTTGAGAAGAAAAAGATTGGGATGCGGACGCACATATGGCTTTGACGACTTCCGTTCATGCAGCGAGGGCGACAGCCGGTGAAGGGGTTGTTACCATGAGCGACGGCGTGGGCCAGGATGTTGAGCGCGAAACGCTTTCAGACACCGATTTCAAGCGGGAACTGGCGGCGGTCATCCCCCATCTGCGCGCCTTTGGACGGTCCCTGTCCGGCAATCGCGATGTCGCGGACGATCTGGTGCAGGAAACGCTGCTGAAGGCCTGGGCCGCGCGCAGCCGCTTCCAGGCGGGCACCAACATGCGTGCCTGGACCTTCATCATCCTGCGCAATCATTATCTGTCGCAGATGCGCCGTTCCCGCTTCCGGGGCGATTGGGACGATCTGGCGGCCGACCGCCTGCTTGCCGCGCCTGCCGGGCAGGACAAGCATGTCGAACTGTCCGACATGCAGCGCGCCTTGCTGCAATTGCCGCAGCCCCAGCGAGAGGCGCTGATCCTGGTCGGCGCGGGCGGCTTCGCCTATGAGGAAGCCGCCGAAATCTGCGGCGTCGCCGTGGGCACCATCAAGAGCCGCGTCGCCCGCGGCCGCGCCGCGCTGGAGCAGATATTGGAAAATGGCGAACTGCCATCCCGCCGCAGCCAGGAAAGCAGCGACGCCGCGGTGCTGGACGAGATCATGGACGATGTCGACCGGTTGAGCCGGGGCCGGGAATCCAGGGAAACAGGTGAAGATACCGACTCCGACGTGGAGTGATCTGTGCTATACTCTCCGCCTCGGTATGCGAGGATCGGGAGAAGGAGAATGGACGAAGGTCGTAAGGACGAACCCTTCGAACCGGCTTCCTTGCCGGGCCGGTCGCGGGGAAGCCTGATCATATTCCTTCTGGTCGCCCTGGCGCTGGTGCTGGCGATCGGCTTTTTCTACATGACGAAGGAACGCGACGACCGCCGTGCCGACGCCCTTATGAAGGCAGCCGGTTCCGTCGACAGCGCCGCCCATGTGGTGGGCCACGCGGCGAAGAACGCCGCGGATGCGCTTCGCAACCAGAATTGATTGCCCCTGCCGGTCCGCTTCGCCGGCATGGCCGGCGGTCCCGTTCAGAAAATCTTTGTGATTGTCGTGCATTGTCCCTGACAGTGTCGGATTTCCTTACAGCGCCTGTAAGCTGATCCGGCTGTCACCTGCCCGCCGGGCGCAGCGGGAACGCGCGACGAATGATAAGATTGTTCAAACATTATGTGCCGCATGCGGTCCTGCTGCTCGGCCTTCTGGACTTCATGCTGCTGATGGCGGCGGCTGAAGGCGGGTGGATTCTGCGGGCCCGTCAGATCGGCATGGAGGTCGATCATGTGTCGACCCGCATCGCGCCGCTGCTCAGTTTCGGCCTGGCCATCCAGACAGCGATGATCGCGGTCGGCGTCTATGGGCCGGAGGCGCTGCAATCCATCCGCTACGCGCTGGCGCGGCTGCTGGTCGCGATTTCGCTGGGCGTGTTGTTCCTGTCGGTCATGCATTTCCTGCTGCCGGACATCACGCTCTGGCGGTCCAATTCGCTTTACGCCATGGGGCTCGCCATTGCCCTGCTGCTGGCGATCCGCGTCCTTTTGGGATCGATGCTCGGCGGCGAAGCGTTCAAGCGGCGGCTGGTCGTGCTGGGCGCGGGCAATCGCGCCGACCGCATCCGGGAGATCGAGCAGCGCAAGGGATCTGGCTTCCTCGTCGTCGGCTACATTGCGATGAATGACGGCGCGCAGGTGATCCCGGAGGCGATCAACCGCAGCGCCATCTACAATCTCGCCGATTTCGTCGTCCGCCTGGCCGCGAGCGAGGTGGTGCTGGCGCTGGAGGAACGGCGCAACGCCTTGCCGCTGAGCGACCTGCTGCGCATCAAGACCACCGGCGTCCATGTGAACGAAATCTCCACCTTCCTGGAGCGGGAAACCGGCCGCGTCGACCTGGACAGCGTCAATCCGAGCTGGCTGATCTTCTCCGACGGCTTTTCCGCCGGCCGCCGCCTGTCCAGCATCGCCAAGCGGCTGTTCGACGTCCTCGCCAGTTCGATCCTGCTGCTGCTGACCGGCCCCATCATCCTGCTGGCCGCCCTGTTGGTGAAGCTCGACAGCAAGGGGCCCGCCTTCTACCGCCAGCAGCGCGTCGGCCTTTACGGCGAGGAATTCTGGATCGTGAAGCTGCGCACCATGCGACAGGACGCGGAACTGTCCGGCCAGGCGGTCTGGGCGGAAAAGGACGATCCGCGCATCACCCGCCTCGGCTATTGGCTGCGCAAGCTGCGCATCGACGAACTGCCGCAGACATGGACGGTGCTGAAGGGCGAGATGAGCTTCGTCGGCCCGCGCCCCGAACGCCGCCAGTTCGTAGAGGATCTGGAACAGCATCTGCGCTATTATGCGGAGCGGCACATGGTGAAGCCCGGCATCACCGGCTGGGCGCAGATCAACTATCCCTATGGCGCGTCGATAGAGGATGCGCGGAACAAGCTGGAATATGATCTTTATTACGCCAAGAACTACACGCCTTTCCTCGATCTGCTGATCCTCATCCAGACGCTGCGCGTCATCCTCTGGCCGGAGGGGGCGCGGTGAGCGGCCTGCTGCAATTCGTCGGGGACTGGGGCCATGCGCTGGCCGCCGTGCTGTTCGCGGCGCTCGGCATTTTCGTCCTGCGCCGCCGGGAAGAAGCCGCCGAACAGCGCCTGCTGGCCGCCGCGCTGCTGCTGACCGCCTGCTGGTCGCTCTATGTCTCCTTCGGCGGGGTGGGCAAGCCGCTGACCGGCATCGGAGAAAATATCCGAAACGCGGCCTGGTTGCTGCTGCTGTTCGCGATGCTGCGGCGGAACGGCGCGGTGCGGGGAGAATCCCTGCTGGCGATCGGATCGGTCTATGCCGCCGTGGCGGGAATCATCCTGCTTCAGACCTTCACCGACCTCATCTGGCGGCAATTGCCGGAGCCTAGCGACCTGCACCGCGCGCTTCTTCACGCCTCGCTGGTGCTGCACCTGATGACCGCCATTGGCAGCCTGATGCTGGTCCATCATCTCTATATCAGTTGGCCGGTCCGGGAACGGGAGCGGGTGGCGCTGCTGCTGGGGGCGCTGGCGGCGATGTGGACATATGACCTCAATCTCTATGCCATCGCCACCTTCGCCATCGACCGGGCAAGCGATCTCTACGCGCTGCGCGGGCCGATGATGGCGCTGCTGGCCCCGGTGATCGCGGCGGGAATGCGCGCCGACATGGCCGGACGGCTGCAACTGTCCCGCACCCTGACATTCCAGTCGCTATCCCTCGCGGCCATCGCGCTCTACATCGTGGTGCTGGCGGCGGCGGCGGTGCTGGTGGAACTGGTCGCCGGGCCCTATGCCCGCGCGGTCGAGATCGGCTGCGTCTTCTTCCTGGCGGTAAGCGCGCTCGTGCTGCTGCCTTCCCGCCGGCTCCGCGCCTTCTGGAAGGTGCAGGTGGCCAAGCATTTCTTCCAGCACCGCTACGACTATCGCACCGAATGGATGCGCTTCGGCGACACCATAGGCCGCCCCGGCGACAATGCCCTGCCTTTGGGGGAGCGCGTGGCGAAGGCGGTGGCCGACATCACCGATTCTCCCGCCGCCCTGCTGATGCTGCGCGCGGACGACGGCGCGTTGGCGTTCGAAACGCACTGGAACTGGCAGGGGGACAGGCCGGACGGATCGGTCGTGCCCGCCCCGCTCGCCGCCCTCATCGAACAGAGCGGCTGGATCATCGACATCGACCGCCCGCCTTCCGGGGCCGGGGAAATCAGTGCGCCGGGTTGGATGAGCCTGGACCGCCGCGCCTGGGCGCTGGTGCCGCTGATCCATTTCGGCCGGCTGATCGGCGCGATTCTGCTTGCCCGCCCGCCGATCGACCGCCGGCTCGACTGGGAGGATTTCGACATGCTGCGCGCCGCCGGACGGCAGGCGGCCAGCTATCTGAGCGAGGCGCAGGGCCAGCAGGCGCTGGACGACGCCCAGCGTTTCGAGGAGTTCAACCGCCGCTTCGCCTTCATCATCCATGACGTCAAGAATCTGGTGAGCCAGCTTTCGCTGCTCGCCCGCAATGCGGAGCGGCACGCCGACAATCCGGATTTCCGCACCGACATGGTGCTGACGCTGAAGGAATCGGTGGGCAAGATGAACGACATGCTCGCCCGCCTGTCGCAGCATAACAAGGGCCGGGCGGAGGAACCCCGGCCCATGGCGCTGCGCGAAGTGGCGGAGCAGGTCGCGCGCACCCGCTCGCGCCAGCACGAAATAGGCGTGACCGGCGACGCGCCGCCCGTGCTGGCCGATCCCGCCAGGGTCGAGCAGATCGTCACCCACCTGCTCCAGAACGCCATCGACGCCAGCCGGCCGGACAGCCCCGTGGAATTGCGCTTGTCCGCCGAGGACGGCTGCGCCCTGCTGGATGTCGTCGATCAGGGCCGGGGGATGACCGCGGAATTCATCCGCCGCGAATTGTTCAAGCCCTTCTCCTCCAGCAAGGCGGGGGGCTTTGGCATCGGCGCGTTCGAGGCGCGGGCGCTGGCCCAGGCGATGGGCGGGCGGATCGATGTGGAAAGCAAGCCCGGCGTGGGGAGCCGGTTCACGCTGCGCCTGCCTTTGGCGCAACAGGATCTTAGGGGGAAGGCCGCCTGATGAGCGACATGCGACCGAAACTGCTGATCGTCGAGGACGATCCGGGCCTGCAACGGCAATTGCGTTGGGCCTATGAGGAATATCAGCTCTTCATCGCGGGCGACCGGGAGGAAGCGATAGAGATGCTGCGCGAGCAGGCGCCCGATGTGGTGACGCTGGACCTGGGCCTGCCGCCCGATCCCGACGGCACCAGCGAAGGGTTCGCGACGCTGGCGGAAATGCTGCGGATCAAGCCGGACACGAAGGTCATCGTCGCGTCCGGCCATGGGGCGCGGGAAAGCGCGCTGCAGGCCATTTCCGGCGGCGCCTATGATTTCTACCAGAAGCCGGTCGACATCGATGAGCTGGGGCTGATCGTCCGCCGCGCCTTCCACGTTCATGCGCTGGAGCGGGAAAATGCCCGGCTGGCCGAAACCGCGCCGGAGGGCGGGCGCGTGCTGGGCCGGCTGATCACCGCCGCGCCGGAAATGATGAAGGTCGCCCGCACCATAGAACGGGTGGCGGCCGCGGACGTCTCCGTCCTGCTGCTGGGCGCAAGCGGCACCGGCAAGGAATTGCTGGCGCAGGGCCTGCACGATGCCAGCCCGCGCCGGGACGGGGCCTTCGTCGCGATCAACTGCGCAGCGATTCCCGAAACATTGCTGGAGGCCGAACTGTTCGGCCATGAGAAGGGCGCCTTCACCGGGGCGATCAAGACCACGCCCGGCAAGATCGAGCAGGCGCAGGGCGGCACGCTCTTCCTGGACGAAGTGGGCGACATACCGCTGGCCTTGCAGGTGAAGCTGCTGCGCTTCCTGCAGGAGCGGGTGATCGAACGGATCGGCGGACGCCAGCCCATATCGGTCAACACGCGGATCGTCTGCGCCACGCATCAGGATCTGGAAGCCATGATCGCGGCAGGCACTTTCCGGGAGGACCTCTATTATCGCCTGGCGGAGATCGTCGTGCGCATTCCCGCTCTCCGGGAGCGGCCGGGTGATCCGGCGCTGCTGGCGCGGCATTTCCTCCACCGCTTCGCCAAGGAGATGAATCCGCAGGTCAAGGGGCTCGCGCCCGATGCGCTGGCGGCGCTCGACGCCTGGGGCTGGCCGGGCAATGTGCGAGAGCTGGAAAACCGCATGAAGCGCGCCGTCATCATGGCCGACGGCAAGCATGTGACCGCGGCCGATCTCGATCTGGACGGGGATCGCGCCGAAGGCGGTGATGTGGTGAACCTGAAGGCGGCGCGGGAAATGGCCGACCGCCGCGCGATCCGCCGGGCGATTGCGCGGACGGACGGGAATATCTCCGGCGCGGCGAAGATGCTGGGGATCAGCCGGCCGACGCTCTACGATCTGCTGAAGCAATATCGGATGCAGAATTGAAGGCCCCGATTGTACCAAAGCGCGCCGCATCCATGCGAAGGCAGGAGCCGAGGTCCAGAGTCAGGGCTGGACCGGTCGCATAATTGGAATGTCACAAATGGCCATTACCCTTCAGATCGCCGTACCGTTAACGAACAGTAGCCCGATAGCTTAGCCGGCCGCTCTCCCCCGGTGAAATCTCGTCCAGCACGGTCCAGCGGACATGGGTGATGTCGGCAGGCACGGCCCGACGGGTTCCGCCCAGCGGCGTTGGCAGCCAGAGGTCGGCAAGGCGCCCCCAATGAGCACCCCCATCCACCGAAACCTGCATGGCCGGATCGCTGAGGTCGAGTTGCGTACCGCGCGGCACGGCATTGGTGACGGCCAGGCCGCGCACCGGACGGTTGCCCTCATTGCGCCAGTTGACGACGAAGATAAGCTGGTCGCCCGATCCTGCGCGGTCGGCGCTTTCCAGCACGCGGCGGGCGCGGCCGTTGACGTCGGTGCTGACCCGCTCCACGAACATCTGCCGTTCCAAACGGATCTCCTGCCGTGCCGACGCAAGCTGCGGCGCCGCCATGCAGGCGAGAGCGACGAGCCAAGCCCCCAATTTCATCCCAGTCCCCCATGCTGTTTCCCGGCCGAATGTGGCAGCAGGTGCCGAAGATTTGGTTAAGGTCTTGTTTCCCTTGCTATCGGCCTGTTTCGCTGATGTAAATCGTCGGGCCTAAATTGACGGACCGGTGCCGCCGGTGCAGAAAAAGGGCGGCGGGCAAGGACATTTCAGGCGTGACACCCCAGGAACAGCAGGAGATCAACCGGCGGCGGGACCGCTTGCTGGCGTCGATTGCGCTGACGACCGGGATCGGGCTCGTCCTGGCGCTGCCCTTTGCGTTGAGGGAGGGGGCGGAGTTCTTCCTGCCGCTGACCGCCGCGCTGGTGATCGCCATTGCGCTGGTTCCGTTCCTGGAATGGATGGAGCGGCGGCGCGTCCCTTCCGCACTGGCGGCGCTGATGGCGGTGATCGCCTTCCTGCTGGTGGCGAATACCGCCCTCGTGCTGATCGTCGTCCCGGCGGCTGACTGGTTCCGGCTGTTGCCCGAGCGCCTTCCCCAGATACAGAATAATCTCGCCCCGTTGATCGATTTCTATTCGCAGCTTCAGCGCTTCGTCGACGAAACGGTGCAGATGCTGGCGACCGGGCCGGTGGCGGCGGCGCAGACGGCGGCGGTGGATGCGCCCCGATCGCTCCTGCAGTTCGCGGCTACCTCCGCCCCAGCGGCGATCATCCAGATGGTGTTCGCGTTGCTCATCATCTATTTCTTCCTTGCCGGCTGGACGCGACTGCGGCGGCGGACGATCAACAGCCGGGGCAGTTTCGATGGCGCAATGGCGGTGGCGCGGGTGATCCAGAATGTGGTCGACGCGACATCCGCCTATGTCCTCACCATCGCGACGATCAACCTGTGCCTTGGCCTGGCGGTGGCGTTGGCGTTGTGGCTGATCGGCATGCCTTCGCCGCTGATGTGGGGCGGAATTGTCGCGCTGCTGAATTTCGTTCCCTATTTCGGGCCGATGCTGGCGGCCGCCTTGCTGGCGCTCGGCGGGCTCATGGTGTTCGACGATGTGTGGAAGGCGCTGCTCCCCGCGGCCTTGCAGGTCGGATTCCATCTGGTGGAGGCCAATGTCATCACGCCGACGATATTGGGACGGCGGCTCACCATGAACCCCCTGCTGATTCTGGTGTCGCTGACCTTCTGGGGTTGGGTGTGGGGAACGCCGGGCGCCTTGCTGGGCGTGCCGTTGCTGATCATCATCCAGACAGTCGTGTCGGCGGCCGGAACACCGGACATCGCCGGTTTCCTGTTCGAGCGCGGTACACTGACGGTCGACCCGCGCAAAGAAAATGACGAAAGCCGTGAAACTGATGTTGCAGGCAGTTGACAGGGGGAACGGGGCCGCATAGATGCCCGCCCACACCGAACGCGGGTGTAGCTCAGTTGGTTAGAGCGCCGGCCTGTCACGCCGGAGGTCGCGGGTTCGAGCCCCGTCACTCGCGCCATTTTCCTCAAGGGGGAAGTGGAAGGTTTTCCAGATCAGCATCGTCTGGTGGCCATTGAGGTCATGAAGATGCCGCCCTGCGCGGGTGTAGCTCAGTTGGTTAGAGCGCCGGCCTGTCACGCCGGAGGTCGCGGGTTCGAGCCCCGTCACTCGCGCCACTTTCCGTCATGATGGATATGGTTGGTTTTGGCCAATCCAGGACATTCCCCTCCCGCAAGCGGGAGGGGTAAGGGGTGGGTGCGAGCGCAGCGAGCTTCCAGCTTAGCCGTTGAAAATTCCCGCTGATGTCGCGCTAGCCCACCCCCTAGCCCCCTCCCGCCTGCGGGAGGAGGAATGTCCTGATTCCACCCAAATCAGCCAGCCAGGCGGCTCACGAACTTATCACGTCACCCGCACCCTCTGCGCTCATGGAAAAACGCAGCGCGATCCTAGGCTCGTTGCAAATCCAGATCCGCCGCGTTGATTCCCAGCCTCCTGATCTGCTCCGCCACAGGCGGCCATACGGTCTCCATGAAGCGCGCCCGTTCCATTTCCCGCAACCGCCGCGTCGCGCCGTCGGCGACGAACATGCCGACGCCGCGCTTCACCACGATCAGCCCATCGTCCTGAAAGCATTGATAGGCCTTCGCTACCGTCAGCGGATTGGCGCCCTGCTGCGCGGCCAGGGCGCGCACGGAAGGCAGCATGTCCCCGTCGCGAAATTCCCCGTCCAGAATAGAAGCGGCGATGATCTCCCGAAGGCGGAGATAGACGGGTTTTGAGTCGTCGGCCATGGTGCATCAGTGCCATAATACAGCGTGGCAGGTCAAGCGACGCCCTTGCGCCATATCCGGTTGAGCGTGTAACTATCTGTCCCAGACAGAAACTATATTGTCATATTCTGGCCGAGGACGCTCTTCCTGTTCCCGTCCCGCAGTGCCGATGAAGACGAAGCCCGCGATCCGCTCCCCGGCCTTCGCAAAGGCGGCGCGCACATCCTCATTATAGCTGGGCCAGCCCGTCAGCCAGCCCCCCGCAAAGCCCAGCGCATGCGCTGCATGGAGCAGATTCATGATCGCCGCGCCCGCCGACAGTTCCTGTTCCCACACTGGAATCTTGCTACCCTCCACCGGCGCGGACAGCGCGACGACCAGCGTGGGCGCCTGATGCGCGAACTGGCGCATTGACTCCATCTCCAGCCGCCCGGCATCGGGCCTTTCGGCGCGATACGCCGTCTCGAGCAATGCCGCGAGAGCGTCCCGCTTCTCCAGCGGCACGATCACGAAGCGCCAGGGCGCCAGCTTGCCATGATCGGGCGTGCGCTGCGCCACCTCCAATATCGTGCGGAGCTGGCCTTCGTCCGGTCCCGGCGCGATCAGGTCGCGGGGCTTGCCCGATCGGCGGGTCTGGAGAAGCGAGAGCGGAGAACTGCGGTCGTTGAACATGGCCGTCCAGATGGCCCGGCGGCGGGCAGGACGCAAGGGCAGGGCCGCTCTTTGACAGACGAATAATTTCGGTTCTAGGCTGGCGGCGACAAGGGATGCGTTTCGCAGGGCCCGCAACAAGATAGGATAAGGGGCCGGATGGCGACCTCCATTTCAACGCCCGCCGGGGCAGGAGCGGGCAGGACCTGGCTCGGCCATCCGCGTGGGCTGTTCCTGCTGTTCTTCGTGGAGATGTGGGAACGATTCTCCTTCTACGGCATGCGTGCGCTGCTGATCTTCTACCTGACGCAGCATTTCCTCTTTTCCGATCGCGACGCCAGCTACGCCTATGGCGCCTATATGTCGCTGATCTACATCTCGCCACTGATGGGCGGCTATCTGGCGGACCGCTATCTCGGCCAGCGCAAGGCCGTGCTGTTCGGCGGTGTCGTCATCGCCGCCGGGCACATCATTTTGGGCATGGAAAGCGACGATGCGGGGGCCATGGGCCTTGGCCTGTTCTGGCTGGGCCTGGCGACGGTGATCACGGGTACGGGCTTCCTCAAATCCAGCGTTTCGGCACTGGTGGGGCAGCTCTATCCGCGCGACGACATGCGACGCGACCCGGCCTATACGATCTTCTACATGGGCATCAACCTGGGTGCGACAATAGGCCCGGTCATCTGCGGCTATCTGGGCCAGACATGGGGCTGGCACTGGGGCTTCGGCGCGGCGTCGGTCGGCATGATCGCGGGCGTGATCGGCTTCATGCTGTGCAGGCCGCTGCTTCAGGGCAAGGGCGAGCCGCGCGATCCCGAACGCCTCAGGCAGCGTGTCGGCGGCATCCTCAGCCGCGAATGGCTGGTCTATCTTTCCAGCCTGGCGTTCATCGCGCTGTGCTGGTTCCTGATCCAGAATCATGTGATCGTCGGCTGGATGCTGGCCGCGGCAAGCGTCGCCGTCGTGCTGTACATCCTCTGGGAAGCGTTCGGCCGGATGGAGCGGATCGGCCGCGACCGGATGCTGGCGGCGCTGTTCCTGCTGGTCATCAACCCGCTCTTCTGGGGCCTGTACGAACAGACGGGATCGTCGCTCAGCCTGTTCACGGATCGCTATACGGACCGGAACATCTGGGGCTTCAACGTGCCCGCCTCGATGTTCCAGTCCGTCAACGCCGCCTATATATTGATGTTCGGACCGGTGATGGCGGGCTTGTGGATCTGGCTGGCGAAGCGGGGTTGGGAACCCTCCACTCCTGCCAAGTTCGGCATTGCGCTGGCGCTGGTGGGCGCGGGCTTCCTGATCCTGGTGGCGGGGACCGGCGCGCCCGGCACGCTGACGCCGGTGCTGTTCATCTTCCTGCTCTATCTTTGCCACACGCTGGGCGAACTCTGCCTGTCCCCTGTCGGCCTGTCCGCCATGTCGAAACTGGCGCCGTCGCGGATGATCGGCCTGATGATGGGCATCTGGTTCCTGGCCATGGCGCTGGGCGAATATGCCGCCGGGCTGATTGCGGCGGCGACGGGCGGAGAGGGCGGCGCGGCCTCCCGCGGCGATGTGCTGGCGGTCTATGGCAGGATCGGCTGGTGGTCGGTCGGCGCGGGGCTGGTCGTCATGGCGCTGGCGCCGCTGGTGAAGCGGCTGATGCACGCCGACCGGTTCGACGAAGAGGGCGAGTGAGCGGCGCTACCCCGTCGCGCCCCATATGTCGCTGGCGCGGATGAAGCCCTTCTGCCCCCCTACGTCGAAGGCGCACCAGCCCTTGCCGCAGGAAGAAAGCCGCCCCACCACGCCCTTCTGCGCGCGGAACAGGGCGCGGGCGTCCTCGCTGGGGGAATCGCGCATCGGAGCGATGTCCGCTGTGACGATGGCGGTGGGGGTGTCGCTCAGCAGGCGGACATGCATCCACCCCTGCGTGCCGGTCGAATCCTCCACCTTGCGCCACAGGCCCAGCACCTGCACCACCTTCACCGGCAGGTCGCGGCGGCGATAGACCCAGTTGGATGGGTAATCCAGGCTGGGGCCCACGCGCATGCGTGCCTCGGCCTGGGTCAGCGACGCCCAATAGGGCACCGGCTTCGCAGGCGCGGCCCATGCCCCGCCCGCCCAGCACAGCGCCGCGACCATGCCCGCGCCCAGATAGCCCTTCATGCCCATATCGTCCCCATTGCCTGACTGCCGGACCATAGCCGCTCGCGGCCATGACCGACAACCGCTCTCTTGCGGATATGGATAAGCGCTTGACCATCGTCCTCACGGGGAATAGCGGCCAGACATGGCCAAGAAACCGCGCCCCGCCACGCCGCGCGTCATCGTTACGCGCCGCCTGCCTCCCAATGTCGAGGCGCGCATGGCCGATCTGTTCGATACGGTCTTCAACATCGGTGACGTGCCGATGGATCGCGCCGCGCTGACCCGCGCCATGGCGCAATGCGACGTGCTGGTGCCGTCCGTCACCGACCAGATCGACGCCACGCTGATCGAGGCCGCGCCGGAGAGGCTGCAACTCATCGCCAGCTTCGGCAGCGGCGTCGACCATATCGACCTCAATGCCGCGCGGCAGAAGGGGATCATCGTCACCAACACGCCCGGCGTGCTGACCGAAGACACCGCCGACATGACGATGGCGTTGATCCTGTCGGTGCCGCGCCGCCTGGCGGAGGGGGAGAAGCTGGTGCGCTCTGGCGCGTGGACCGGCTGGAGCCCGTCGGGCATGCTGGGGCACCGCATCGGCGGCAAGAAGCTGGGCATCATCGGCATGGGCCGCATCGGCCGTGCGGTCGCGCGCCGCGCGGCGGCCTTCGGCCTTTCCATCGCCTATCACAACCGCCACCGCCTTCCCTTCGAAGTGGAGCAGGAATTGCAGGCGCACTGGCATGGCGATCTGGAGTCTCTGCTGGCGGGCAGCGACATCGTGTCGATCCACTGCCCGCTCAACGCCGACAGCCGCGGGATGATCGACGCCCGGCGGATCGCGCTGATGCGGTCCGACGCCTATCTGATCAACACCTCGCGAGCCGAGATCACGGATGAACCGGCCTTGATCGGGGCGCTTGCGGAAGGACGGATCGCAGGGGCGGGGCTGGACGTCTATACGCATGAACCGGCGGTCGACGCCCGGTTGCTGGACCTCTCCAATGTGGTGCTGCTGCCGCATATGGGGTCCGCGACAATCGAGGGGCGCGACGCCACCGGGGCACGGGTGATCGCCAATATCCGCAGTTGGGTCGACGGCCACCGGCCGCCCAATCAGGTGCTGGAAGGTTGGGTCTGAAGCGATCGCCGGTCCGATGGGGAAATGGGTGGTAATCTGACGCCCACTTATCCCTCTCCCTTGAAGGAGAGGGCTGCGCAGACTTGGCAGCTTGCTGCCTTAGTCGCAGCTGGGTGAGGGGGGTGCGATCCAACGGATCGCGCGGACCGCAGGCCCGCTTCCCTCCTCTAAATCAGCCCAGGCTCCTTCGTCGCCAAGGCTTCCCATCCTACTCCCTCAAGGAGAAGGAAGGTCTTGAAATCGCCAATCCCAATCCTCCCCTCATCACCCACATTTCAAGCCAGTGGATCCAGGGTCCCAAGCGCCGCGACCAGTCCCAGGATGAGGACCGCCAGGCTGGTTTCCGCCAGCAGCGACAGGCGCAGATGGGCAACGCCTCCATTCCTCTCCAGCATCGGCGTCAACCACCAGCGATTGGCGGCGGCGAGCAGCAGCATGCCGGCGAACAGCGCCAGCTTGGTGAGAAGCAGCCAGCCATAGAGGCCATGCAGAAGCGCGGGCAGTTGGGCTATACCGACGATCATCACTGCGTTGAATGCGCCGGTCAGGATCAGCGTCGCGACGAAGATCGTGCCGAACAGGGAGAAACGCTCCAGCATATGGGCGGTTCGTCCGCTCTCCCTTCCCGACAGCACGGCATGCAGCAAGGCCAGCAGCGCACCGAACCATCCGGCGGCGGCCAGCATATGCAGCGCGTCCGCGATGCGGTGGGCGCTGCCGGCAAGGCCTTCGCTGGCGGCGGCATGGCCCGACCAGGCCAGGGTCGCGGCGGCGATGGCGGCGGGCAGGGCCAGGGCGGCGTTCCATCCGGCGCCCTGCCGGAGCAGCAGCGGCAGGATCGACAGCAGCGCGACGGCCCGGACCGCCAGCACCATGCCAAGCGGCGTTTCCTTGAGCAATATCCCGACGACGCCCCAGTCGGGGGGCAGGAACGGGGTTCCCGCCATGGCCGCCGCGCTGGCGAGCAGCCACAGGGCGGAGAGCGCAAGTCCGGCCACCGCCAGCGCGCCGATCGCCCCGCGCCGCGCGCCTCCGCCCATGCTCCACCAGAACAGCGGCAGGCCGGCGAGCGCTGCAAGATCGGCGTACAGGGCGAAACGGGCAGTGACGAGAAGCCAGTCCATCGACCTTACTTGACCGAGAAGCTGTATTTGCCCGCGATCTTGTGCTGGTCGGCGCCGACGATGTGCCAGTTTAGGTCGTAGCTGCCGGCCGGCAGCGCCCGGGGCAGGGTGACGATCATGGTCTTCCCGTCCCCGTCGACCGCGGTCTTGAAGCCCTTGATCGGCATCGGCGCATGATCGGCCATGCCCGGCATGCCGGTCATGGTCAGGTCCACGCCGCTCAAGGGCGCGAGCAGCTTTTCGGAAAAGCTGAGCGTCAGCCGGGTGGGTTTGGAGACGGTGGCGTCCGCCGCCGGGCTGGAGGAAAGCAGCTTCGGATGCGCCAGCGCTGCGGAGGGGAGGGCGGCAAGGCCGAAGGCGGCGGCCAGCATGGCGGGGGTGAACAGGTTGCGACGCATGATGATAGGCTCCCGATCGATTGCGGTTACGGACCATTACGCATTGCGCTTTCCGACCCCTCGACCGGAGCGCAGGAATTTTTGCATGAGGGGTCGGTAAGCGCCCTGCGTATTGCAGGCGACAGGACATGGTGTTTGTGGTGATTTCCGGCGTGGCGGATGATGCCCGCCGGCTTGAAGCCGCTATGTGGAGTGAGAGTGATGAGCGACCTCGATCAGCTATTGGGCCAGGTGGCCGCCCAGATGCGGAACGCCCCCGCCGATCCGCGTCTGGAAAGGCTGGAGGACGCCGTGATGGCAGGCGTCGTCTCGCGCCGCGAACGGGCCGTGGCGCGGCGCAGCCTCGCGCTGGCGGGGATCGTCGCGGTCGGCATCGGGTGGATCGGCAGCGTGGTGCCCGGCAGCCCGGCGCAGGCGGCGTCCCGGCCCGCCATCATCGGCATGTCGGATTACGCACCCTCCCGCCTGCTGGGGCAGTGAGTCATGCGGGTGGCAAGGGCATGAGGGGAACCGCACGCTATGGGCTGGTCGCGCTGGTCGCCTTTGCAGCGGCGCTGGCGGCGGTGCTGGTGGCGCGGGCCTGGATCGCGCCGGAACCGCGCGTCGAAAGCGAGGTTCATGCCCTGATCCACCAGAAGCTGGAACTGGATGCGGCGCAGGAACGGCGCATTCACGCGCTGGAGGCCGATTTCGCGAGGCGGCGCGAGGCCATGGAGGCGGAGATGCGCGCCGACAATGCGCGACTGGCGCAGGCGATCGCGGCGGAGCATGGCTATGGCCCGAAAGTGGCCGAGGCCGTCGACCGGTCGCATCACGTCATGGGCATGCTTCAGAAGGAGACGCTGAAGCATATCTTCGCGATGCGCGCCGTGCTGCGGCCGGATCAGGCGGCGCAGTTCGACGCCGCCATCGTCAAGGCGCTGACCCGGCCAGCCCCCGTCCCGCCGGAGCGGTGAGCCCGTCGCTCACCGAACGCGGCGATGCAGAGCTGGCCGCGCTGGCGCTCGCTGGGCAGCAGAGCGCCTATGGCGAGCTGATGCGCCGCCATCGCGACGCCGTGTTCCGTCTGGCGCGGGGACATGCGGGCGATGCGACGGAGGCGCTCGACATCACGCAGGAGACGTTCATCTCCGCCTTCGCCGCGCTTGCCCGCTATGATGGCGCGCGGCCCTTCCGGCTGTGGATCGCGCGGATCGCGGTGAATAAATGCCGTGACTGGGCGCGGCGGCGGGCGGTGCGGCGCTTCTTCACCTTCGCCCGGCCGATAGAGGAAGCAGGCGCCGTGGCGGACGGCATGCCGACGCCGGAGGAGGCCGTCCAGTCCCGGGCGGAGCTGGCGCATATCCATGCAGCCATCGCCGCATTGCCCGGCAATCTCAGGGACGTGCTGGTTCTGCGCGCCATCGAGGGAATGAGCCAGGCGGAGGCGGCGCAGATATTGGGCATCAGCGAGAAAGCCGTCGAAACACGCCTCTACAGGGCGCGCAACAAATTGGCCGAAGGATTGAGGGATGGGGCGACGGGCCGCGTATAGGGGGAAACCGTCCTTATTGCAGAGCTGTCCATGGCCTTCACCCTTCCCGATGTCGATCGCCGCACCCTCGTCCGCAATCTTGGCGGCCTGGGCGGCGCGCTGGCGCTGAGCCGGCTTTTCCCCGCCTGGGCGCGGAGCGGAACGGCCGGCCTGACCCCGGCCCCGGCCCCAGCCCCGGAAGTGCTGAGCGGCGAGGCCATCGCCCTGACCGTGGCGGAGGGGCATTTTTCGACCGGCGGGCGTTCGGCGCACGCGGTGATGATCAACGGCACGCTGCCCGCGCCGCTCATCCGCCTCAAGGAAGGGCAGAATGTCCGCCTGTCCGTCACCAACCGGCTGCGGGAGGATACGTCGATCCACTGGCACGGCCTGATCGTGCCCTTCCAGATGGACGGGGTGCCGGGGGTCAGCTTTCCCGGCATCCGCCCCGGCGAGACCTTCACCTATGAATTCCCCATCCGGCAGTCCGGCACCTACTGGTATCACAGCCATTCCGGCATGCAGGAGGCCGTCGGCCATTATGGGCCGATCGTGATCGATCCGGCGGGCGTCGATCCGGTGGAAGCCACGCGCGAGCATGTCCTCATCCTGTCCGACTGGAGCCCGGTCCACCCGCACGTCCTGCTGAAGCGCCTCAAACAGATGGGCGGCTATTTCAACATGCAGAAGCAGACCTTGGCGGGGCTGCTGGCCGGGAAGGACCAGAACGCGAAGGAGCGCATGGAATGGGGCGCCATGCGGATGGACCCGACCGACATATCCGACATCACCGGATCGACCTACAGCTTTCTGGTGAACGGCCATGGCACGGCGGAGAACTGGACTGGCCTCTTCACGCCGGGCGAGCGGGTGCGGCTGCGCATCATCAATGCGGCGGCCATGACCAACTTCAACCTGCGGCTGCCGGGCCTGCCGATGACCGTGGTGCAGTGCGACGGCCAGCATGTGCAGCCGGTCGAGACCGACGAGTTCCAGATCGGCATCGCGGAAACCTATGATGTGGTGGTGCAGCCCGGGGAAGCGAAGCCCTACGCCCTGATCGCGGAAGCGATAGACCGATCGGGCCTCGTTCGGGCGACCCTGGCGCCGCGCATGGGCCTTGCGGCGGAGGTGCCGCCGCTGCGCGCCCGACCGCTGCTGGGCATGAAGGACATGGGCATGGACATGTCCGGAATGGACATGGGGCAGGGCGGAGTCATCGATCTCAGCCAGCCCGCCAATGAAGGCATGGCCGGCCATTCGATGAAGATGCGCGACAGGTCGGTGGCGCCGCAGGTGAAGATGGGACCGGGCGTCGCGACGCTCTCGCCCATGCCGGCCGACAGGACCGCCGACCGCCCGACGGGGCTGAAGACCGTCGACCATCGCGTGCTGACCTATGCCGATCTCAAATCGCTGACGCCCCATGCGGACAGGCGTCCGCCGACCCGGACGCTCGACATCCACCTCACCGCGAACATGGAGCGCTATATGTGGTCCTTCGACGGGGTGAAGCTGTCGGATGGGGCGGACCCCATTCCCTTCCGCCATGGGGAGCGGGTGCGCGTCAACCTGATCAACGACACGATGATGCCGCACCCGATCCATCTGCATGGCCATTTCTTCGAACTGGTGACTGGTGCGGGCGACCATAATCCGCTCAAGCACACGGTGAACGTGCTGCCGGGGGGAAAGGTGAGTTTCGACCTTACCGCCGACGCGCTGGGCGATTGGGCCTTTCACTGTCATATGCTGATGCACATGCACACGGGGATGATGCGCGTCGTGACCGTGCGGCACGCGGGGGACGCGGCATGAAGGCGCCGGTTTGCCTGGCCGCGCTGCTGCTCGCTTCCGCCGCCTTGCCGGTCTGGGCGCAGGATCATGGCGGGATGGACCACGGCGCCATGCGGCAGGAGGATCATTCCGACCATCCGCCTGCCGGGGACGCCCATGCCGGTCACGGCCAGCCCGCGCCCGATGACGGCGTGCCCGAAGGGGTGGCCCCTCCCATGCCGTCCAATCATGCCTCGGAAGCCTTTTACAACCCCGCCGAAATGGCGCGCGCCCGTGCCGCCATGCTCAAGGAAAGCGGCGGCATGACCTTCTCCCGGCTGATGCTCGACCGGCTCGAATATCGCATGGGCAGGGGCGCCGACGGCTATCATTGGGAAGGGGAGGGCTGGATAGGCGGCGACATCGACCGTTTCGCCTTCAAGACCGAAGGAGAGGGCGAATTCGGCGGCCCGCTGGAAAGCGCGGAGGTGCAGGCGCTTTACAGCCGCGCCATCGATCCCTGGTTCAACCTGGAAGCCGGCGTCCGCCACGACATTCGCCCCGATCCGCAGCGGACCTATGCGGTGGTGGGGATAGAGGGCCTCGCCCCCTATTGGTTCGAGGTCGGCGCGCAGGCCTTTCTGTCCGACAAGGGCGGCGCGCATCTGCGGCTGGAGGGCAGCTACGACCAGCGCATTACCCAGCGCCTGATCCTGCAACCGGCGGCGGAGATCAACCTCGCGGCGCAGGACGTGCCGGAACTGGGCATCGGTTCGGGTCTTTCCGACATCGAGTTGGGATTGCGCCTGCGCTATGAATTCGCGCGTGAATTCGCGCCCTATGTCGGGGTCAACTGGGAACGCAAGCTGGGCGACACCGCCCGCTTCACCCGACGGGATGGAGAGCGGGCTGCAACGACGAGCCTGGTGATGGGCGTGCGCTTCTGGTTCTGATCGCCCGACCGCGGTCAGGAACCGGCGGTCCCGCCATCCGTTGGAAGGAGCAGGTCTTTCACCGGAAGGAGTGTCGCATGATCCGTCTGGCCATTATTTCGCTCGTGATCGCCGCCGTGCTCGCCATATTGGGCTTCGGCGGCGCGGCGGGTGCCTTCGTGGGTATCGCGAAGTTCCTGTTCGTGCTGGCGATCGCACTGTTCGTCATCTTCCTCGTCCTTGGCCTGATGGCTGGCAAGGGGATCAAGAACGCGATAGACCGATGACCCATGACGGAGATCGGTGCTGGAGTGGATGAAACCGGGCGGCTGGTCCGCGACGAGGCGGGTTTTCTGCTCCAGCGCGATCTGGGCGGCAGTTTCCGCCTGGTGTTGCTGCGGGTACCCGTCGACCATGTGGAAAAGCGGGTGCGGGTTCAGGGCTATTATGCCGGCGACGGCATAGTGGAGGTGGAGGGGGTGGCCGCGGCCTGACGGCGCGCAGCCCACCTCCGATCAGGGATTGATCGAGTCGCGCGGATCGCCGGACGCCATGACGTCATGCGTGCTGACGAAACGGGCGCAGGCTCCGAAACCACGGTTGTTCTCCAGGGGCAGGGCGGTTTCGCAATAGGCGCATTCGGCCATCAGCCGGCCGACCATCCACTGGCTGCGGCCGCAACTGGGGCAGTGATTGGCTTCCCCCGGATGATAGTGGATGATGTAACCCCTTAAGGCCGGGTCGAAAGACTTGCCGGTCGCGAGGCTGGAAACTGGGCGCATCGTCTCTTCCTCCTCAGACATATATCTCGGCATCGACGTAAAATTCGGAAATTTCCCCCGAGCTTCACATCAGCATTGATGCAACGACGAACGTCAGAGCGAGCGACCCTTTATCATCTCTGCAAAGCCCGCTCCTTGCACCAGAACGCGGCTGCAACCCAATGTATCCCGCCCCGGAGGACCGCGTCTACAAGAAAGATTATCAAGGACCGTCCCATTTTCGCGCCTTCGCATTTGACTTGAGGCGCGCAGGCGCTATGGCGGCGCGCATCGGGACATATCCGCTTCGGCCGTGAGTTGGGGCGCATCCCGCCACCTTGCCGTCCGGTCTTTTTTCGCCGTCCGGCGAGCCTCTGGTGGAATAGCGTCATCCTGCCTGCTCCTGGCCGGGCAACTGCGAGGAGACGCACGACTCATGACCGCCATCGGACAGGACACACTCGGCACGCGCGACACTTTGAAGGTCGGCGGCAAGGACATCGCCTATTATTCGCTGAAGAAGGCGGCCGCGAAGCTTGGAGACGTTTCGCGCCTGCCTTTCTCGATGAAGGTGCTGCTGGAGAACCTGCTCCGTTTCGAGGACGGCGTCACCGTCACCACCGACGACATCCAGGCGATCGTCGACTGGCAGAATGACAAGGGCAAGGCGGAGCGGGAGATCCAGTATCGCCCCGCCCGCGTGCTGATGCAGGACTTCACCGGCGTCCCCTGCGTGGTCGACCTGGCCGCCATGCGCGACGCGATGACCGCGCTGGGCGCCGACGCCGGCAAGATCAACCCGCAGGTGCCCGTCCACCTCGTCATCGACCACTCGGTCATGGTTGACGAATTCGGCACGCCCAAGGCGTTCGAACAGAATGTGGAAATCGAATATCAGCGCAATATGGAGCGCTACGACTTCCTGAAATGGGGTTCGAAGTCGCTCGCCAACTTCTACGCCGTGCCGCCGGGCACCGGCATCTGCCATCAGGTGAATCTGGAAAATATCGCGCAGGCCGTCTGGTCGAGCGAAGGCCCCGACGGCGTCACCGTCGCCTATCCCGACACCTGCGTCGGCACCGACAGCCACACCACCATGATCAACGGCCTGGGCGTGCTGGGCTGGGGCGTGGGCGGCATCGAGGCTGAGGCCGCGATGCTGGGCCAGCCCGTCTCCATGCTCATTCCCGAAGTCGTCGGCTTCCGCTTCACCGGCGAACTGAAGGAAGGCGTCACCGCCACCGACCTTGTCCTCACCTGCACCCAGATGCTGCGCGCCCGTGGCGTGGTCGGCCGCTTCGTCGAATATTTCGGCCCCGGCCTTGCCACCCTGTCGCTGGCCGACCGCGCGACGCTCGCCAACATGGCGCCGGAATATGGCGCGACCTGCGGCTTCTTCGGCATTGACGACAAGACGCTCGACTATATGCGCCTGACCGGCCGCACCGAAGAGAATATCGCCCTGGTCGAAGCCTATGCCAAGGAGCAGGGCTTCTGGATCGATCCGTCGGTCGAACCGGTCTTCACCGACACGCTGGAACTGGACCTCGGCACCGTCGTCCCCAGCCTCGCAGGACCGAAGCGCCCGCAGGACCGCGTTTCGCTGCCGGAAGTGGACGATGTGTTCAACGCCGACATGGAAAAGGTCTACAAGAAGGCCCAGGCGCGCGTTCCGGTCGAGGGCAAGGATTTCGACATTGGCGACGGCGACGTCACCATCGCCGCGATCACCAGCTGCACCAACACCTCGAACCCCGGCGTCCTGGTCGCCGCGGGTCTCGTCGCCAAGAAGGCGAACGAACTGGGCCTGAAGCCCAAGCCCTGGGTCAAGACCTCGCTGGCGCCCGGCTCGCAGGTGGTCACCGACTATCTGGAAAAGGCAGGGCTCCAGTCGCATCTCGACGCCGTCGGCTTCAACCTCGTCGGCTATGGCTGCACCACCTGCATCGGCAACTCCGGCCCGCTGGCCGAGCCGATCAGCAAGGCGATCAACGAAAACGGCCTGGTCGCCGCCGCCGTCATCTCCGGCAACCGCAATTTCGAGGGCCGCGTGTCGCCCGACGTGCGCGCCAACTTCCTGGCCTCGCCGCCGCTGGTCGTCGCCTATGCGCTGAAGGGCACGGTGGTCGAAGACTTCATCACCACGCCGATCGGGACTGGCAAGGACGGTCAGCAGGTGTTCCTGAAGGACATCTGGCCGACCAACGATGAAGTGGCCTCGACCATGGCGGGCTGCATGGACCGCCAGATGTTCCAGGCGCGCTATGCCAATGTCTACAAGGGCGACGCCCACTGGCAGGCGATCGACGTCACCGGTTCGGACACCTATAGCTGGCGCGCCGGCTCTACCTATGTCGCCAACCCGCCCTATTTCGAGGGTCTGACCATGACCCCGAAGCCGGTCACCGACATCGTGGAGGCCAAGCCGCTGGCGATCTTCGGCGACTCGATCACCACCGACCACATCTCCCCGGCCGGTTCGATCAAGGCGACCAGCCCGGCGGGCAAGTGGCTGCAGGAGCGTCAGGTGGCGCAGGCCGACTTCAACAGCTACGGCGCGCGCCGCGGCCATCACGAGGTCATGATGCGCGGCACCTTCGCCAATATCCGCATCAAGAACCTGATGCTGGACGGTGTGGAAGGCGGCATGACCCGCTATGAAGGCGAAGTCATGCCGATCTACGACGCGGCGATGAAGCACAAGGCCGACGGCACCCCGCTGGTCGTCATCGGCGGCAAGGAATATGGCACCGGTTCGTCGCGCGACTGGGCGGCGAAGGGCACCAACCTGCTGGGCGTGCGCGCCGTCATCGTCGAGAGCTTCGAACGTATCCACCGTTCGAACCTGGTCGGCATGGGCGTGCTGCCGCTCCAGTTCAAGGACGGCCAGAACAAGGACACGTTCGGTCTGACCGGCGACGAAACCTTCACCATCCAGAATGTCGCCGGCCTGAAGCCGCGCCAGGATGTCGAAGTGATCGTGAAGCGCGCGGACGGTTCCACCTTCACCTTCACCGCGCTTTGCCGCATCGATACCGTCAACGAACTGGATTATTTCCTGAACGGCGGCATCCTCCAATATGTGCTGCGCAAGCTCGCCGCCTGACCGGCCAACGCATAAGGATGATGAAAAGGGCTCCCTCCATGAGGAGGGAGCCCTTTTCCTTTGGAGGCAAGGCCGAGATCGCAAAAGCCACGGCATGGCCGCTTTCAGGTCAATCCCCATCATCGACCGTGTCGGGCTCCTGCGCGGGCAGGGCAGGGTGCGCCCCAGGAAGAGGGCGGCAGGCGGAACGCGCGCTACCCACCCTTCATCGTCATTCACCACCTGTTCAATGGCTCCCGGCTATGCCAAGGTCATGGAAATGAAGCGGTTCAGACTGATAGCAGGCCTGGGGGCCATGGCGGTGCTTTTCGCCGCGAATCCTTCCGCTTATGCCAGCAGCCAGCGCGATGAGCAGGATGCCGCGCGCCGCGCGATGCTGGACGGGCAGGTCATGCCATTTTCCGTCATCAAGCGCCGGGTGGATGCCGCCATGGGCGGCGCCACCTATCTGGGCAGCGAATTCAACCCGTCCACCAATCGATACCGCCTGAAATATGTGAAGGACGGCAAGGTGCTATGGGTTGATGCGGACGGTCGCACGGGCGATATAATCGGCTGGGCGCGCTGACAGGCGCGCGTCGGGCATAACAACAGAAACGGGGCCATATGCGTCTGCTGATCGTCGAAGATGAACCTAGCCTCGGGCAACAGCTCCGCAACACGCTGGAAGGCGCGGGCTATGCCGTGGATCTGGCCGACGATGGCGAGGACGGGCATTTTCTGGGTGCGACCGAAAGCTATGACGCGGTCGTTCTGGATCTCGGCCTGCCCACCATCGACGGCCTTACCGTGCTGGACCGCTGGCGCAAGGAGGGACGCAGCTTCCCGGTGCTGGTGCTGACGGCGCGCGACAGCTGGTCAGACAAGGTGGCCGGGCTGGACGCGGGCGCCGACGATTATCTTGCCAAGCCTTTCCAGAGCGAGGAACTGATCGCCCGCCTGCGCGCGCTGATCCGCCGCGCATCGGGCAATGCGTCGAGCGAACTGACGGCGGGCGACGTAAGGCTGGATACGCGCTCGGGCAAGGTGACGCTGAAGGGCGAGCCGGTGAAGCTCACCGCGCAGGAATATAAGCTGCTGTCCTACCTCCTCCACCACAAGGGCAAGGTGGTGAGCCGCACCGAATTGATCGAGCATATCTACGATCAGGATTTCGACCGCGATTCCAACACGATCGAAGTGTTCGTGACCCGCATCCGCAAGAAGTTGGGCGCGGACGTCATCACGACGATCCGGGGCCTAGGCTACAGCCTGGATGAACCGGGGCGGTAATCGCTCATCTTCCGTTCGGGCTTCGGGCGAACGGAAACAAAGGCTTTTGCGTCTTTGACTGACCAGCCGCAAGTTAGCTCGACCGGATCGCTCAGCCGCCGCATGATCGGCATCGCGGCGCTGTGGATCAGCCTGCTGCTGCTGGGCGGCGGGCTGGCGCTGGATCGGGTGCTGTCCGACGCGATCACGCGCAATTTCGACGATGGCATGAACTATGTCCTGACCGCCATGATCGCGTCGGCCGAGATCGGGCCGGACGGAGAGGTGCTGTTCAACCGCGAGCCTGCCGACCAGCGTTTCCTGGAGCCCAATAGCGGCATCTACTACCAGATCAGCGGCAAGGGGCATGAGGATTGGCGGTCGCGTTCGCTGTGGGACCGGGCGCTGAAGGTCAATCCGGAGCATCATGACGACGCCCCGCACATCTACGACAGCAACCAGTTTCCGGGCGAAGACCTGCGCGTGATGGAGCGCAGCATCATCCTGCCCGGATCGGACACGCGCTGGATGTTCATGGTGGCGCAGGCGCGCGAGGGACTGGACGCGCAGATCAAGACGCTGCGATCGACCCTGTTCGAGAGCTTTGCCCTGCTGGCGCTGGGGTTGATCGTGCTGGCGACGTTGCAGACCATTTACGGGCTGCGGCCGCTGCGCAAGGTGCGGCATGAAATCGTGCGGATGCGCGCGGGCGAAAAGAACCGCGTGACCGAGCCGATGCCCGCCGAGGTGCTGCCCATGGTCGAGGAACTGAATGCCCTGCTCGCCCATAATGAGCGGCAGGCGGAGGAAGCGCGGACCCATGCGGGCAATCTCGCCCATGCACTCAAGACGCCGCTGACCGTGATCATGAACGCCGCGACCGCGCAATCGCCCGATCTGGGCGATACGGTCAGCCGGGAAGCGACGACGATGCGGCGGCAGGTCGACCACCATCTGGCGCGGGCGCGCGCGGTCGGACGGCGCGGCGCGGCGCAGAGCCGGGCGGAAGTATGGGCCAGCCTGGACGCGGTGGAAAGGGCCGTCCAGCGGCTCTATCCCGAAGTCCGCATCGACATGGATGGCGACAAGGAAGCCGCCGTGCGGGTCGAACGGCAGGACCTGGACGAGATGCTGGGCAACCTGATCGAGAACGCCGCCAAATATGGCGGGGGCAGCGTGTTCGCGACCGTAGGGCGCAAGGGGGCGATGGTCGAAATCCTGGTGGAGGATGACGGCACGGGCATTCCGCAGGCAGACCGCACGCGCATTTTCGACCGGGGCGTAAGGCTGGATTCGGGGAAGCCGGGAACAGGCCTTGGCCTCGCCATCGTGCGGGACGTCGCGGAAATCTATGGCGGGTCCGTTGCGCTGGAGGAAAGCGACGATCTGGGCGGAGTTCTGGTCCGGCTGCGGCTGCCCGCGGCCTGATGCGGCGGCATCTCTATCTTGCCTGCGGTTTCCTGTCGCTTGGGCTGGGGGCGGTCGGAGCCTTCCTGCCGCTCCTGCCGACGGTGCCGTTCATGATCCTGGCGGCCTTCTGCTTCGCGCGGTCGAGCCCGGCGCTGGAGTCGCGCCTGCTGGAGCACCGCCATTTCGGTCCGCATATCCGGCATTGGCGGGAAAAGGGCGCGATCAGCCGGCGAGGAAAGAAGGCGGCGCTGGCGGCTTTTGCTTTCAGCATGGTGCTGGCGCTCATATTTTCGCCATTTCCGTGGTTCTTGGTCCCTGCGGCGGCCGCTGCGATCGGCGGGACATGGATATGGACGCGGCCCGAAGCTTGAAGCGCGACCTTTTCTGCGCAGAAAGCGGGCAGGCCGTTTTTCTTCCCCCGTTCGCCCTGAGCCCGTCGAACCTGTCCTGAGCGCCGGCCTTGCACGCAGTCGAAGGGCGCTTCAGCTCTTCTTGAGAGAGGTCATTTCAGGAGAAAGGCGAAGGGCTTCCGACAGGCTCGGCCCGAACCGTGCTCTTGTGTCCGTCCCTGGCTCATCCGCATTCTACAGCAGCGTATCGATGCTATGGATGGCAAGTCCCACCAGCCCGCCCACCAGCGTGCCGTTGACCCGGATATATTGCAGGTCGCGGCCGACCGCATGCTCAAGCCGGCTGGTGACGGTCCCCGCATCCCATCCGCGCACCGTCTCGCTGACCAGCTTGACGATGGCATCGCCATAGGCTGCCGTCGCCCCCACGGCGGCACGCCGCACGAAGCGGTTGATAAGGAACCGTAGCCGCGCGTCCTGTTGCAAGGTCGCGCCAAGCTGATGGAGCGCTTCGCCCAGACGCCCCGCCATCGCCTTGCCGGGATCGCGCACCGCGCGCAACAGCCCGCCGCGCGCCTGTTCCCACAGGCCATCGATCCAGCGCTGCATTGCCGGATTGTCGACAACTTCGTCACGGATGCGCGCCACGCGCGCCTGCATCTCCAGATCGAATTGCAGGTCGGCGGCGAGCTTCGTCAGGCCCTCCTCGGCCTTCAGGCGCAGGCTGTGGGCCGGGTCCTGCGCCATGTCGGCCAGCAGCTTGCGCAGCCCGTCGATGATCGCATTGGACAGATTTTCGTCAAGGCCGGTCCAGCGCATTATCTTGCCCGACCGGTCATGCACCATCTGCCGGATCAAATGGTCGTTCGCCTCCAGCGTGCGATCCGCCCATAGGATGATGCCGTCCATCACCGGGGCGTGGCGCCCGTCCCGCATTGCGGCTTCCAGCGCCTGCCCGATCAGGGGGGCAAGGTTCATGGCGCGCAGGCGCTGGGCGATGGCGCCCTTCACCATGCCGCCCAGCCGTTCCTGGTCCAGCGCTTCCAATATATCGGCGGCGAGCCGGGACGCGCCCTCGCGCAGCCTGCCGTCGCCGCTGGAGGGACTCGACAGGAAGCGTCCCGCGGCGGCCGCCATGTCCAGCCGCTGCATCCGCCGCGCCACCACGGCGGGGGTAAGGAAATTGTCGCGCAGGAACAAAGCGAGCGTATCCCCGATCCGATCCTTGTTGCGCGGGATGATCGCGGTATGCGGGATCGGCAGGCCCAGCGGGTGGCGGAACAGGGCGGTGACGGCGAACCAGTCGGCCAGTCCGCCGACCATCGCCGCCTCGGCAAAGGCCTGGACGAAGCCGATGGCGGGGTGGAGGTGCGCCGTCGCCCGCGCCGCCAGGAACAGCGCCGCCATGACCAGCAGCATGCCCGTCGCCACCGTCCGCATGCGCCGCGCCGGATGGACAGGGCTGGCGACGGCGGGCCGGGGCGGAGCAAGCATCTTCATGACCAGCTAACGGTTACGCCGCCGTTTCGTTCAGGCAAGCGCTTCTTTTCCGGGGAAGGGGATGGAAGGCCGGCAACTGGCCGAAGGGCGCCCCGCCACCTTATTTTTCCAGCGCATATTGCACCGTCAGCGTCACCGAGGACCCGACCTGTCCCGGCTCCACCGGCGTCGCAGGCGCTGAGTCCGCCTTGAACCGGGCCGCTGCCATCACCGGCATGGGCGGCTGCCCGCCGCTGTTGCTCTCCGCCAGCGAGACGAGCCTTGCCGAGCGATAACCCGCCGCCTGGGCATAGAAATCGGCCTGCGCCCTGGCGGTCTTCAACGCCGCCGCCCGGGCCTGCGCCAGCATCGGCGCGGGATCGCTGATCGAGAAGCTCGGCCCGTTCACATTGGTCGCTCCGGCCTCCACCATCGTGTCGAGCAGGGTTCCCACCTTCCTGATGTCGCGCAGCTTCACCGATAGCTGGTTCGAAGCCTCATAGCCGATGAAACGCGGCCCGGCGGGCTGGCCGTCGCGGTTGCTATAGTCATATTGCGCGCTCAGATTGATGCCGCTGGTCTGGACGTCCTTCTTCGGAATGCCCGCCTTCACCAGCGCGGCGACCAGCCTGTCCATCTGCACCGCATTGTCGCGCATCGCCTGCGCGGCGGTCTGGGCGCGCGTCTGGACCCCGGTACCCACCGTCGCCATGTCGGGCGCCGCCTCCACGGTCTCGGTGACGTTCAACGTCACGACCGGCGCGGTTTCTGCGATGGTCACGCTGGTCTGCGCAGCGGCCGCGATGGGCAGAGCGGCGGCGGCAACGACAGCGGATGCCATCAGGGCGAACGTGGATTTCACAGGGCTTTCTCCTCAAGAAGCGATGCAGCGACATTGTGACGGCTGCGATGAATGGACGCTGACATGCGTTGAAAGCCGTCAGACAGCTTCCGGTTCCCCCCCCTTGCCCCAAGCGCGCCAAAGCCCTAGCTGCACGGCCATGGCGGCTCCCATTCTCTCCTTCGAAAATCTTGGCCTGTCCCAGGGCACCCATTGGCTTTTCCGCAATCTCGATATTTTCGTCGGGGATCGGGACCGGCTGGCGCTGATCGGCCGCAACGGCGCGGGAAAGACCACGCTGCTGAAACTGATCGCCGGCCAGATCGAACCGGACGAGGGCACGCGCTCCGTCCGTCCGGGCGCCCGCGTCATCATGCTGGAGCAGGACCCTGACGTTTCCGGCTTCGCCACGCTGCGCGACTTCGCGCTAGCGGGCCAGTTCGCGCCGCCCGCGCATGAGGTGGACGCCATCGCCAGCCAGCTCGGTACGGACCTCAACCGAGAGGCCGCGACCGCTTCGGGAGGCGAACGCCGCCGCGCCGCCATCGCCCGCGCCCTCGCCAGCGAACCCGATCTGCTGCTGCTGGACGAACCGACCAACCATCTCGACATCGACGCCATCGACTGGCTGGAGGGCTGGCTCGGCCGCTATAATGGCGCGTTCATCGTCATCAGCCATGACCGCGCCTTCCTGACGCGCCTCACGCGCCAGACGCTGTGGCTGGACCGTGGCGGCATCCGCCGCAACGAGATCGGCTTCGGCGGTTTCGAGCAGTGGATGGAAGCGGTCTATGCCGAGGAAACCCGCGCCGCAGAGAAGCTGGACGCCCGGCTCAAGATCGAGGCGCACTGGCTGGAACGCGGCGTCACCGCCCGGCGCAAGCGCAACCAGGGCCGCCTTGCCAAGCTCCACGAAATGCGGGCCCAGCGCGCCGCCATGGTGGGGCCGCAGGGTGTCGCGAAAATCGCCGTCGCCAGCGACGACAACAAGACGAAAAGCGTCATCACCGCTGAGCATGTCACGAAGAATTTCGGCGACCGCACCGTCATCAGGGATTTCTCGCTGCGCATCCAGCGCGGCGACCGGATCGGCATCGTCGGCGGCAATGGCGCGGGCAAGACCACGCTCCTCAAACTGCTGACCGGTGAACTCGCGCCCGACAGCGGACAGGTCCGTCAGGCCAAATCGCTCGACATGATCTTCATCGACCAGCAGCGCAGCCTGATGCAGGCCGACAGGCGCGTGCGCGACGTTCTGGCCGAAGGCGGCGACTGGATCGACGTGCGCGGCACGCGCAAGCATGTCCACGGCTATCTGAAGGAATTCCTCTTCGACCCCTCGCTGGCGGAGGCGCGCGTCGGCACCCTGTCGGGCGGCGAGCGCTCACGGCTGCTGTTCGCCCGCGAATTCGCCCGCGAATCGAACCTGCTGGTGCTGGACGAGCCGACCAACGACCTGGACCTCGAAACGCTCGACCTGCTTCAGGAAGTCATTGCCGATTATGAGGGCACCGTCCTGATCGTCAGCCACGACCGCGACTTCCTCGACCGCACGGTGACGGTCACGCTTGGCCTCGACGGCTCCGGCACCGTCGACGTGATCGTCGGCGGCTATGCGGATTGGGTCGCCAAGCGCCAGCCGAGGAACGCGCCCAGGCAAGAGAAGAAGGCTGCGGCGCCGCCCCCGCCGAAAAGCGCGTCGACCAAGCTCAGCTACAAGGACCAGCGCGATTTCGACCTGCTGCCCAAGCGGATAGAGGAGATGGAGGCGGCCATTGCCCGCAATGAGGAAGCGCTGGCCGATCCCGATCTCTACAGCCGCGATCCCGGCAGGTTCGACCTGCTCAGCAAGGCGATCGAAAAGGCTCGCGCCGAAAAGGAAGCCGCGGAGGAACGCTGGCTGGAACTGGCGGAAAAGGCGGAAGGGCTGGGTGCCTAGAATGCCTTGCGCCATCCTCCTCATCTGGTAGCCAGATAGCGGAAAAGGGGACAGGCGCATGGAACAATCCGCGACGATGCAGGACAATGACATGATCGACGGCCATCATGCGGTCCATTATGTCAACCGCGTCGGCTGGCTGCGCGCGGCCGTTCTGGGCGCCAATGACGGCATCGTCTCCACCGCCAGCCTGCTCACCGGCATCGCTGCGTCGGGGGCGTCGCGGGATACCATCCTTCTGTCGGGCATCGCCGCGCTGGTGGCGGGCGCCATGTCGATGGCCGCGGGCGAATATGTGTCCGTCAGCGCCCAGTCCGATACGGAGCGCGCCGATCTGGCCAAGGAAAAGAAGGCGCTCGCCCAACAGCCCCATGTGGAATGGGAGGAATTGCGCGACATCTACGTCGATCGCGGCCTGACGGCTGACCTCGCGGGCCAGGTGGCGACGCAGTTGATGAATGTCGACGCGCTCGCCGCCCATGCGCGGGACGAACTGGGCATTTCCGACATCAGCACCGCGCGGCCCGTCCAGGCGGCGCTGACCTCCGCCGCGACCTTCTCCGCAGGCGCGGTCGCCCCTGTGCTGGCCGCCGTCGCCAATCCGTCGCACGCCATAGCGGCCGTCGCCGTCACGTCGCTGCTGTGCCTTGCGGTGCTTGGCTATGTCGGCGCCCGCCTGGGTGGCGGCGGGGTAGCGCGGGCGGTGGCTCGCGTCGTCTTCTGGGGCGTTTTCGCGATGCTTGCGACCTCCGGGGTAGGCAAGCTCTTCGGCGCCGCCATATGATGGGGGAAGCCGTCCATTCGCAAGGAGAGCATGCCATGATCCAGCAAATCCCGCTCAAGACCATCAAGGGCGCCGACGCCAGCCTGGCCGACTATGCGGGCAAGGTGGTTCTGGTGGTCAACGTCGCCTCCCGATGCGGCCTGACCCCGCAATATGAGGGGCTGGAAAAGCTCTATCGCGACTATAGGGACAAGGGGCTGGTCGTCGCCGGCTTCCCCGCCAACGACTTCGGTGCGCAGGAACCGGGCAGCAATGAAGAGATCGCGACCTTCTGCACGACCAATTTCGGCGTGGATTTCCCGATGTTCGAGAAGATCGTCGTCACCGGGCCGGAAAAGCACCCGCTCTACGCAGCGCTGACCGGCGCGCAGCCGAGTTCGCAGGGGGAGGGGGCCGAGTTCCGCGAAAAGCTGATCGGCTATGGCATCACGCCCAATCCCGAACCCGAAGTGCTCTGGAATTTCGAGAAGTTCCTGATCGCGAAGGATGGCAGCGTGGCCGCCCGCTTCGCACCCTCGACCGCGCCCGACGATGCCGGGCTGATCGCGGCCATAGAGGCGGAACTGGCGAAATAGCGCCCAGCGCCGCCCCATGAACCAGACGCTGCTGCCGCAAATCGGCCCGGTGCTGGAGACGCTCGGCATCGTCGGCACCTTCGTCTTCGCCGCGTCCGGGGCGCTGGCGGCCGCGCGCCTGCGCCAGACGCTCGTCACCTTCGCCTTCTTCGCGCTGGTGACGGGGGTAGGCGGCGGGACTGTCCGAGACCTGCTGATCGGCGCGCCGGTCTTCTGGGTCCGCGACGCCGTGCCCGCCATCGCCTGCATGATGGCGGCGCTGCTCGTCTGGTTCACCCCACGCCGTTTGTGGAGCGACAGCGCTCTCGACTGGCTGGATGCGGTGGGGCTCGCCGCCTTCGCCGTCTATGGCGCGGCCAAGGCGATGAGCTATGGCGTGCCGCCGCTGGTGGCGGCGATGATGGGCGTCGTCACCGGCTGCGTCGGCGGCATCATGCGCGACCTGCTGGCGGGGGAGCCGTCCATATTGTTGCGGCCGGAACTGTACGTGACGGCGGCGGCGCTCGCGGCGGGCCTGTTCGTCGTCCTGCGCTGGATCGGGCTGGACGTCCCCGTCGCGGGCGTCATCGCCGCGCTGCTCGGTTTCCTGCTGCGGGCCGTCGCGATGCGAAAAGGGCTCGGGCTGCCGCACTACCAGACGGAAGACTGAACCGGCGTCCGCGGATAGCGTCCGCCGTCACCCATGCGCCTTTTTCCGCCGGGTTTCCCAACCCTTTCTGGCGGCGGCGGACCGATCGGCGGCCGGACGCCGGGCCGACGCCGCGCCGCCCTTCTTCCCGCCCTTGCGCGAGGAGGCATGGCTGTCCGGCTTGCCCCGGCCGGAGCCGGATTTGTTGCCGCCGCCCGATTCCTTGTTGACGGTCGCCCAGGCGCGCCGTTCCGCTTCCTTGCGGGACACGCCGCGATCCTCATAACCCTGCTCGATATGCTCCGCCTTGCGCTTCTGCTTGTCGGTGTAGCTGCTCTTGTCGCCCTGGGGCATGATCGTCTCCTTTTCCTTGCATTCCAGGCTAACGATCGAACCGGCGGGCCGTTCACATCGCTGCACAGGCGTTACGACGCGGGAACCGAACGACGGGGGGAACAGGGCGGTCCGGCCCGCGTTCACCAGCGCATGGAGCAGCGCATTCTTCTCGAACGGCTGGCGCGGCATCTGGCCGCCGGCAATCCCGACCTGGGTCCGGATCGCTGGCAGGAACAGGTGGAAACCGCGGCAGGCCTGCTCGCCATCATCAAGGACCCCGACGATGCCATGCGGCAGGCGGGTGACGAACGGGTCTGGCAGGCGATGATCGACGCCGCGCTGCGCCAGCGCTGGGCCGTCGCCTCCGCGCCGTCCGTGGAACCGCCGGGCGGCACCGACGAGGAAGGCGACATCCCGCTGACGCCGGACACCGTCAGCGGCAACCGGGCCGAATGGGTCCATCTGCACCGAACACAGGAGAAGCCGAAATGAAGGGGTTGTTGAAACTCGCATTCCTCACCGGACTGGGCGCCGTGGCGTGGAGGGGATGGAAGGAGTGGCAGGCGCAGCGCGACGCGGGCGACTATCGCAGGACTGGCTTCTCCTCCGGCCCGGTGCGCGATGCCGGGCCGGACGAGCAGCATATCGACGCGCGCGACTGGGACATGGTGGACGAGCAGGTCGATGAAAGCTTCCCCGCCAGCGACCCGCCGGGCAATTATCGCGGGCTGCATTGAGCCGCCGGCGCGCCCCCTTATCGATCCGATCGCTTCCCAATCCATTGCACCGCTTGTGCCCCGCCTCTATTGAGGCGGCTGCCGGTCCCATGCCGGGGCCAACAGGGGAATAACATCAATGCCTTCGGGTCTGATCGCGCTGCTCGACGACGTGGCGGGGATTGCCAAGCTTACCGCCAGTTCGCTGGACGATGTCGCCGCCGCCGCGGGCAAGGCGGGCTCGAAGGCGGCCGGGGTCGTGATCGACGACACCGCCGTCACGCCGCGCTATGTCATGGGCCTGACACCGGACCGCGAACTCCCCATCATCTGGAAGATCGCCAAGGGATCGCTGCGCAACAAGCTGCTGTTCCTGCTCCCCGCCGCGCTGGTTCTGAGCGCCCTCGCGCCCTGGCTTCTGCCCCCCTTGCTGATGCTGGGCGGCGCTTTTCTCTGTTTCGAAGCCGCCGAAAAGCTGCTGGAGGCAGTGCAGGGCGGCCATGATCTGGCGGAGGAGGCGCTGGAAACGCACAGTTCGAAGGAACTGGAGGACCAGAAGGTCTCCGGCGCGATCCGCACCGACTTCATCCTCTCGGGCGAGATCATGGCGATCGCGCTCGGCACCGTGGCGGCGGAACCGATCTGGGAGCAGGCGATCGTCCTGATCGTCGTCGCCTTCCTGATCACCGCCGGCGTCTATGGCGTCGTCGGCTTCATCGTGAAGATGGACGATATCGGCCTGCATCTGGCGGAGCGGCGTTCGGCCGGCGCACGGGTGATGGGCCGGGCGATGGTGAAGGCCATGCCGGTGCTGATGCGGATATTGGGCGTCGTCGGCACGGCGGCCATGCTCTGGGTCGGCGGGGGCCTGATCGTCCACGGGCTGCACGAATTTCACTGGGATCTCATCCCCGGCGCCATCCATCATGTCGCGGAAGCCGCGGGCCGGGGGCTGCCCGCCATCGCGCCGGCGGTGGAATGGGTCGTGAACGCGGCGGGCGCGGCTATCGTCGGGCTGGTCGTCGGCGGCATCGTCGTGGCGGTGCTGCACCTCTTCAAAAAGCACTGATCGATGCGTTCACCCTGGCGTTTGGAGGCCGGGGCGCTGACCGCGCTCGCGCTGCCGATGATCGCGGGCAATATCGCCTGGGCCGGCATCGCGGCGACCGACCTGCTGCTGCTGGGCCGGCTCGGCGCGGGCGCGGTGGCTTCGGGGGCGCTGGCGATCAACCTGTTCAACGCGCTGCTGATCTTCGGCATGGGGCTTGTCACCGCCGCCGCGCCGCTGATCGCCACGGAGCGGGGGCGTCGGCGGCATTCGGTGCGCGACGTCAGGCGGACGGTGCACCAGACACTGCGCGCGGCGACCCTGTTCGTACTGCCCGCCTGGGCGCTGCTCTGGGAAAGCGAATCCATCCTGCTGCTGATGGGGCAGGAGGCGGACCTGGCGGCGCAGGCGGGCGAACTGATGCGCGGCCTGCAATGGGCGCTGCTGCCCTTTCTGGGCTTCACCACGCTGCGCAACTTCATTTCCGCGCTGGAACGGCCGGTCTGGGGCCTGATCATCATGGTCTGCGCCATCCCGTTCAACCTGCTGGCGGGCTGGACCCTGATCTTCGGGCATCTGGGTTTTCCCGCGCTGGGGATTTTCGGCGCGGGCATCGCCAGCACGCTGTCCTCTTCCTTCCTGTTCCTCGGGCTGCTGTCGGTCATCCTGATCGACCGGCGGTTCCGCCGCTATCGTCTGCTGGGACGATTCTGGACCCGTGATCGCGAACGGCACCGGGCCGTATGGGCGCTGGGCCTGCCGATCGCGATCACCCTGGGGCTGGAAACCACCGTGTTCAACGCCTCCGCCTTCCTGATGGGGCTGATCGACCGCGACTCGCTGGCGGCGCACGCCGTCGCGATCCAGATCGCCGCGCTCGTCTTCATGGTGCCGATGGGCATCGGCCAGGCGGCGACCGTGCGCGTGGGCCTCGCCTATGGAAAGGGCGATCTGGCGGCGGTCGGCCGTGCGGGCTGGCTGGCGCTGGCGATCGGGACCGGATTCGCGCTGATCGCCGCGACGATGCTCATCGCCTTTCCGCGCATGCTGATCTCCGCTTTCCTGAACCTTGCCGATCCCGCCAATGCGCGGACCGCGATGCTGGCGGTCGGTTTCCTGGGCGTCGCGGCGCTGTTCCAGTTGGTGGACGCCGCGCAGGCGGTGGGGGCAGGGGTATTGAGGGGCATACAGGATACCCGCGTGCCGATGATCTTCGCCCTGATCGGCTATTGGGTGATCGGCATCGGAATCGGCATCGTCCTGGCCTTTCCGCTGGGGTTGCAGGGCCTTGGCATCTGGCTGGGACTCGCGAGCGGGCTGGGCGTCGTCGCGCTGCTGCTGGTGGCGCGCTGGGCCTTGCGTGAGCGGCTGCATCTTCTATCGCGCAGGCGAAACGCCTGAATCCATTTGTCGCGGGCATGGGCCGGGTTGCGTCGCCGTGCGATGGTGCGACGCACAAAGCAATTGAACCGGCGCGTCAAATCGGTAATGAAAAACGCATTATGAACGCTCCTACCATGTTCTTCGAGGCGATAGCGCTTCAGAAATGTCTGATGGCGACCTACAACAAGATGGTCGTGAAGCTCGCGCCGCACATCCTCTACACGCGCCATGACGAAATGTTCATCGACGCAGTGACGATAGAGCGCGACGGCCGCCCGCCGCGGGAGCTGAAGCTCGGCACCTTCAAGCTGGCGGGACTGAACGACGTCAGCCTGGTCGATGAAAAGTTCGAGGCGATGCACGGCCTCTATGATCAGGGCGACAGCAAATATAAGGGCGTGACCCTGTTCGCGGTCGAGCCGGAGAGCGCGGCAGCCTGAAGCCGCATTGCCGGTTGAAGAGGAAAAAGGGGCGGTCCTGCGGGGCCGCCCCTTTTCGTTCATGGTCACGCCGTGGAGATTGCAGCGCCATCTGCTCCTGCAAGGACAGGAACTCGCGTCAACCCGCGCCGTGGAAGCTTCATCGCAAAGGGGCTCTCACCGCCGATGCTTGCCCCGCTTCGATCCGATGTGCCGGATATTGGTCGGCCGCCCGCGCCTGACGCTGCCGGGCCGCACGCGGTCCTTCTTGAAGCTCGGCCGCTGGGGCAGGGCGTCGGGCAGTTCGAAGCGCAACGAGCCGTTGATCGGGTCCGCTTCGGCCAGCCGCAATTGCAGCCGCTGCCCGACCGTATAGCGGTCCCCGCTCTCCACGCCTTCCAGCGCCCGCCCGGCTTCGTCGAAGAAGAAACGCTCGTCGCCCAGCGTCGACACCGGCACCAGCCCGTCGCCGCCCAGCCCCTCGATCGTGGCGAAGAAGCCGAAGCTCTGCACCCCGGTGATCCGCGCCTCCACCAGATCGCCCACATGCGCCGCCAGGAACGCCGCGACATAGCGGTCGATGGTCTCCCGCTCCGCCTCCATGGCGCGGCGCTCATGCTGGCTGATCATCTCGCCCACGCGGCCCATATTCTCCATATCCTCGCCGCTCAGCGAAGACCGGTCGGGAATATCCCCCTTGGGCGCGGGCAGTTCCAGCCCATAGGCGCCCACCAGCGCCCGATGCACCAGCAGGTCCGCATAGCGCCGGATCGGCGACGTGAAATGCGCGTAGGACCCCAGCGCCAGCCCGAAATGCCCCATATTGGACGGCGCATAATAGGCCTGCGTCTGGCTGCGCAGGATCTGCTCCATGATCTGGGGCTTCTCCTCCGCTTCCCCGATCCGGGCGATCAGCCGGTTGAAGGTGGCGGGCTTCACCACCTGCCCCAGGGCGAATTCGATGTCGAAGGTCGCCAGATAATCCTTCAGCGCCACCAGCTTGTCCCGACTCGGCGGCTCATGGACACGGTACATGACCGGCGCCTTCTTGGCCTCCAGCGCCTTTGCCGCCGCGACATTGGCGGCGATCATATAATCCTCGATCAGCATATGCGCGTCCAGCCGCTCGCGCACCGCCACGCTGACGATCTTGCCATATTCGTCCAGCACCACCCGCCGCTCCGGCAGGTCCAGCGCCAGCGGCTCCCGCTTGTCCCGCGCCTTGCGCAGCAGCGCCCAGCAGGCCCAGAGGGGCTTCAATGCCGGTTCCAACAGGTCAAGGGGCTTTTCGCCGTCGATCGCCGCCTGCGCATCCTCATAGGCCAGCACCGCCGCTACCCGGATCACCGCGCGGGAAAAGCGCCAGCTCTTCACCTTGCCCGCCGCATCCAGCACGAGGTGACAGGCCATGGCCGCACGATCCTCGCCCGCCCGCAGCGAACACATGTCGGACGAAAGCTGGTGGGGCAGCATCGGCACGACCAGATCGGGGAAATAGACGCTGTTCCCGCGCTTCCTCGCCTCGCGGTCCAGCGCGCTGCCCGGACGCACATAATAGCTGACGTCCGCGATCGCGACGATCGCCTTGTAGCCGCCCTCATTGGCCGGATCATCATCCGGCGCGGCCCAGACCGCATCGTCATGGTCCCGCGCATCGACCGGATCGATGGCGACGATGGGCAGGTGCCGCAAATCCTCCCGCTTCTCCTCATGCAAGGCGAGGCTGGAAGCCGTCACCGCCTCCTCCTCGACCCGCTCGGAAAAGACGTGGGGAATGCCATGCTTGTGGATGGCGATCAGGCTGAAACTGCGCGGCGCGAAGGGATCGCCCAATATGTCCGTCACCCGCGCCGTGATCCGGGGCGGGCGCCCCACCGGCTCGGCCAGCACCAGATCGCCCTTCTTCGCCGTGCCGGCGTCCGAAATCGGGGTATCCCGCCGGATGCGCTTGTCGACCGGCCGCAGCCACAGCTTGCCGCCATCCGCTTCCTCGACCACGCCCAGCAATTCCTCGCTCGCCTTGGCAAGCTTCTTCATCGGATGCGCGACCCAGCCGCGCCCCGCTTCCTCCGTCCGCGCCAATATGCGGTCGCCAATCGTCAGCGCGCCGCGCTTGCCCCGCTCCATGACGCGCAGCCGGGGTGCGGGCTGCCCCTCCGCCTCCCAGCGTTCCGGCGTGGCGATCAGGGTGGTGTCGTCGACATCCACGATCCGCAGCACCGTGACCTTGGGCACGCCGCCCATCTTGTGGAAGGCCCGCGCTGGGCCGATGTCGATCAGCCCTTCGTCCGCCATGTCCTTGAGCAGCGCCTTGAGCGCGATCTTCTCCTGCCCCTTGAGACCGAAGGCCTTCGCGATCTCCCGCTTTCCGGCCGGCTGGTCGGACGTGGCGATGAAATCCATCACCTGCTCGCGCGTCGGGAAACCTGCGGGCCGCACCTTGGTCCGGGTGGAGTCGGATTTCTTCTTCTTTTCGGTGGATGCCATGGACCAGCTATAGGGAGAGGGGCTCCCCCGCGCCAGTGTTCCATGGCGAAGGGTTGATGCGAAAAGATAGCGGCTGCGGGGAAGGGCCTTTGTGGCGTCTGGGCTGGGTGAATAAGCGGACACCCATTTTATCCCTCTCCCTCGAGGGAGAGGGCTGCGCAGACTTGGCAGCTTGCTGCCTAGTCGTAGCTGGGTGAGGGGGTTGCGATCCAACGGATCGCGCGGGCCNATCCCTCTCCCTCGAGGGAGAGGGCTGCGCAGACTTGGCAGCTTGCTGCCTAGTCGTAGCTGGGTGAGGGGGTTGCGATCCAACGGATCGCGCGGGCCTCAGGCCCGCCCCTTCCTCATCCAACCCCGCCCACACTCCTTCGCCGCCAGGGCTTCCCATCCCCCTCCCTCAAGGGAGAAGGAATGTCCGCCACTGCCCATCAATCCCCATGCCACATCAAGCAGCACCGCACATCACCGCCACAGCCCAAGCAGCAGCGCCACCATCCCCCGTTCATCCGCCGCTGTCGCCACCCGCGGCGCGCCATAGCCCCGGCACTCCAGGCAATCGGCCCGCACGCCCGCGCCGCTCACCAGCGCGCGCACATCGGCGACGGCCTGCAAAGCCCAGTTCCGCTGAACGATCGCCTGCCGCCCCAGCAGGTCGCGCCCGACCATGGCTGACGGGGCCCCGGCATCGTCCTCATCCTCCCGATCCATGATCGATTGGACGAATTCGGCGAACTTGTCCGGTTCCTTGGCAATGCGATAGGGCCTGGCCTTGGCCGGATCGATCTTCGCCAGCCTCGCCGCCTCGGCAATCGCCTCTTCCAGCCCACCGAAGCGATCCACCAGGCCGATCTGCCGCGCCGTGCCGCCGTCCCAGACGCGGCCCTGCGCAATGGCATCGATCTGCTGGGGGGTCTTGCGGCGCGATTGCGCGACCAGCCCGACGAAGCGGCCGTAAATATCCTCGACCCCCATCTGCATGATCCGGTCGAACTCCGGCGTGGTGCCCCCGGCAATGTCCGGCTGGCCCGACAGCGGCGTCGTCTTCACGCCGTCGGTGGTGACGCCCATCTTCGCCAGAGTGCCCTCGAAGCTGGGTATGATGCCGAACACGCCGATCGATCCGGTGATCGTATCCGGCTCCGCGAAGATCACATCGGCCGGCGTCGATACCCAATAGCCGCCGCTGGCCGCCACATTGCCCATGGACACCACCACCGGCAGACCTTCGGACTTCGCTTCCATGATGGCGCTGCGGATCTTCTCCGACGCCATCACCGATCCGCCCGGCGAATCGACCCGGACCACCAGCGCCTTCAGGTCCTTGTCCGCCAACGCCTTGCGCAGCAGCGCCGAAATCGTGTCGCCCGCCGCCGTGCCCGGCCCGGCCTCGCCATCGACGATGTCGCCCGCAATGGTCAGCACGCCGATCTCGCCGTCATTGGCGGGCTTGTGCGCCCTCATATAGTTTTTAAGATCGATGGCGGCGAAATTCCCGGCCCTGTCGTCCGGCGCATCGCCCGCAACCTCTGCCACCCGCGCGCCGAAGGCCGCTTCGTCGCCCACCCGGTCGACCAGCCCAGCGCCCAAGGCCGCCTTCGCCAGATTGCCGCCAGCCGCCTCCGCCAGAGCCGCCGGATTGCCGACATAGGCCGCCAGCCGCGCCCTGGGCCGCGCCTTGGCCACTTCCTGCCGCCAATCCTCCCACAGCGCATCGGCGAGCGCCTGATTGGCCTGCTTCGCTTCCGGCGACTGGCCGGTCCGCGTGAAGGGCTCGACGAAGCTCTTGTAGGTGCCGACGCGATAGACATGGGTGTTGACCCCCAGCTTGTCGATCAGCCCCTTGTAATACAGCCCCGATCCGCCGCGCCCGGTGATCGCCACGCCGCCCAGCGGGTCCACCCAGCTTTCGCTCGCATGCGCGGCCAGTTGATAGCTGTCGTCGCTGTAGATGGCCGCATAGGCGAAGACCGGCTTCTTCGCCGCGCGCACCGCGTCCAGCGCCTTGCCCACCCGCGCCAGCGCCACCTGACCGCCGCCCATGAAACCGTCCAGGTTCAGCACGACGGCCTTCACCTTCCTGTCGTCCCTGGCGGCATCCAGTGCGGCAACGATGTCGGCCAGCCCATATTCCTTCGCCCGGTCGCTCCCGCCCGACAGCAGCGCCATCGGATCGATTTCCGACGGCTGTTCAACGATGGTCCCGTCCAGTTTCAGCAGCAGCGCGCCGCTGCCGACGCTCTGCGCGGGCTTGGGCGACCAGGACAGGGCGGCATAGAGCGCCCCGAAGAACATCAGCAGGAACAACAGCACCAGCCCGTCCTTGATGGCCACCAATATGCGCCACACGCCCTTCACAAATGCCAAGTTGCCGGTTCCTTCCTTCAGCTTCTGCGTGGGCTATCCCATCGACGGACCGACTGCAATGTGGGGGCAGGCCGGGGCCGCGCAAGCTTGCGTCGGATATTTCCCGCGCTATGGGAGGGCGCAATTCTTGGTTTCTCGTGCAGGAGACACGCTTCATGCCCACGCTCGTCCTCATCCGCCACGGCCAGTCGGCCTGGAACCTCGAAAACCGCTTCACCGGCTGGTGGGACGTCGATGTGACCGAAAAGGGCGCGGAGGAAGCCCGCGCCGCCGGCCGCCTGCTCAGGGAAAAGGGGCTGGACTTCGACCAGTGCTACACCTCCGTCCAGACCCGCGCGATCAAGACGCTGAACCTGGTGCTGGAGGAAATGGGCCGCCTGTGGCTGCCGGTCGAAAAGGACTGGCGCCTGAACGAACGCCATTATGGCGGCCTTACCGGCCTCAACAAGGCGGAGACGGCGGCCAGGCATGGCGACGCGCAGGTGAAGATCTGGCGCCGCAGCTTCGATACGCCGCCGCCGCCGCTGGAGGCGGGCAGCGAGTTCGACCTGTCGAAGGACCGCCGCTATGCCGGCATTCCGATCCCCTCGACGGAATCGCTGAAGGACACGATCGCCCGCGTGCTGCCTTATTGGGAAGAGCGGATCGCCCCCGACCTCAAGGCCGGCAAGCGCGTCGTCATCTCCGCCCACGGCAATTCCCTCCGCGCGCTGGTGAAGCATCTCTCGAACATTCCCGACGACGAGATCACCGAACTGGAAATCCCGACCGGTCAGCCCATCGTCTATGAACTCGCCGACGACCTGACCGCCAGGGACCGCTACTACCTGTCGGAACGCTAGAAAGGCCCCTCCCGCAGGGGAAGAAAGAAGCATTGCCCCTCCGCGAACCTCCCGCTAAGGGGCTTTGCTTTCCGCATGATCAGGGAAAGTGCGAAGCGAAATGACCGGGGCACTCGAAGCCGTGCAAGTCGGCATCATCATGGGCAGCCGATCCGACTGGGAAACGATGCGCCACGCGGCGGACACGCTGGAGGCCCTCGGCGTCGCCCATGAATGCAAGGTCGTCTCCGCCCACCGCACCCCTCAGCGCCTCTACGACTATGCCACCGGCGCGGTCGGGCGGGGCCTGAAAGTCATCATCGCCGGAGCCGGTGGCGCCGCGCACCTTCCCGGCATGGCCGCCTCCATGACGCGCCTGCCAGTGCTGGGCGTGCCCGTGGAATCCAAGGCGCTGAAGGGCATGGACAGCCTGCTTTCCATCGTCCAGATGCCCGGCGGCGTTCCGGTCGGCACGCTCGCCATCGGCAAGCCCGGCGCGATCAACGCCGCGCTCTTCGCCGCCTCGATCCTCGCCACCACCGACGAAGCGCTGGCGCAGCGCCTCGACGCCTGGCGCGAAAAGCAGACCAACGACGTAGCGGACACCCCCGAATAAGATGACCATCATCCCGCCCGGCTCCACCATCGGCATATTAGGCGGCGGCCAGTTGGGCCGGATGATCGCCATCGCCGCCGCGCAGCTTGGCTATCGCACGCACATCTACGCTCCGGAATCGAGCGGTCCCGCCGCCGACGTGTCTCCCCGCTGGACGCAGGGCGCCTATGAGGATGCCGACGCGCTCGCGGCCTTCGCCGACAGTGTCGACGTCGTCACCTATGAGTTCGAGAATATCGATCCCTCGGCGGTCGAAGTCCTCGCCACCCACGGTCTCGTCCGCCCCGGCGCGGAGGCGCTCCGCGTAGCTCAGGACCGCCTCGCGGAAAAGCGCTTCGTCTGCGACCTTGGCGGCCTCACCGCGCCCTTCGCCCCGGTCGAAAGCCTGGACGATCTCGAAGAGGCGCTGGACCAGATCGGCAGCAGGGCGATCCTCAAGACCAACCGCATGGGCTATGACGGAAAGGGGCAGGCGCGCCTCTCCGATCCCGGCGATGCGGTCGGCGCGTGGAACGCCATTGGCCGCCAGAGCGCCATCCTCGAAGGCTTCGTTACCTTTGCGGAGGAATTCTCCGTCATCCTCGTGCGCGGCGCCCATGGCGACATCCGCTTCTGGGACAGCGCCGCCAATGTCCACAGGGACGGCATTCTCGACAGTTCGACGGTTCCCGCCGGCGCGCGGATCGAAGGCCAGCTTGCCGAAGCCCGCGCCCTGGCGTCGAAAGTCGCAGACGCGCTCGACTATGTCGGCGTCCTGACGCTGGAATATTTCGCCAGCGCCGATGGCCCGGTCTTCAACGAAATGGCCCCGCGCGTCCACAATAGCGGCCACTGGACCATCGAAGGAGCGGTGACGAGCCAGTTCGAAAATCATGTCCGCGCGATCTGCGGCCTGCCGCTGGGCGACACCGGCCTCGCCGCGACGAAGGTGGAGATGCGCAACCTGATCGGCGTCGAGGCCAATGACTGGCTGCAGATCCTGTCCGATCCTGCCAATCATCTGCACCTCTACGGCAAGCATGAAGCCCGCCCCGGGCGCAAGATGGGCCATGTCACTCGTTTGGTATTGTGAGAAAAGTTATCCCCAACTCCTCCACAGCAAATTGACTCGGTTACGACGAATGTAAGGCGAGTGGGCTATCCGAGTAAGCCCAACTTTCATACGCTCATTCAAGATTCGGGAATAGGGGCACAATGAAGCGTTTAACTTCTATCGTCGCGGTTAACAGCGAAGGTGCCATTGGTTGCAACAATGAATTGCCATGGCGCCTGAAAACTGACCTTCGCTTTTTTAGGGATCAAACTCTAGATCAGGTCGTGATCATGGGGCGGAAAACGCTGGATTCTATGAGAAAGCCGCTTCCCAAGCGACACAATATCGTTTTATCTCATAACGCAGTCCTTTTCCCAAAGACCGACAATAGTGAAGTGGCAACTAGCGTTGCTGAGGCGCTTGTCGATGCGGATAAATGGAAAGGCAGAGAGGTTTTTGTTGTAGGAGGTGCTGCCACTTACAAGCAATTTGCGCCGTTTGTGGACCGGTATCTGATTACTATGGTCGATAAATATGTTCCAAATGCAGATGCCTTTTTCGATCAAAAAATATTTGACGATGAATCTAATTGGGAACTGAATTTGCTGGATGAGGTGCCGCTTTCATCTGAGGAAGATGAAGCCCCGTTTAAAATTTTTGAGATGTTGCATAAGCGTCCTCTCGAAGTGCAAGCACGGCGGGCGGAGGTGATTAAGGTATATAAATCAAAGTTTTTAAACAAAGCGAAAAAAGGCGTGGATCGATTGGCAGAGTTGCTGCCAACGCAAAGCCTCCGGGTTCAATATCGCTAATTTTTTTACGATATTGGCCGCGCATTGCCAGCGGCCGGACGCATCCCTATAGCGCCCCTCATGGAGCGGCTGCACAGCGGCGCCCCGATGCCCGCGCATCTGCGCGGCAGCATCATGGCGCTGGGGAATTTCGACGGATTTCATGCCGGGCATCAGGCCGTGGCCCGCCGCGCCATAGAGCTTGCCCGCGCGCAGGGCAGGCCCGCTGTCATCGCCACATTCGACCCGCATCCGATGCGGCTCTTTCGCCCGGAAACCCCCTGGTTCCGCCTGACCACCCTCGACCAGCGGGAACGCCTCTTCGCCCGCGCGGGCGCCGACGCGATGCTGGTGTTCGATTTCACCCGCGAACTGGCCGCGCTGGACCCGCTCTCCTTCGTTCGCCTGCTGGTCGACTGGGGCGTAGCCGGAGTCGTGACGGGGGAGGATTTCACCTTCGGCAAGGACCGCGCGGGCTCCACCCGGAGCCTTGCGCAACTGGGCGCACCGCTCGGCCTTGCCGCCGAAGCCGTACCCCCGGTCACCGGCGCGGATGGGGAGATCATCTCCTCCACCCGCATCCGCAAGGCGCTCCAGTCCGGCGACTGCGCAACCGCCACCCGCCTGCTGACCCGCCCCTTCGCCATTGAAGGCGTGGTCCAGCATGGCGACAAGCTCGGCCGCACCATCGGCTTTCCAACGGCCAATATCGATCTTGGCCATTATCTGCGCCCGGCCTATGGGATCTACGCCGTGCGCGGGCTGCTGGCCGACGGGCGCGTGCTGGACGGCGCGGCCAATCTTGGCATCCGTCCCAGCTTCGATCCGCCCAAGGAATTGCTGGAGCCACATTTCCTCGACTTCGCCGAAAATCTCTACGACCAGCGGATCGAGGTTCAACTGATCCACTATCTTCGTCCTGAAGCGAAATATGACGGCCTCGACGCGTTGATGGCCGCCATCGCGAAGGATTGCGACGATGCGCGGCAAATCCTTGCGGGAACGCCGCACCTCGCCTAATGCACCGGGCATATTTCTCACCCGTTCGGGCTGAGCCTGTCGAAGCCCTTTTCTTTCCTTGAGGAAGAGCGCGATCGTTCGGCAGGCCGGAACGAACGGATTATTTCACCGCCGGACCCAAAATGACCGATCAGCCTCGCCAAGAAACCCAGGATTACAAGAGCACCGTCTTCCTGCCCGTCACCGACTTTCCGATGAAGGCGGGCCTCGCGCAGAAGGAACCGGCGATCCTGGCCCGCTGGGAGGAAATGGACCTCTACGGCAAGCTGCGGGAGCGGCGTAAGGGCCGCAGGCGCTTCATCCTCCACGACGGCCCGCCCTATGCCAATGGCGACATTCATATGGGCCATGCGATGAACAAGGTGCTGAAGGACATCATCGTCCGCAGCCAGTCGCTGCTGGGCTATGACGCGCCCTATATCCCCGGCTGGGACTGCCACGGCCTTCCCATCGAATGGAAGATCGAGGAGGAATATCGCAAGAAGAAGCAGAACAAGGACGAGGTTCCGGCCCAGGAATTCCGCGCCGAATGCCGCGCCTATGCCGACAGGTGGGTGGGCGTGCAGAAGGAACAGTTCAAGCGCCTTGGCGTCATGGGCGACTGGGACGATCCCTATCTCACCATGAAGTTCGACGCCGAAGCCACCATCGTGGGCGAACTGCTGAAATTCGCGGAAAGCGGCCAGCTCTATCGCGGCGCGAAGCCCGTCATGTGGTCCCCGGTCGAAAAGACCGCGCTGGCCGAGGCGGAGGTCGAATATGAGGACATCGTGTCGACCCAGGTCGACGTGGCGTTCGAGATCGTCGAAGCCCCGAACGCGCCCGAACTGGTCGGCGCCCATGCGGTGATCTGGACGACCACGCCCTGGACGATCCCGGTCAATCAGGCTTTGGCCTATGGCCCCGAAGTCGATTATGTCCTCGTGGAAAGCAATGGCCGCAAATTATTGCTGGCCGAAGCCCTCGTCCCCTCCGTCCTCCTGCGTCATTCCCGCGAAGGCGGGAACCCATCTCCCGACGCCGCCTCCACCGCGACGCCTGAGGCAGAAATCCTCTGGCGCGGCAAAGGCGCCGACCTCGCCGGAGCCGTCGCCCGCCACCCGATGCACGCCCTTGGCGGCTTTTTCGCCAAACCCCGCCCGTTCCTCGCGGGCGATTTCGTCACCACCGACGCGGGCACCGGCCTCGTCCACATGGCCCCCGATCATGGCGAGGACGACTTCGCGCTCTGCAAGGCGAACGGCATCAACCCGGTCTTCGCCGTCGAGAATGACGGCAAATATCGCGAAGACTGGCTCTGGCTGGGCGGCCAGGGCAGCGTCATCAACCCGAAATTCGTCGGCAGGGAAGGGCCCATCTGCACCGACCTGCGCGAAGCAGGCGGGCTTCTGGCTGCGTCCGATGACTTCAAACACAGCTATCCCCATAGCTGGCGCTCCAAGGCGAAGATCATCTTCCGCTGCACCCCGCAATGGTTCATCCCCATGGACCAGAATCCCTCTCCCCTTGCGGGAGAGGGAAGGGGCCCGCTCGCGCAAGCGAGTGGGAAGGGTGAGGGCGACAACGCCGCCACCCTGCGCGAACTCGCCCTCAACTCCATCGAACACACCCGCTGGGTGCCGGAACGCTCGATCAACCGGATCCGCTCGATGGTGGAGGGACGCCCGGATTGGGTGATCAGCCGCCAGCGCGCATGGGGCGTCCCGATCGCCCTCTACGTCCATCGCAAGACCGGCGACTATCTGGTTGATAAATCAGTCAATGCCCGCATCCTCGAAGCGTTCAGGGGCGCGGGCGCCGATGCGTGGTTCGGCGCCGACCACCAGGCGCTGCTTGGCCCCGATTACGACCTCAACGACTATGAGGTGGTGAACGACATTCTCGACGTCTGGTTCGACAGCGGCTCGACCCACAGCTTCGTGGTGGAGGGCCGATACGGCGAAGGCGTCCGCGCCGACCTCTATCTGGAAGGCTCCGACCAGCATCGCGGCTGGTTCCAGTCCTCGCTGCTGGAAAGCAGCGGCACGCGCGGCCGCGCGCCCTATGACGCCGTCCTCACCCACGGCTTCGCGCTGGACGGGCAGGGCCGCAAAATGTCGAAGAGCCTCGGCAATGTCGTCGATCCGCTGAAGGTCATTGCCGAAAGCGGCTCCGACATCCTGCGCGTCTGGGTCGCCAGCACCGACTATTTCGACGACGTCCGCATCGGCAAGGAAGTGCTGGCCGGTTCGTCCGACGCCTATCGCAAACTCCGTAATACTTTCCGTTACTTGCTGGGCGCGCTTTCCGACTTTTCCGAAGAGGAAAGGCTGCCCGTCGCTGAAATGCCGGAACTGGAGCGCTACATGCTCCATCTGCTGGCAAGGCTGGACGCCGATCTCCGCAGCGTGGTCGACAAGGCGGCCGGCAGCGAGAACTGGCTGGAATTCAGCCGCTACACCCGCGCACTGATGGATTTCGCGAACAGCGACCTTTCGGCCTTCTTCTTCGACATCCGCAAGGACTGCCTCTATTGCGATGCGAAGTCGGACCCGAAGCGCCGCGCCTACCGCACCGTGCTCGACACGCTGTTCCACGCGCTGGTCCGCTACGCCGCGCCGATCATCCCCTTCACCGCTGAGGAAGTGTGGCAAAGCCGCTATCCAAATGCCGAAGAAAGCGTGCATTTCCTGGAATGGCCGACCGTCGATGCGGCATGGCTCGACCAGAGCCTGGATGACAAATGGGCGGAGATCCGCAACCAGCGCGATCAGGTCAACGAAGCCATCGAACCGCTCCGCCGCGAAAAGGTCATCCGCTCCAGTCTGGAAGCCGATGTCACCATGGGTGAACTGGTCCCCAGTGACGGTGTGAACTTCGCTGAAATCGCCATCGTCGCCCGCATCGAAATGGGCAAGGGCGACGGCATCGTCGTCAAGCCCAGCGACTGGCACAAATGCGGCCGCTGTTGGCGCCTGCTGCCGGAGGTCGAGGAAGACGGCGCGCTCTGCAACCGCTGCGAAGAGGTTTTGTCGGCGTGAGCATGAAGCGCTTGCCAGTGCACGGGGGGACCAAGTTATGCAGGTTGAGCACTAATTGATGCCAAATTCCGTCCACCATCGCCCTCTGGGCCTGATCGTCGCGACCGTCACGCTCGGGCTTGACCAGCTCGTCAAATATACCGTCACCTATCCGCTGGCGCTGAAAAGCCGGATGGACGACGGCATTGAAATCCTGCCGATCTTCCGCCTGCGCTGGCTGGAAAATCGCGGCGTTTCCATGGGCTTCTTCCACGCTGACACGAACATGATGCGCTGGATACTGGTCGGCATGACCATGCTGATCGCGGGTTTCGTGGCCGTGTGGATGTGGCGCGAAAAGGCGCGTCAGGACGTCGCGGCGCTCGGCCTCGTCCTGGGTGGCGCCATCGGCAACATCATCGACCGCATGCGCCTGGGCTATGTGGTCGACTATGCCGACCTGCATTTCGGGGAGTGGCGGCCTTTCCTGATTTTCAACCTGGCCGATGCAGCCATCACTTTCGGCGTGCTGATCCTGCTTGCGCGCGCGCTTCTGCTGCGCGAGAAGGGCGCAAAGACGGAGTCAATGAACTGATGCGTAAACTGATCCTCGCCGCTGGCCTGATTTCCATGCTGTCCGCTTGCGGCGGTGGCGGCGGCCTTTTCAACCGGTCGCGTCCCGACGAATTTGCCGTTTCGCGCCAGGCTCCGCTCGTGATCCCGCCTGATTTCGCGCTGGTTCCGCCCGCGCCCGGCACGCCTGCCGCCGCGTCGGTCGATTCGAGCAAGGCTGCAATGGACGCCATGTTCGGCGGCCCCGCTGCCCGCAGCCCGGGCGAAAGCGCCACTCTGAACGCGGCCGGCCGCGCCAATGCCGCCGCGGGCATTCGTTCCTCCGCCGGCGATCCGGCGACCGAAGTGGTCGAAAAGGGCGCAACCACCCGCGACATCATCGCCGCCCCCGGAGGCGACGGTCAGGACGCCCGCGCGGCCACTCCGCAATAATCGGAAAAACCGGAATTCAGGGCTGGCTCTCGACGAAATCTTTGAGCCGGCCCAAAGTCCCATCCCATTGACTGCCGACCTTGGCGAGCCAGTCCCTGGCCTCTGCGACACCCTCGGGCCGCAGGCTGAACAGCGCCTCGCGCCCGGCCCTGGTTCGCGTGACGAGTCCGGCGCCAAGCAGCACATCCAGATGCTTGGCCACCGCCTGGCGGCTGATCGGCAATCCATGGCCCAACTGACCGATCGAACGCTCTCCGCCATCGGCAAGCCGCCCGATCATGCCCAGCCGCGTCGCATCTCCCAAGGCCGCGAAAAGTCGGGCTGGGGCAGCGTCAATGCTCGGCATAGTCGCGAATATTCTTCACCTGCTCCGCCCAGCCGCCTTCATTGTCCCGCATGACATTGCTTCGCCGGGGTTCGGGAACCTTGTCGAAGCCGCTTTCCGTGACCGTCAGCCGGGTGCCCAGGGCAGTCGGCTCCAGCACGAATTCGACCAGCGTCCATTCGGGCACGGCCACGCCGCTTTCCATCAATTCCTTGTCGCCGCCGGTCGCCGGCCATTCATAGGCGAAGCGTGTCATCGGCTCGATCGCCACGACCCGCGCTTCCCAGCGATAATCCTCATATCCCGGATAGGTCATATATCCGGTCGAAGCCGCCCCCACGGCAAAGGGCTGATCGAGAGCGACCCGGAACCAGCTTCCGAACTTCTCATGATCGATCAGCGCGTCCCACACCCTTTCGACAGGGGCGGCGATCTCGATGGTCTTGGTGATGGAATCAGGCATATAGGCAACCTCCGGATTGCCCATATGCACTCATAACCTCCATCATGCAACCTTTTGGTTGCTTATCATGCCCGGACTTCGGTTCCGATCCCGGCGCTGTTATGACGCAGGGCCGTCAGCACCGTGTCGACTATGGCGCTCGCGTCCAGACGGGCGTCGGCATATTGCTTTTCCGGCTTGTCCTGATCCTGGAAGATGTCGGGCAGGCGCATGGTGCGCAGCTTGAGACCGTTGTCGATCAACCCCTGATCGCTAGCCAATGTAAGCACATGCGCCCCCAGCCCGCCGACCGAGCCTTCCTCTATGGTGACGGCAACCTCATGCGTGGTCAGCAACCTGCGGATCAGCGCTTCGTCCAGCGGCTTGGCGAAGCGCAGGTCGGCCACGGTCGTGGACAGTCCCTTGGCCTCCAGCGTTTCCGCCGCCTTCAGCGCCTCCTCCAGCCGGGTTCCGAGAGACAGGATCGCGACCTGCCGTCCTTCCCGCACGATCCTGCCCTTGCCGATTTCCAGCCTTTCCGGCGTGGCGGGCAGGGCGACGCCCGTGCCGTTGCCGCGCGGGTAGCGCACCGCAATCGGCCCATCGTCGTGCAGGGCGCAGGTGTGGACCATATGGACCAGTTCCGCCTCGTCCGCTGCCGCCATGACGACGAAATTGGGCAGGCTGGCAAGATAGGTCACATCGAAACTGCCCGCATGGGTCGATCCGTCGGCACCGACGAGCCCGGCCCGGTCTATGGCGAAGCGCACCGGCAGATTCTGGATCGCCACGTCATGGACGACCTGATCATAGGCGCGTTGCAGGAAGGTCGAATAGATGGCGCAGAAGGGGCGCATGCCCTGCGCGGCAAGCCCGGCGGCAAAGGTCACGGCATGCTGTTCTGCAATGCCGACGTCGAACGTCCGGTCGGGAAAGGCGGCGCCGAACTTGTCCAGCCCCGTTCCCGACGGCATGGCGGCGGTGATCGCGCATACCGCCGGATCGCGTTCCGCCTCCGCGATCAGCGCCTGGGCGAAGACGCCGGTATAGCTCGGCGGACCGGGAGGCGCCTTGGCCTGCGCGCCGGTGATGACGTCGAACTTCTGCACGCCATGATATTTGTCCGCCGCCGCCTCCGCCGGGGCATAGCCCTTGCCCTTCTGCGTCACGACATGGACGAGGCATGGCCCCTCCGCCGCATCGCGGACATTCTCCAGCACCGGGATCAACTGGTCGAGATTATGCCCATCGATGGGGCCGACATAATAGAAGCCCAGTTCCTCGAACAGCGTGCCGCCCATCGCCATGCCGCGCGCGAACTCGTCGGTCTTGCGCGCCGCATTGTGAAGGGGGCGGGGCAGCCGCCGCGCCAGCCGCTTGGCAAGGTCGCGCAGGCCAAGGAACTCCCGGCTCGACACCAGCCGCGCAAGATAGGCCGACAGCCCGCCGACCGGCGGCGCGATCGACATGTCGTTGTCGTTCAGGATCACGATCAGCCGGTTTCCGGCCTCCCGCGCATTGTTCATCGCCTCATAGGCCATGCCCGCCGACATGGAGCCGTCGCCAATGACGGCGATCGCCTTGCCGGGCTGACCCTTCATCCTGTTCGCCACGGCAAAGCCGAGAGCCGCGCTGATCGAGGTCGAGCTATGCGCCGCGCCAAAGGGATCGAACTCGCTCTCCGCCCGCTTGGTGAAGCCGCTGAGGCCGCCGCCCTGACGCAGCGTGCGGATGCGGTCGCGCCGTCCGGTCAGGATCTTGTGCGGATAGCATTGATGGCCGACGTCCCAGACCAGCCTGTCGTTCGGCGTATCGAACACATAATGGATGGCGGTCGTCAGTTCCACCACGCCCAGGCCGGAACCCAGATGACCGCCGGTCACGCCGACGGCGGAAATCACCTCCTGCCGCAGCTCGTCGGCCAGTTGCCGAAGCTGGCCCGGTTGCAGCCTGCGCAGGTCCGCCGGCCAGACGACCTGGTCGAGCAGCGGGGTGGAAGGACGATCGTTCATGAAAGACATAGACTCCCGAACGCAGGAAGTTCCCTGCTTGCCGCATTTTCCGAGTCAGCAGATCGCATCCGCTTCGAAAATGCTCTGGGCCGTTCCGGGCGAAAGCGCAACGCCATCACGCGGCGCATTTGGCGCAGATGCCCAATATCTCGATGACGGGGCGATCCGGCTGAAAACCCTCGCCGCGGGCCACTGCGCGGACCTTGTCGGTCACCTTGTCGTCGTCGACATGCGTCGCCTGCCTGCAGCGGGTGCATACCAGGAAGATGCAGTCGTGATGGCAGCCCGGATGCACATTGGCGATATAGGCATTGGCGCTTTCCACCCGCATCGCGATGTTGTTGTTCACGAACAGGTCGAGGATGCGATAGACGCTGTTGGGCGCCACCCGCTTGCCCCGCGCCTTGGACACGCTGTCGGCTATGTCATAGGCGGATGCGGGGGTTTCCTCCGCCGCCAGCGCATCGAAAATGGCCGCGCGCATCGGCGTCCATTGTTCCTGGCTCGCCTCCAGCGTGGCGCGGGCGGCATCCGCGAGACTGTCGCTCGACGGTTCGTGATGGTCGTGATGATGATGGTCGGCCATGGGTGCAATCTAAGCCTGGGTTAATGCGGGGGCAAGTGGCGGGCGCGGTCCGTCAGCCGCGCCAGTAGATCCACGCCGCCCATATCCAGCCGGCGATCATCAGCGTCCCTCCGACGGGCGTGACTGCGCCCAGCCATTTGGGAGCGCCCAGGGCCATGGCGTAGAGGGTGAAGGCGAAGATCGCCGCTCCGCCAAGATGCAGCGCCGCCGGACCCCGCGCCACCCCCATGATGGCGAGCGCGCCTACCGCATGGACGAGCTGATAGAGCCCGCCGGTGCGCAGCCACTCCGCCGCCTGCGGGCTGGCCGCGCCATGCGCGCCGAAGGCGCCCGCCGCTATCGCCACGGCCGCCGATAATGCAGCCAGAACCGCGATCATGCCTCTTCCTCCCCATCGCCGCGCGCCAGCAGGCGCATTTGCCTGCCGGGCCGATACATCAGCTCCTTCGCCGCCATCAGATTGCCGTGCTCCATCTGGAGCGCCATGCGCTGTTCGTCATTGCGGCGATATTGACGCTCCACTTCCTCGACCTCTTCCGGCGGAACGCCAAGTGCCTGCATCGCCAGAACGCCCATGCAGATGGCGGATTCGAACACTTCGCGCACGACGCCGGCCAGATCCATGTCCTTGAGCGCCAGCAACTGCCGCCGGTCGAAGGCGCGTACCACCAGCGCCGCCTGCGGAAAAGCCTCGGCTATCGGTTCCAGCACCCGCCCGTCGAGCGAAGGATCGTCGATGCAGAAGGCGATCAGCCGCGCCTCTTCCGCGCCAGAACGGCGCAGCAGGTCGATGCGCGTGCCGTCGCCATAATAGACCTTCATGTCGAAGCGGCTGGACACTTCGATCTGCGACGGCTTCTTGTCGATCAGCACGACGCCGAAGCCATGGCCCATCAGCATCTGCGCGACGGTCTGCCCGAAACGGCCATAGCCGACGATGATCGCCGTGCCGCGCGGCGCCTCCTCGGGTGTGGGCAGGTCCGGCCTCGCCTTGGGCCTGGCGAATTCCAGCTTGCGCGCGAACAGCATCAGGAAGGGCGTCGTCGCCATGGAGAAGGTGACGATGGCGCTGAACAGGCTGGCGGCCTGGGGAGCGATCAGCAGGGCGCTCTGCGCCTGAGCGAACAGCACGAAGCCGAATTCGCCCCCCTGGCTCAGCAGCAGGCCGGAGCCGATGGCCTGGTTCCATTCCATGCCGAACAATCGGGCAAGGCCGGTGATCAGCGCCGCCTTGGTCAGCACCAATATCGCCGCCATGCCGATGACGAACAGCGGATTGGCGGCCACCGCGTGCAGGTCCAGCACCATGCCGACCGCCAGGAAGAACAGGCCGAGCAGGATCGAGCGAAAGGGTTCGACATCCGCCTCTATCTCATGGCGATAGGGCGAATCGGCCAGCATCACGCCCGCCACGAAGGCGCCGAGGGCGGTCGAAAGGTGCAGCGCGTGCATCAGCGCGGCCGCCGCCAGCACGGTGAACAGGCCGACGACGACGAACAGCTCCCGCTCCCCCAGCCGCCCGACCAGATGGAGCAGGGGGCGCAGGATGAAGCGGCCCGTCAGGACCAGCCCGGCGATGGCGGCCACCGTATAGCCCGCCATCAGCCATCCCGGCGGACCGGCCGCATCGGCCGGGTTGCGGGACAGCGCGGCGACGATGGTGATCAGCGGGACGATGGAAAGATCCTGGAACAGCAGGATCGAGAACACCTTTTCACCAAAGGGCGAATTGATCCGGCCGCTGCTCTTGAGGCCGGGCAGCACCTGCGCCGTCGAGGAAAGCGCCAGCGGCAGCCCCAGCGCAATGGCCGCCCCCCAGGTGAAGCCGGTCGTGTAGAAGATGATCGTCGTCAGCGCGCATCCGCACAGCACCACCTGCGCCATGCCGAGCGCGAAGATGTCGCGCTTCAGCCGCCAGAGCCGGGCCGGATGCAGTTCGAGGCCCACCAGGAACAGCAGCAGCACGATGCCGATCTCGGCTATGGCGAGCTTCGATTCCGCTCCGCCGACAAGCCTCAGGCCCTGCGGACCCACAAGAGCGCCCGCAACCAGATAGCCCAGCACGGCGCCCAGCCCAAGGCGACGGAACAGCATGACGAACAGCACTGCCGCGCCCAGCAGGATCACGCCCTCCGACAATAATATATCGGTGGCGGAAACAGGTACCGCAGCAGTTGACCCAGTCTGCCCCTGCATCAGGCGTCGGCCATGCGCGCGGCTTCGGCAATGGCTTCGAAGCCCAGCCGGATGGAGGCGTGGCGGGCCGGATAATCGCGGGCGGGCGCGAGTACGGCCAGCCCCGGCCAGAAATCCAGCTCATCGCTTTCCCCCGCCAGATAGGCGGTCAGCCGGTCCCGCGCCTCCGCCAGTTCGCCGGCCGTGAGGCCGATCGCCTGCGCGGCCATCAGCGCCGCGGAGGCCTGCCCCAGCGCGCAGGCCTTCACGTCCAGCCCCATGTCGGCCAGCCGGCCATCTTCCATCCTGACGTCGGCGGTCACGCGCGACCCGCAAGTGGGCGAGCGCTTCTCGACGCTGGCCTGCGCGTCGGGCAGCCGCCTGTGATGGGGTATGTTCGCGGCCAGCCGCAAAATGTCCTTGTTGTAGAGGGGGGCGCTCATTCCGATCCATGTAGGGCAGGATGCGTTCAGGAGAAAGGGCGGAAGGGGTCGTGCATGGCGCCGGCGGGAAAATATTGCATGTGTCGGCGCAGGCAGGCGCGCATCCATTCCGCCGCCGTCAGGGCTGTTGATCGGTGGTCCCGGGACTGGCCGGAACGATCACGCGCGGCGGCGGCGCGCCCGGCTGCGGTCCGGGCACGCCGGGCGGCGGCCCCTGCGGCTGGTCGATGGGCAGGCGAAGCTGGCCGCCGCCGATATTCACCGTCACCCCCTCCGTATCCAGGCCCACGCTCATATTGCCGAGCCCGGCCTCCGTCGCGACATTGGCTATGGCGTTGACCAGATCGCTGTCCCTGCTTTCCTCCGGCGCATCCTCGACCGGTTCGTTGATCGCGCCCGCCATGAAGGTCCGCCAGATGCGGGCGGGCACGCCGCCGCCCGCCGCGCCGCCGGGCAGGGGCGTATTATCGTCATTGCCGATCCACACCGCCGTCACCAGCCCGCCCGCATAGCCGACGAAGATCGCGTCGCGGCTGTCCTGCGTCGTCCCCGTCTTGCCGAAGGTGCTGGTGCGAAGCGCGGCCGCGCTGCCGGTGCCGCGATTGGCGGCGGAGGACAGGAGGTCGCGGATCATCTCCAACTGGTCGTCGCTGAAATGCTTCTGGCGGCTCATCAGCCGGTCGAACCAGCCCTGCTCCTCCGGCGGCAGGCCGTGCGCCAGCACCGGATAGGCGCCCGCCGCCACCGCCGCATAGGCCTCCGTCAGTTCGACGAGCGGTATTTCCGACGTGCCGAGCGCCAGGCTCAAATCCTCCGTCAAGGGGGCCGTCACGCCCAGATCGCGCGCCACCTTGATGACATTGTCGACGCCCACCTTCTGCGTCAGCCGTACCGCGGCAACATTGCTGGACGCGGCGAAGGCCTGCCGCAATGTGATCCGCCCGCGATATTTGCCGCCATGATTGGCCGGGCGATAGCTGCCCGTGGTGATCGGCGTGTCCTCGATGAAGTCGTCGGGCGTCATGCCGGCCCGGAAGGCAGCGAGATAGACGAACAGCTTGAAGGTGGAACCCGGTTGCCGCTTCGCCTGGACGGCGCGGTTGAAGGCGCTCTCGCCGTAATTCCTGCCGCCGACCATCGCGACCACGCTGCCATCGGGCTTCATCGCGACGAGGGCGGCCTGCGCCTTGCCCAGCGGGGCGCGGCGGATCGCGGCCTCCGCCAGCCGCTGGATGCGCCAGTCCAGCGTGGTGGCCACATTCTGCGCGCCATAGACCGCGCCGGCCCTGTCCCTCGCCTGCGGCAGCACCCAGTCCGCAAAATAGGTGCCGCTGGTCGGATCGGGCGCTTCATGCACGTTGAGCCGCGCCGGGGGCAGGGCGTCGCGTTCCGCCTTGGTGATGTAGCCTGCCTCGACCATCGCCTGCGTCACTAGGGCGGCGCGGTCGCGCGCGCCCTTCAAATTGGCGGTCGGCGCAAGGCGGGATGGCGCCTTCAGCAACCCCGCCAGCATCGCCGCCTGGGGGATGGTCAACCGTTCCGGCTGGCGGTTGAAATAGTGCAGGGACGCGGCCCGCAGGCCATAGACATTGTCCCCGAAATAGACGTTGGACAGATAGCGCTCCAATATCTGGTCCTTGGTCAGCCACGCCTCCAGCCAGAAGGCGATCAGCGCCTCCCGCGCCTTGCGCCCGAAGGTCCGGTCGCTGGAGAGGAACACGCCCTTGGCAAGCTGCTGCGTGATCGTGCTGCCGCCCTGGGAGGAGCCGTTGGACCAGAGATTGTGCCAGGCCGCCCGCGCTATGCCTCGTGGATCGACGCCCCAATGGTCATAGAATCGCCGGTCCTCGATCGCCATGAAGGCCTGGGGCACATGCTTGGGCAGGGCCGCGACGGTGACGGGCTTGTCGATGATCGCGCCGCGCCGCGCGATCAGATGGCCGTCCGCCGACATCAGGCTGATGCTGGGGGGCGCGATGGGCTTCAGGGATCGGGACATGGGCGCCGTCACCGCGAGCCAGGCGATGAGGATCATCAGCAGCGCCAGCAGCGCCGCGACCACCCATCCGGCTATCTGCACCCGGCGCTTCCATGGCCGCGGCGGCGCGAAGGCGCTGGGCGGTCCGGCGCCGAAGGCGCGGGGCGGCAGGGCGTCAGGGTCGGAAAGGGGCAGGGGATCTTTCATCGCTTCGGTCATGCTGTGTTATTTGCCTGACACGGTCAAGCGTGTCCCGTCGCGGGACAATCGGGGGTTAACTTTAAATCGCGATATTCCAAAAGGTAAAGAATCTCTTAACCTGTGCGTCATGAGAAGCAGACCTCTAGTCCTGACGAGCGAGTCGGCGCGCCATCCGTTCCGGCAGCGGTTGCCGCGCCATGTCCTGCGCGTCGTCGAACCGGCCCCCGCCGCGCGCGAACGCCCGCCGGTTTCCGACGACAATGACTGGAAACTGTTTGTGCTGAGCTTCGGTGCCTTCTTCACGGCCTTCTACAGCTTTATCTTTTAATCGCTTCTTATCAGCCACGCACCGTCAATCGCATGCCTTGTGCAGCGTCCAGGCGATCCATGCGCAGGGCAGGCACAGCGCCGCCACCAGCAGCAACTGGTTCACCACGGAAAGGCCCGCGATGCTGAGGCTGATGGTCAGCAGCGATCCCAGCACCATCGCCCCTGAATTGACGATGTTGTTCGCCGCGACGGTGCGCGCCGCCTCGCACTTCTCGACCGTCGTGGTGAGGAAGGCGTAGAGCGGCACCACGAACATCCCGCCGAAGGTCGCCACGCAGAGCAGGCAGAGCGACAGCGGGATCGCCAGCGGGTGATAGAGGAATCCCGCCAGAGAGAGCATCTTCCCATCCGATCTCGCCATCCAGAGGTCGCAAACGATGTGGAAGGCGACGATGCTGATCCCCATGCCGATGACGGAGGCGGGCGCATATCGGGCCGACACATGGCCGCTCAGCAACCGGTTGATCGCCACCGACCCGATGGCGATGCCGATGGAAAAAATGCCCAGGAACAGGCTGGCGACGGATTTGTCGGCGCTCAGCACATTCTTGACCAGCGGCGGGAACTGGATGAACAGCACCGTGCCGACCGCCCAGAAAAAGCTGATCGCCATGATGGCGAGGTAGAGCCGCCGGATGTGCATCGTTCCCCGCACCAGCGCGATCGAGGATCGGATGATGTGGAAATCGATCGGTTGCCGCTCCAGCAGCGACGGCGCGGCGGGCACGTTGCGCCCCGCCAGCCAGCCTATCACCGCCGTCAGGATGATGCAGACCGCCGCCGCCTGCACGGGGATGATCCCGGCCAATATGGTCCCGGCAAGGATGGCGATATAGGTTCCGGCCTCGACCAGGCCGGTTCCGCCCAGCACTTCCTCGTCATGCAGGTGCTGGGGAAGGATCGCATATTTGATCGGCCCGAAGAAGGTCGAATGCACCCCCATGGCGAACAGCGCGACCAGCAGCAGCGGAATGGCGAGCAGATGGACCGCGATCCCGCTCCAGATCAGCGCCAGCCCGGCCGCGCCGACCGCCATGATGACGATTTCGGCGGCCTTGACGATGCGGATGATCGCCGCCTTGTCCCGCTGGTCGGCCAGCTGGCCCGACAGGGCGGACATCAGGAAGAAGGGCAGGATGAAGACGCCGGTCGCCAGCGCGCTGAACCAGGTTTCCGACTTCTCGTCATTATAGACGGTATAGACGACGAACAGCACCATCGCGTTCTTGAACAGATTGTCGTTGAAGGCGCCAAGGAGCTGAGTGATGAAAAGCGGCAGAAAACGTCGCTTGTTGAGGAGCCTTAGAGAGGCTTGCATGGGCGAGGGGGTCTTCTTCGCTGTGGATGAGCGTGGCGGGGTCTAGCGATAGAAGACGGGTCAGCACAACCCCTCTGCGCGAAACCTTGCCGCCCGTCCTCTCCCATGTTGCGCATCCGCTTGTGCGCCGGCCCCGACTGTGGCAGTCCGCCGCCATGCTGACGCTGCCCAATCTGCTGACGCTTTCGCGCATCCTGACCGTGCCGCTGCTGGTCGCCCTGTTGTGGCCGGCGGAGATCGGCGCGCGCTGGACGACCGGCTATATGCTGGCCTTCGCGCTATATTGCCTGATGGGGATCACCGATTATTTCGACGGCTACCTCGCCCGCGCTCAGGGCGCCGTATCGAAACTGGGGATCTTCCTCGATCCCATAGCGGACAAGATCATGGTGGGGGCGGTGATCCTGATGCTGTCGGCCACGCGCGACATTTCGGGCATCCATATCGCCGCCGCGATGATCATCCTGCTGCGCGAGATCGCGGTTTCGGGCCTGCGCGAATTCCTGGCCGGGCTCCAGGTTTCCGTGCCGGTGTCGCGCCTCGCCAAATGGAAGACGACCTTCCAGCTCATCGCGCTGGGCGCGCTGATTCTCGCCGGCGCCGTACCGCAATTTCCGTTCGTGCAACTGGTCGGCATCGCCACGCTCTGGGCGGCGGCGATACTGACGCTGGTCACGGGCTGGGACTATCTGCGCGTCGGCATCAAGCATATGGATTGAACCATGGCCGACCTCACGCTCGTCTATTTCGCCTGGGTCCGGGATGCCATCGGCCGGGATGAGGAGCGGTTGGAGCGGCCTGCCGCCGACGCCACTGTCGCCGCGTTGATCGCCGCGCTGGCCGCGCGGGGCGGCGGTTATGCCGAGGCGTTCGCCCGGCCGGACAGGCTGCGCGCGGCGCTGGACCAGCATTTCGTGCCGATGGACAGCCCGATCGGGGACGCGAAGGAACTGGCGATCTTCCCGCCGGTCACGGGCGGATGAACCGCGTCTCCATCCAGGCCGAGGATTTCGATCCGGCGGCGGAACTGGCCGCGTTGGAGGCCAGCGGCGGCGGCGGCGTCGCCAGCTTCACCGGCATCGTTCGGGGGGAAGGCGGGTTGGTCGCGCTCGAACTGGAACATTATCCGGCGATGACGACGGCGCAGGTCGAACGCATCGTCGCGGAGGCGAGCGACCGCTGGCCCCTGCTGGGGGTTCGGGTAATCCACCGCTTCGGTCGGCTGGAGCCGGGCGAACGCATCGTGTTCGTTGGCACGGCGTCGCGCCACCGCACCGCCGCGCTGGAGGCTTGCGCCTTCCTCATCGACTGGCTGAAATCCCGGGCGCCCTTCTGGAAGAAGGAACATTTCCCGGATCGGACGGAATGGGTCGAAGCCCGCGTCGAGGATGATGCGAAGGCCGAGAGCTGGAAGCGTTGAGCAAAAATCTGCCCTGTTCCTGCTTCCGCGGGAACAGCATGTTTCTCTCCAGCCACCGTCCGCCAATGGGTCCTGAGCCTAGGCCGCCGCGCTGACCTCCGGCAAGTCCGCCGCGTCGCGCAGCAATTCCGCCAGCAGCCGGAATTCCTTGTCGCGCGGGCTGTTCTTGCGCCACACCAGGGCGATGTCGCGATGGGCCCGTTCCGACCGGAGCGGCCGGGCGGTGATCTGCGTATGGTCGAGCAGGCCGCTCGCAATCGCCATTTCCGGCATGATCGTCATGCCCAGGCCATTGTCCACCATCTGCACCAGCGTATGCAACGACGTGCCCATCATCATGGCGCTCGCCCGGATCTCCGGCCGGTTGCACGCGGCCAGCGCGTGATCCTTCAGGCAATGCCCGTCCTCCAGCAGCAGCAGCTTGGTTTCATCGATCATTTCCGGCGCGATCCATTCGGGCGGATCGCGCGGATCGTCCCGGGGAAAGGCGACATAAAGCCGGTCCTGGAACAGAAATTCGCTGTCCAGTTCGCCGGTGGGAAAGGGCAGGGCGAGCAGCACGCAATCCACATTGCCGTGCCGCAGCGATTCGATGGCGGCCTGCGTCGTTTCCTCGCGCAGGTACAGCTTCAGTTCCGGCCGTTCGCCCCGCAACCTGGGCAGCAGGCGAGGGAGCAGGAAGGGTGCGATGGTGGGAATGACGCTCATCCGCAGTTCGCCGGTCAGCGGCTTTCCCGACGCTTCGGCAATGGCCGCCAGTTCTTCGGCTTCGCGCAGCACCCGGTGCGCCTTTTCCACGATGCGGTCGCCCAGAGCGGTGAACCGCACCACCCGGCGCGTCCGCTCGACCAGCGTGATGCCGATCAGCGATTCCAGCTCGCGAATGCCGGCCGACAGCGTCGACTGGGTGACGAAGCAGCTATCCGCCGCCTTGCCGAAATGGCCATGCTCCTTCAGCGCCACCAGATATTGCAGCTGCTTGAGCGTCGGCATGTAACTCGACATTGATCGCCTTCCTCGATTGGAAAGCCCAATATAATTGTCTTAGCCGATATATCCAAGCCATTTGGCCACGCCGAACAAGGATGTGAGGGTCAGGATCGATCCCACGGCGATGAACAGCGTCCGGGGCGAGACGTGCCGGGCCAGCATCGCCCCGAACGGGGCCGCGATCACGCCGCCGATCAACAGGCCGACCGTGTAGGTGGTGAAGGTTTCCCACCCCAGATGCAGCAGGAATGTGATGCTGATGGAGGTGGTCAGGATGAATTCGACGCTGTTGACCGTGCCGATGGTGTGCCGGGGGCTGGACCCCTGGATCAGCAGATTCGACGTCACAACGGGCCCCCAGCCGCCCCCGCCGGTGGCGTCCATGAAGCCGCCAACCAGGCCCAGGGGCCCCACCCATTTGGGATTGCGCGCCTGGGGCGGATAATGAAAGCCCCGCCACACCAGATAGATGCCGATGGCCGTCAGATAGGCCTGGACGAACGGCTTGATCATCGCCCCGTCCACATTGGACAGGAGATAGGCGCCCGCCACCCCGCCGATCACGCCCGGAATGATGAGGCGCGCGAACAGGCGCCAGTCGACATTGCGATGGATGATGTGGCTGATGGCCGACACCCCGGTGGTGAAGGTTTCCGCCGCATGGACGCTGGCCGATGCCCTGCTGGGCGGCACGCCGAGCGCCAGAAGCAGCGTGCTGGAAATGACGCCATAGGCCATGCCCAAAGCGCCGTCGATCATCTGGGCGCCGAAACCGATGAGAATGAAAGGCAGGATTTCGCCGAAATGGGCGATAAAGATGTCGATCATTCATTGGTTCCTGTTATGATTGTCTACCGCCTTGATTGGTATATCACGGGCCGCCAAGAAACTTTCTGTTTTATCGGGCGAAGCCGAAATAGCCCGCCATCTGGAAAATTCTTCCTTTTGCGCTTATGTACCGTCTGGTCGGTTTCATCAGGGGCGCTTCATGCTGCGCAATCTTATTGCTTATCTGGACTCGGTCAAATCACGCGACCCTGCCCCGCGCTCGCGCGCTGAAATCCTGCTCTATCCGGGCGTCTGGTCGCTGGCTTTCCACCGCGTGGCGCACCGCCTCTACCGCGCGCGGCTCTATTTCCTGGCCCGTGCGGTGAATCATTTTTCGCGATTCCTGACCGGCAACGACATTCATCCCGGCGCCCGCATCGGCAGGCGCTTCTTCATCGACCATGGCTTCACCGTGATCGGGGAGACGGCGGAGATCGGGAACGACGTCACCCTCTATCAGAACGTGACGCTGGGCGGGACCGATCCCGCCAACGGCATCGCAGGCAAGCGTCATCCGACACTGGAAGACGGCGTGATCGTCGGTTCCGGCGCTCAGGTTCTGGGCCCCGTCCGCGTCGGCGCCCGCGCCCGCATCGGCGCCAATGCCGTGGTGACCAAGGATGTGAAGGAAGGCGCGACCATGGTCGGCATTCCCGCGCGGCCCATGCTGGTCGACGTGACGGCCTATCAGCGCGAGTTCCTGCCCTATGGCACGCCATGTTCCGACTGCGTCGATCCCGAAAAGCAGAAGCTGGAACTGCTCCAGCTTGAAATCGACCAGTTGCAGAAGCGCGTGGCCGAACTGCTTGCCGAACGGGGCGGTGCGCCCGTGGATGACGTTCGCCTGGTCAAGGAGCGTGGCCGCGCCTGATGAGCAACGTGACGCCGTTCCCGTCGCAAGCGGCCCCGGGTGCAAGGGGGACGGCCAGCCAGACCGGTTTCGATCGTCTCGAACTCCAGCGGATCATGGATCTTTACGGCCGCATGGTCGCGGCGGGCCATTGGCGCGACTATGCCATCGACCTGGGCCGCGAAGCCGCGATCTTCTCCGCCTTCCGCCGCTCCGCCGAGCGGCCGGAATTCCGCATCGAAAAACGCCCCTCCCTGCGGAACCGCCAAGGCATGTGGGCGCTGATCGGGGAGGCCGGGCACGTGTTGAAGCGTGGCGCGGAACTGCAGGGGATACTCGCGCCGGTGGAACGGCGGCTGCTCAAGATCGTGGGGGATTGACGCCCCCGCGCCCCGCCAGGGCATGGGCGGGTAGGGAGCGGACGTTGGCGGTCCCGTTATGGTTCCTGCCTTCGCGGGAGCATCATGTGCCTGACGTCCCTTATTGACCCTTTCCCGCGAAGACCTGCGATTTCCGGTTCGGCAGGACCGTAATCATCAGAAGAGCGATCATCCTTGACCCTACGGCATTGCGGAAGATGCCGCTCTCCCGGCAACAGCGCCAAGATTCCGCCTTTTTAGCCGCTCGTGTAAATGATAGCGCCGTCCTGGAAATCATGAAGGAGAGGCTTCGCCCATGAGCTTGCCGGCATTTTTGGAAGGCCGTTTGTCCCTGCCGTTGATCGGTTCGCCGATGTTCATCATCTCCCAGCCTGCGCTGGTGATCGCCCAGTGCCGTGCCGGGATCGTGGGTTCCTTTCCCTCGCTCAATGCCCGTCCGTCCGGGGTATTCGAACAATGGCTCCAGCAATTGAACGAGGCGCTGACGGACAGGGACGCCCCCTTCGCGGTCAACCTGATCGTGCACAGGACCAACAGCCGGCTGGAGGAGGATCTCGCCCTCTGCGTCAAATATCGCGTGCCGATCGTGATCACGTCGCTGGGCGCGCGGGAGGATGTGAACCGGGCGGTGCACAGCTATGGGGGCATCGTGCTGCACGACGTCATCAACAATGTCTTCGCGCGCAAGGCGATCGAGAAAGGCGCGGATGGCCTGATCGCCGTCGCGGCGGGGGCGGGCGGGCATGCCGGCACCCTGTCGCCCTTCGCGCTGGTGGAGGAAATCCGGGCCTGGTTCGACGGGCCGCTGGCCTTGTCGGGCGCGATCGCCACGGGCCGGTCGATCGCGGCCGCGCGGATGATGGGGGCTGACTTCGCCTATATGGGTTCCCCCTTCATCGCGACGGAGGAGGCCAATGCCGAACCGGCCTATAAGCAGATGATCGTCGACAGCGGCGCGGCGGACATCGTCTATTCGGATTATTTCACCGGCGTGCTCGGCAATTATCTGCGTCCCAGCATCGCCGCAGCAGGTCTGGACGCCGACAAGCTGCCCAAGGCGTCGGAAATGGATTTCTCCAGCGATGCGGGCGGCGACAAGAAGGCGTGGCGCGATGTCTGGGGCGCGGGGCAGGGGATCGGCGCGATCCGCAAGGTTCAGTCCGCCACGACCTTCATCGCGCAACTGAAATCGGAATATCAGGCAGCCGTCGCCGCCTTCGGAGCCTAGAGCGTTTTCCAAGCAGATGGAATCATCTGCTGACTCGGAAAACGCGACAAAACAAAAGCTTAGAGCAGTCGAGCCGATGCAATCGGATCGGAATCTGCTCTAGGCAGTAGTGACGATTTAATCATTTGAGCCATAGCATGATGCTGGCGAGTTTGACGAAGCCGAGGAAGTTTGCGGCGAGTTTGTCATAGCGTCGCCTGGGCCTGGGCRCGGATCACSGTCGCATCGATCGCCAGCCATTCGATGTCGGGATCATCCGACACAGCCTCGAAGATCCGGTCGATCACGCCTTGCTCAACCCAGCGATAATAACGCCGCTTGGCGGTCTGATAGGGACCGAACTTCTCSGGTAGATCGCGCCAGCGWCCMCCTGAACGCGCCAGCCAGAGCAAGGCGTCAAGAAACAACCGTCCGTCACTGCGAGGACCGCGCTTGCCCTTGCGCCCKCCCGGAACGAACTCCCGCAGCCCCACTGATCATCCCGCAGCACTTCGCCTTCCACGCCAGCCTCCAAAAGCCAGCCTTGAAGCACAAATCCAAACCGTCGTGAATCCCTAAAATGTCACTACGGCCTAGAGCCAATCGACATTCAGCCCTGACGGCCTGCAAATGACGCTTTTCCGTGCTTCCGGTGCTCACCTACTTTGAGCAGGCTGCGCTCCGGGTCACGGAAAACCACCATTTTACCTTCGGTGGCCTTCGGCTTGGCTCGTCATCTTCTGAATGTCGATTGGCTCCAGGCGGCGCCCTTCATACCCTCATCCCGGCTTTCGCCGGGGTGAGGGTTGAAATTCCGAATGGCCGGGTCACAGGAAGGCGCGCAGTTCCGCGATGAAGCGGTCGAACTGGTCATGGTGCAGCCAATGACCGGCATCCGCGAATTCGACCAGCCGGGCATCCCGGAAATGCGCGGCGCGCCCATCCTTCACCGGATTGGACGCCCAGCTATCCAGCCCAAGGCACAGCAGCGTCGGGCATGTGATCCGCTTCCAGAATTGCGGCAGGTCCATGTCCGACCAGGCCTGGGGCGCCGCATCGTGCAGATAGGGGTCGAATTTCCAGCGATAGCTGCCATCCTCGTTGCGATTGACGCCGTGGATGGTGAGGTGCATCGCCTGTTCGACCGACAGATGGTCGTTGCGTTCCCGCATGCGCGCCACGGCTGCCTCCAGGGTCGGATAATGCCGCCGTGCCTGACGCGCCCGGTTCCGCCGCTTCTCGATCCATTGCAGCCATAGGTCGGGCTCGGCCTTTTGCGACTGTTCCTCGATCCGGCCCGGCGACAGGCCCAGTCCCTCTATGGCGACGATCCTGGCGACCTTTTCCGGGAACAGCCCGGCATAGCGCAGCGCGATCGATCCGCCCAGCGAATGGCCGACCAATATCACCGGCTCCCGGCCCAGTTGCTCGATCAATTGCGCCAGGTCGTAGACATAGTTCGCCATCATGTAGGAACCCTCGGCCGACCAGGCGCTGTCGCCATGGCCGCGCAGGTCGGGCGCGACGACGTGATAATCCTTCGCCAGCGCCCGTGCCGTCCAGTCCCAGCTCCGCGAATGGTCGAAGCCGCCATGCACCAGAACCAGCGTCGGCGCGGCGCTGTTGCCCCAGTCCAGATAGTGCAGGCGCATCCGCAGCGACGTGTAGAAATGGGAAGTCGGCGCGGCTTGCGTGTTCATGCGATCCTGCGAGCGGGTGGACAGGGGAGGGACAAGGTTCATGTCTCTTTGGCGAACTCCCCGGCGCATGCAAGGGGCGAGAACAGGAAAATCCCTGTTTTACGCCTGTTTCGTCAAGCTTTGGTAAAGATCGCCGCTCTACAGATCGTCCGAATGGGCGGCCAGCCTGACGAGCTTCTGGTGGTCCTGCGCCACCGCGGTCACGATGCGCGCCAGTTCCGCCTGCTTGAACGGCTTGTCCAGTCGGGGCCGTTGCGTCATGTTAGGCGGCAGTTCGGCAAAACCCGTGATGATGACCACCGGCAGGCCGGGCAGCCTTTGCTCGATCTCGTCGGCCAGCTGCGTGCCGGTCATGCCCGGCATGGCATAGTCGCTGATCACCAGGTCGACGCTGCCCTGTTCCAATATGCGCAGCGCATCGGGTCCCGACGTCGCCTGGAATACCGTGTGCCCCAGTTCCTCCAGCATGCCCGCGGTGTTGGTCAGCACCAGATCGTCATCGTCGACGGCCAGGATCACCAGCGGCTCCGTCAGCGCCAGGGCAAGGGCATCGGGAATGTCGGCCACGGCCACCTCCGCCGGTTCGGCGGGCGCCATCGGCAGCCACAGCGACACCGTGGTTCCCTGGCCCGGTTCGCTGACGATGGTCAGGGAACCGCCGCATTGTTCGGCAAAGCCGTGCACCATCGACAGGCCAAGGCCCGTGCCCTTGCCGGCGCCCTTTGTCGTGAAGAAGGGTTCGCGCGCCCGCTCCAGCGTCGCTGCGTCCATGCCCTCGCCCTCATCGATGACGGACAGGCGCACATAGGGGCCGCCCTCCAATCCGGGGCGTTGCGCCTTGGGCAGAGTGGCCTCCGCCCCTTCTATGATGATCCGTCCGTCGCCGGACATGGCGTCCCTGGCGTTCACCGCCAGATTGAGCAGCGCCAGTTCAAGCTGGGCCGGATCGGCATGGGCGGCGCTCAGGTGCAGGGGAAAGCGGGTTTCGATGGCGATCCCGCTGCCCAGCGTCGTCTTCAGGAGGTCGGCCATGTCCCGCACCAGCGCCACGCAATCGACGCTCCGCAACTTCAGTTCCTGCTTGCGCGCAAAGGCCAGCATGCGCTGCGTCAGCGTCGCCCCGCGTTCCGCCGCCGTCATCGCATTGTCGATATAGCGGGACACGTCCGCCCCGGTCGCCAGCCGCTGCCGCGCCAGGTCCAGACTGCCGACGATCACGGCCAGCAGATTGTTGAAATCATGGGCGACACCGCCCGTCAGCTTGCCGATGGCCTCCATCTTCTGCGCCTGGAACACCGCCTCCCGCGCTTCTTCGAGCGCCAGTTGCGTCTCCCGCCGTTCGGTGAGGTCGCGCGTTATCTTGGCGAAGCCGATCAGTTCGCCGGCGGCGCTGCGGATCGTATCGATGATGACATGCGCCCAGAAGCGGGAGCCGTCCTTGCGGATGCGCCATCCCTCCGCTTCGAACCGGCCTTCGCGCGCCGCCGTGTCCAGCGCCCGGGATGGCAGGCCGGCCATGCGGTCCTCTTCCGAATAGAAGCGCGCGAAATTCTGGCCCAATATCTCTTCGGTCGTATAGCCCTTGAAGCGTTCGGCCCCCGGATTCCAGCTCGTGATCGTCCCCATGGGGTCGAGCATGTAGATGGCATAGTCGGTCACGCCCTGCACCAGCAGGCGGAACCGTTCCTCGCTGCGGCGCAATTCCTCCTCCGCCGCGCGGCGTTCGGTCAGGTCGCGAGTGACCTTGGCGAATCCGATAAGCTGGCCGCCGGGTTCGCGGATGGGATCGATGACCACATGCGCCCAGAAGCGGGAGCCGTCCTTGCGCACGCGCCATCCCTCCGCCTCGAACCGGCCGGCATTTTCGGCGGTGTCCAGCGCGAGCGCGGGCAGGCCGGCCGCCTGATCCTCCGGCGTGTAGAAGCGGGAGAAATGCTCACCGATGATCTCATCGGCCTCATAGCCCTTGAAGCGCCGCGCGCCGGCATTCCAACTGACGACGATGCCGTTGGCGGAAAGCATGTAGATGGCATAGTCGGTGACGTTCTGGACCAGCAGCTCGAAGCGGTTTCCAGATCCTTCCGGTGCCGCCGTGCTCATGAGGGGTTCCCGTCGAATTGACATGTTCGTCGTCCACAACGCGCATGCGTTCCGGACGTTCCGCTTGCGAAAGCGATTGTCCGGCGTGCCGGGCCGGGCGCGGCATTGACTTCGCCGTGCCCTCCGCGCCAAGGAGGCGCCTTCGGCAAGGATGGCCAGGAAGACGGAACGCATATGGGCAAGACAGCAGGGATCACCGTCGTGGGCGAAGCGATGCTGGAACTGAGCCGCGCGTCGGACGGGGTCGGTTCGGGCCAGGTTGGTTCGGGCCAGGTTGGATCGGGCGGGGGCTGGAACCTGCGCTATGGCGGCGACGTCATCAACACGGCGATCCATCTCGCCCGTTGTGGCGACCATGTGCGCTTTGCGAGCGCGATCGGCGCCGATCCGATGAGCGCTGAACTGCGCGCAGCCTGGGAAGCAGAGGGCGTCGACACGTCGCTGCTGCTCTCCGCCGAGGGAAAGCTGCCGGGCCTTTACGCGATAGAGACCGATGCGCAGGGCGAACGCAGCTTCCATTATTGGCGGGGGGAGGCCGCCGCCAGGCGCATGTTCGACCTGCCGGAAAGCGCCGCCATGGTGGAAGAAGCGGCTGGATCGGAACTGCTCTATTTTTCCCTGATCACGCTTGCGATATTGTCCGGGGAAGCGCGCGAAAAGCTGTTCGCCCTGTGCGCGGCGGTTCGCGCAAAGGGGGGCAAGGTGGCGTTCGACGGCAATTACCGCGCCCGGCTCTGGCCCGATGCCGCGACCGCGCGCCACTGGCGCGACCGTGCCATCGCGCTCAGCGACATGGGTCTGCCCACTTTGGCCGATGAGGTCGAAATGGGCGAGGCGGACGATGTCGAGGATGCGGCCCGCCGCTGGGGCGCGGGCGAAGGCCGCGAGATCGTGGTGAAACTGGGTGCCGACGGCTGTCTGGTGGATGGGCAGATCGTCGCGCCGCCCGCCAGGCTCTCCGTCGTCGATTCGAGCGGCGCTGGCGATGCGTTCAACGGCGGCTATCTCCATGCCCGCCTCGCCGGTCGTTCCGCGCGCGAGGCGGCGCTTGCGGGCCATCGCCTGGCCGGCTGGAATATCGGCCGCCGGGGCGCGATACCGGCCCGCGATGGCGATGCGCCCTATGCCGATCTCTGAAATTCTCCGCTGCGACCTCGTTGACGGCATTGGGATCAAAGGCTAAGCCGCGTTTCACCCCGGCGGGTGTAGCTCAATGGCAGAGCAGAAGCTTCCCAAGCTTACGACGAGGGTTCGATTCCCTTCACCCGCTCCAGATTTCCTGACATCATGACGGCTATGTCGAGTTCGCCCCGGGCGCGTTCCTGATGGGCCAGCCGCGAACCGGCCAATAGCGACCGGCGAATCGCGAACCGGTCAATGGCGGGCATCAACTCCTGCCGCCAACGGCCGCGCCGACCGCCATCCACCCCATATCCTCTTCAACCCACCTGCCGCTTCGCCAGCTTCCTTGCCAGCGTGCGCCGGTGCATGCCCAATCGCCGCGCCGCTTCGGAGATATTGAAGTCGCTGTCCTTCAGCACTTCATGGATATGTTCCCATTCCAGCGTCTTGATCGACGTCGGGCGGGGCGCGAGGGGGGTGGAAGGGTCGCCGGCGGAACGCGCGAAGGCCGCCTCTATGTCGTCGGTGTTGGACGGCTTGGCGAGATAGTTGGACGCGCCGAGCTTGATCGCCTCCACCGCCGTCGCGATGCTGGCGAAGCCGGTCAGGACGACGATCACCATCGCCGGATCATGGGCATGCAATGTCTGCACGCAGACGAGTCCGGATTCCGCGCCCAGCTTCAGGTCGACCACGGCGAAGCCGGGCCTGCTGCCCGCCAGCACCGTTTCCAGCGCCGCATGGCTGTCGGCCGCCAGCACCGTATAGCCGCGCCGTTCGAAGGAGCGCTTGAGCGTTCTGGCGAACGCCTCGTCATCTTCGACAATCACCAGCAGGCGCTCGGTCATCGGGCCGTCTCCTCTTCCAGCGCCACCGTGCCCAGCGGCAGCCGCAGCAGGATCAGCGCCCCGCCGTCCGCGCCGTTGCTCGCGCTGACGCTGCCGCCCAGCTTGCGCACCACATTGACCACAAGGAACAGGCCCAGGCCATGGCCTTCCTTGCCCTTGCTCGATCGATAGGGCTTGCCGAAATCCTCCAGCATCGCCTCCGAAAAGCCGCTGCCATTGTCGCGCACCGCGATGTTGAGCGAACTGCTGTCGCGCCCCGCCAGCAGGTCGATATAGGTCGCGCCCGCCTCCCGCGCATTGTCGAGCAGATTGCCGATCGCCTGCCGGATCACCGGATCGGCCACGATGCGGGGATAGTCGTGCGGCCCGAAATCGCAGCGCAGCGGCATGCCGGGATTCGCCCTGCGCCACTCCATGGCGATGCCCTCTATGAAATCGCGCACATTGGTCACTTCCGGCGCCTCGCCCCGCGCCTCGCCGGAGGACAGGAGGATGCCGGTGACGATCTCCTTGCAGCGCTGGACCGCCGCCTGCATCTCCGCCACTTCCTCGACCAGCGGAGGGTGGGCCGTGATCTCCGGCATGTGCCGCCAGTCGCCCAGCACCACCGCAAGCTGGGAGAGGGGGGTGCCCAGTTCATGCGCCGCGCCCGACGCCAACAGGCCCATGCGGACGATATGCTCCTCCTCCGCCGCCTGCTGACGCAACCGGGCGAGATAGGCGTCCCGCGCCTGGAGGTTGCGCGTCACCGGCAGCACGAACAGCACCAGCAGCACGGCGATCATGGTAAGGCATATCCATGTGCCGACGATATGCAGGTCGAACAAATGGCCTTCCAGCGCGCCGTTCAGGTCCAGCGGCCGGTAATGCAGCGCCAGCAGCCCCGCACAGAGCGCGGAGACGAAGACGATGCCCCAGATGCTCCACCGGTCGAGCAGCACCGCCCCCAGCGCCACCTGCACCAGATAGAGCGAGATGAAGGGATTGGTCGCCCCCCCTGAAAGATAGAGCTGCGCCGTCAGCAGCAGCACGTCGAACAGCAGCGACAGGAACAGTTCGGCATGGGACACGTCGGTCCGCTTGCGCAGCGCGCCGAAGCTGAGGCCGTTCATCAATATCGCCATGCCCGCGATCAGCAGCATCGGGGCGATGGGCAGGCGGATGCCCATGATGAAATGCACGGCGAGGATGGTGATGAGCTGCCCCGCGATCGCCAGCCAGCGCAACTGCACCAGCAGCGCCAGATTCTTGCGGCCCGCGGCGTCGGCAGGCCACTGGCTGGGTTGCCAGAGGGTGCTGATCGGCAGGTTCCGGTTCATCCCCGGCGGTCTTTCCGCTCCTGGCGCATCACGAATATGTACGCGCCCGCGACCATTGCCGCCAGCGCGAACCATGTGATCGCATATTGCAGATGATTGTTCGGAAAGGCGACGACGGTGAGGCCGCCGACAGGCAAGGCGCCGGGATCGGCCGCCGCATCGGCGTCGATGAAATAATCGGCCATCGGCCGCCCGATCCCACGCGCTGCTGCGATGGCGGCCACATCGCGGGAGAACCAGCGGTCGCTTGCCGGATCGTTGGAGCGCAGGAACCCGCCGCCCGGTTCGCTGAGCCGCAGCAGTCCCGAAATCCGCGCTTCGCCCGGAGGACGCATATAGTCCCGCCGCCTGTCGGGCGGCACGAAGCCGCGATTGACCAGGACCGTGAAGCCCCGATCGGTGACGAGCGGCGTCAGCACCCAGAAACCGGCGCCGCGCACCGTGACGGCCTGCACCAGGGCGGCCTTGTCATGGAGGAAACGGCCCGAAATCCTGACGCGCCGATATTCGTCGGCCTTTGCGGCCATGCGGGGAGCGGGGACGGGGGCGGCATGGATTCGCGCATCGACGCGGGCGATCAGGTCGCGCTTCCAGGCGAGGCGCTGGACCTGCCAGGCGCCCAGTGCGCAAAATCCGGCAAAAAAGAAGAGGGCGATCAGCGTCAGGCCGATCGGAAAGGCCGGGGAGCGCCGGGAGCGCTCCCCGTCTTGGGCCGTTGTCACGGCATCTCGCTCATATTGTGCATGACGCGCATTTCCTGGGTCGGACCCATGTCCATCTCCATCTGCGCGTGCGGCATCATGTTCGCGTTCAGATGATACATGACCCACAGGGAACCGGACAGGACGATGACGACCAGCACCACCGTCAACATCATCGCCATGAACGACCAGCCGCCTTCGACGCGGGTGTTCATGTGCAGGAAGTAGATCATGTGGACGACGACCTGGACCGCGGCGAAGCCCATGATGACGATGCCCGTCAGTTGCGGGTCGTTCAGCGCGCCGCTCATCACCAGCCAGAAGGGAATGGCCGTCAGGATCACCGACAGGCCGAAACCGATCATGTAGCTGCCGAAGCTGCCGTGCGAATGGGCGTCATGATGATCGTCATGATGGTGGTCGTGGCCACCGTGCGGATGGACGGCATCGCTCACCGGAGCACTCCCATCAGATAGACAAAGGTGAAGACGCCGATCCAGATGACGTCCAGGAAGTGCCAGAACATCGACAGGCACATCAGCCGCCGCTTGTTGGCGGGGATCAGGCCCTTCTTCGCGACCTGCACCATCAGCGTGACCAGCCAGATCGAACCGAAGGTGACGTGCAGCCCGTGCGTTCCGACCAGCGTGAAGAAGGAGGACAGGAACGCCGAACGCCACGGACCCGCGCCCTCATGGATGAGGTGCGCGAATTCGTAGAGTTCGATGAACAGGAACGCCCCGCCGAACAGCAGCGTGACGACCAGCCAGCCCTGCGTGGCACTGACCCTGTTCTTCTCCATCGCCAGCATGGCGAAGCCATAGGTGATCGAGGAGAAGAGCAGCATCGCGGTGTTGAGCGCGACGAGGGGCAGGTCGAACAGGTCCTTTGGCCCCGGCCCGCCGGCATAGCTGCCGCCCAGCACCGCATAGGTGGCGAAGAGGATGGCGAAGATGAGGCAGTCGCTCATCAGATACATCCAGAAGCCCAGCATGGTGCTGTGGCCTTCGTGGAGGTGCGGCTCCTCGGGCAGGTGATAGGCCCGGGGTTCCCTATGTGCAGTTGCGCTGCTCATGCGTGTCAGACTCCCGCCGCGAGGATTTGCGTGCGCTCTTCCTCGGTGCGCGTCACATCCTCCGCAGGGATGTAGAAGTCGCGCTTGTAGTTGAAGGTGTGGCCGATGGCGACGGCGACGATGCCGATGAAGCTCAGCCCCGCAAGCCACCAGATATACCAGATGAGCGCAAAGCCGCACAGCGTCGCCAGCCCGGCCAGGATCACGCCCGCGCCCGTGCTGCTCGGCATGTGGATCGGCCTGTAGCCGCTCAGCGGACGCTGATAGCCGTTCTTCTTCATGTCCGCCCAGGTGTCGCCATCGTACACCACGGGGGTGAAGGCGAAATTATACTCCGGCGGGGGCGAGCTGGTCGCCCATTCCAGGGTACGGCCGTCCCAGGGGTCGCCGGTCGGATCGCGAAGCTCGTCGCGCTTCCAGATGGACACCGCGAACTGGATCAGCATGGCGCCGATGCCGATGGCGATGATGGCGGCGCCGATCGCCGCGATGACGAACCAGGGTTGCAGCGACGGATCGTCCAGCACCCGCAGGCGGCGCGTGACGCCCATCAGGCCGAGCACGTAGAGCGGACCGAAAGCCAGCCAGAAGCCGATGTTCCAGCACCAGAAGCTGACCTTGCCCCAAAAGACGTTCAGCCTGAAGCCGAAGGCCTTGGGCCACCAGTAGTTGATCGCCGCGAACAGGCCGAACAGCACGCCGCCGATGATCACATTATGGAAATGCGCGATCAGGAACAGCGAGTTGTGCAGCACGAAGTCCGCGGGCGGAACCGCCAGCAGCACGCCGGTCATGCCGCCGACCGTGAAGGTCAGCATGAAGGCGACGGCCCACATCATCGGCAGCTCGAAACGGATCTTGCCGCGATACATGGTGAACAGCCAGTTGAACAGCTTGGCGCCCGTCGGGATCGAGATGATCATCGTCGTGATGCCGAAGAAGCTGTTGACGCTGGCGCCCGAACCCATGGTGAAGAAGTGGTGCAGCCACACCAGGTAGGACAGCACCATGATGGTGCAGGTCGCATAGACCATGGAGGTGTAGCCGAACAGGCGCTTGCCGCAGAAGGTGGAGACCACTTCGGAGAAGACGCCGAACAGCGGCAGGATGAGGATATAGACCTCCGGATGGCCCCAGATCCAGATGAGGTTGACGTACATCATCGGATTGCCGCCGAAATCATTGGTGAAGAAGGCGGTGCCGGCATAGCGGTCGAGCGACAGCAGGACGAGCGTGGCGGTCAGGATCGGGAAGGAGGCGACGATCAGGACGTTCGCGCAGAGCGAGGTCCAGGTGAACACCGGCATCTTCATGAGCGACATGCCCGGCGCGCGCATCTTCACGATGGTCGCGATCAGGTTGATGCCGGACAATGTCGTGCCGACGCCCGCCACCTGCAACGCCCAGATATAGTAATCGACGCCCGTAGCCGGGCTGTAGGCAAGGCCCGACAGCGGCGGATAGGCAAGCCAGCCGGTCTGCGCGAACTCGCCCAGGAACAGCGACATCATGACCAGCACGGCGCCGCCCGTCGTCATCCAGAAGGAGAAATTGTTGAGGAAGGGAAAGCTGACGTCGCGCGCCCCGATCTGGAGCGGCACGATGTAGTTCATCAGGCCGGTGATGAACGGCATCGCCACGAAGAAGATCATGATGACCCCGTGCGCGGTGAACACCTGGTCATAATGATGGGCGTTCAGATAGCCTTCCGAACCGTTGAAGGCCCAGGCCTGCTGGATGCGCATCATGATCGCGTCGGCAAATCCGCGCAGGAACATGATGAGGCCCAGCACCATGTACATGATGCCGATCTTCTTGTGATCGACGCTGGTGAACCATTCCTTCCAGAGATAGCCCCAGAGCCGGAACCAGGTGAGCGCCGCGACAAGGGCGACGCCGCCCAGCACCACCGCGACGAAGGTCGCGACGACGATGGGCTCATGCCATGGGAAGCTGTCCCATGTCAGACGACCGAAGATCATCTGTGCGGTTGTCATTGTGCCAGTCATGGGCCTTACCGATGCTGCGCGTGCGCGTCAGCGCCGCTGTGGGAAGAGTGATCGCCCGCGGCGCCCTTCGCGCCGTCCGCGGCCGGTGCGTCGGGAGCAGTCTCCTGCCCCCTGTTCCGGTCCGACTGTTCGATCACATGGCTGTCGGGGAAGTCGTAGCGCAGACCTTTGGTGTCGCGCGCCGATTCCTTGCCCGCGCCGCCCATCATGTTGACGTGCATCAGCTCGCCCATGCAGCGCTGGCCGGGCCGGGGGCACAGATTGACCACGGCATCGAACAGCTGGGGGTCGACAGCGGAGAAATAGGCGACCGGCGCCTTTTCGCTGGGCTTGGCCAGCGTCAGATAGACGTCGCGATCGAGATGGGCGCGGCTGGCCTTCACCCCGGCTGCCCAGGCATCGAACCCGGCCCTGTCCAGCGCCCGGTAGGCGAAGCGCATGTGGGTGAAGCCCGCGCCCGAATAGTTGGCGGAAATGCCGGTGCCCGCCACCGGCCGGTTGGCGACGGCGTGCAACTGGGTCTTCATGCCGGGCATGGCATAGATCTGACCGGCGAGTTCAGGCACGTAGAAGCTGTTCATGACGGTAGAGGCGGTGATGTCGAACCGCACCGGCACATTGACCGGCAGCGCCAGCTCGTTGACCGTCGCGATGCCCAGTTCGGGGTAGATGAACAGCCATTTCCAGTCGAGCGCCACGACCTCGACCGTCAGCGGCTTCACCCTGGGATCGATCGCCGTCCTGGCGTCGATGCGATCGAGCGGCCGATAGGGATCGAGCTTGTGCGTGCTGACCCAGGTCAGCGCGCCAAGGCAGATGATGATCAGCAGCGGCGCGGACCAGATCAGCAGTTCCAGCTTGGTGGAATGGTCCCAGTCCGGGTCATAATCCTTGTCCGCGGCCTTGTTCGCCGCGCGGTAGCGCCAGGCGAAGAAGACGACGAGCGCCATGACGGGAACGACGATGAGGAGCATCAGCGCGGTCGAGATCAGGATCAGGTCGCGCTGCTGCACCGCAATATCGCCCGACGGGTTCATCACGACCCAGTCGCAGGCCGTCAGCGGCAGCGCCAGAATCGGAGCGGACCAGCGGAAAATCCGGGTCCGGTCGAGGGGGATGGGGTGTGGCATGGGGGCCGCCTACCGCTTCCGCAGGGAGTCGAACAGTGGGCAATTTGTCCCATTGTGCGCAGATGCAAAAAATGCTTCAGCGGTGGGATACTGCTTAGACTCTGCGGGTTTTCTGCTATGTTGCCTATCCGTGGCCGCCGGCAGAACAGAAGAGGGTTCCGGTGGCTTAGCCAAGGAGCGGATGCCTATGAGTTCACAGGCCATGACCTTCACCTCCCGATCGCTGGAGGATGATGCGCGCCTGATCAATGCGCGGGACCACAAGATCGCGCCGGGTGATATTTCCATTGGTGTGATCATTGGTCGCACCTCCGAATTCTTCGATTTCTTCGTTTACGCCATCGCCTCGGTCATCGTGTTCCCGAGCCTTGTGTTCCCCTATGTGGATGCCCTGACCGGCACGCTCTATTCCTTCGCGATCTTCGCCGTCGCCTTCATCACGCGGCCCATCGGTTCGCTGATCTTCATGGCCATCGATCGCCGCTACGGGCGCGGAACGAAGCTGACCGTCGCGCTGTTCCTGCTCGGCGGCTCGACCGCGTCCATCGCCTTCATGCCCGGTTATGCGACGATTGGCCATTATGCTGCGTTAGTCCTGATCATCTTGCGCGCGGCGCAGGGCATCGCGCTGGGCGGCACATGGGACGGGCTGGCGTCGCTGCTGTCGCTCAACGCGCCGCAGCATCAGCGCGGCTGGTACGCCATGGTGCCGCAACTCGGCGCGCCGCTGGCCCTGCTGGTGGCGAGCGGGCTGTTCGCCTTCTTCCTGCTGACGCTGTCGCGTGCGGACTTCCTCGACTGGGGCTGGCGCTATCCCTTCTTCGTGGCCTTCGCGATCAACGTCGTCGCGCTGTTCGCCCGGCTGCGCATCGTGGTGACGCATGAATTCGAACGCCTGTTCGAGCAGAAGGACCTTCAGCCGTCCGAAATCCTGCCGACGGTCAAGGCGGAAGGCCGCAACATCATCATCGGCGCCTTCGCTCCGCTGGCGAGCTTCGCGCTGTTCCACATGGTCACCGTATTCCCGCTGAGCTGGGTCGCGCTGTTCACCAACCAGCCGCTGGAACGCTTCCTGATCATCGAGATGATCGGCGCGTCCGTGGGCCTGCTGGCCATCGTGGTTTCGGGCTTCATCGCGGACCAGATCGGCCGCCGCTCCCTGCTGGCATGGTCGGCGCTCGGCATCGCGATCTTCAGCATCATGGCGCCGCTGCTGCTGAACGGCGGCGATCTGGGAGAGGTCGCCTTCATGATCCTGGGCTTCATGCTGCTGGGGCTGGCTTTCGGCCAGTCGTCCGGCGTCGTCGCGTCGAATTTCGCGACCGAGGCGCGCTATACCGGGTCTGCCCTGACGTCGGACCTGGCCTGGCTGGTCGGCGCCGGCTTCGCGCCGCTGGTGGCCCTGTTGCTGTCCGTGAAATTCGGCCTGGCCGCCTCGGGCATCTACCTGCTGTCGGGTGCGGTGGCGACGATGGTGGCGCTCTACATCAACAAGGAACTGGCGGCCCGCGACCGTTAAGGGGGCATCCGCCATCTTTGAAAAGGGGCCGGAGGGGTTTTGTCCTCTCCGGCCCTTTTCTGTCCCCGACGTGCCCACAGGAGCACGTTAAGCCAAGCTCAGAGCGACGCTCTACTCCCCCGCGCAAAATCCCGCATGCGCGCCAACGCCTTCCGGTCGAACCATCCCACGGGCAGCGCGCGCGGCGCAAAGCGCGGCAACCATTCCCCATAAACCGCATCCATCCGCACCGGCAGCCCGTCCACGCCATCCCGGCCCATGATGTCGGAAATGATCCGGTTCTGGAAAAAGCGCACCGAATAATTGATCATCCGCCGATATTGCATGCGCAGGGTGGTGGGCCGCAACAGGCTGACCGCCTCACAACGAAAGCCGGCATCCTCGCAGGCCAGGACCCGCTCCCGCCGCCAGTCGGCATCGCGCCCCAGATCGGTATGCGCCCATGCCGCCACCAAACCGTCGTCTCCGATCAGGTCCTCGGGCAGCCGCAAGCCCCTGAGCCGGATCGCCGCCAAGAAGCGCCCCGACAGGGCGTAGAGATCGCCGAACAATCCCCGTTCCTCCCGCAGGGTCCGGCGATAGGCGTCCGCGGACCGCCCGTTCATCGGCATCCCCGCCGCCGCATTCGCCTCCGGCCGCGCCGCGAGGTCCGATACCAGCGCATCGATCGACCCGGCAAGGATCTCCGCATCGCCATCCATGAAGATCACGGCATCTTCTCCGCCGGTCAGCAGGCGGTGGACGAAATGGTTCCAAGTGCGCGCCTTGCCCCCGGCGGCCAGATCGTGGACGATGACATTCGTCCGTCCTGCGGCCGCTTCGCGCGCCCGTCCTGCCGTGGCATCGGTCGATCCGTTCACCAGCACATGGAAGACGGTGTCGGCCCGGTCTAGCGGCAGCGATGCAAGGCAACGCCCGATCCGCCGTTCCTCCTGATGCGCGAATATGCCGACCGCGACGCCCATGCCTAGCGGAAATCCCAGCCCTGCTGTCCATGGCGGGCGATGTCCAGCCCCTCCGCTTCTTCCCGCACGCCGATCCGGGCGGGCGTCACGACCGACAGCATCAGCGCGATGATCGCCGCTCCCGCCATCGCCCAGAGCGCCACCGCCGCGATGCCGATGCACTGCGCCATGAAGGCGCCGGCAAGGCTGATCCCCGCCGCGAAGCCGACGCCGCCCAGCGCGGGCAGCACGAAGGGAAGCAGCAACAGCGCGCCCGTCAGCCCGCCCAGTCCGTGGATCACGAAAATATCCGCCGCGTCGTCGATGCGGTCGCCCAATAATCCCTTTGCCAGTCGGCAGATGACGGCGGCGATCAGCCCGATGGCCATCGCGCCGCCCGGCCCCACCAGAGCGCCGGAGGCGGAGATCGCCACCAGCCCGGCCAATGCGCCGGAAACCAGCCCATTGGCGGTGACATGCCCCTTGTCGATCCGTTCCACCAGCATCCATCCGAAGAGGCCTGCGCAGGCGGCGAAATGGCCGTTCAGAATGGCGGTCGCGGCATTGTCCGTCGCGCCGAAGGACCATCCGCCCACTATGCCTGCCCAGCCGATCCACAGCAGCAGCCCGCCTGATACGCCCAGCACCGGCGCATGTCCGGCAGAAACGCTGCGCCGCCTGCCCACGACCAGCACCAGCGCGAGCGCGGAAAATCCCGCGCTCAAATGAACGACCAGCGCGCCCGCGAAATCCATGACGCCCAGATTGGCGAGCCATCCGCCGCCCCAGACCCAATGGACGACCGGCGCATAGACCAGCAGCAGCCAGAGCAACGCAAACAGCGCCATCCACCCCAGGCGCACCCTTTCCGCCACAGCGCCCGGCAGCAGGCCGGCGGCAAGGATCGCAAGGGCCATCTGGAACAGCACGAAGGTGGATTCCGGCACGGTCAGCCCGTCACGCAGCGCCCCCAGATCGGCCAGCAACAGATGCGCCCGGCCGCCCAGCCACCCGCTCCCCGGCGCATAGGCCAGGCTGTAGCCGACAAGGGCCCAGAGCAGCGAAACGCCGGCGGCCACCACCAGCCCCTGCACGCCGATCGACAGGGCGTTGCGCACATGGACCAGACCGGCATGACGCAGCGCGAGTCCCGGCAGCGCCGCCAGCAACACCAGCAGACCGCACAGCATCATCCATGCCGTATCGCCGCTGTCGGCCACGGCCACCTGCGCCGCCGCGGGTTGCGGGGCCGCCGACAGGAAAAGAAGCAGAATGGCAAGGAGGCGAGGCATCAGTTAATCCGGCAGTCCATATCCGGGCCGTCGTAACGCATGCGAAGTAAAGACTTGCCTAACCCTGATCGTTTCCCGCCACGCAGCCGATGCCTTGGGCAGCGCGGACAATTCAGGACTCGCCGGACCAGTTGATTTGGGCGGAAAGCGTACACCCGCTTTATCCCTCTCCCTTGAGGGAGAGGGCTGCGCAGACTTGGCGGCTTGCTGCCTAGTCGTAGCTGGGTGAGGGGGTGCGATCCAACGGATCGCGCGGACCGCAGGCCCGCTCCCCCTCATCCAGATCAGCCTTAGGCTCCTCCGCCGCTAGGGCTTCCCATCCTTCTTCCTCAAGGGAGAAGGATGGTCTCGAATTGGCCATCCCCCGGCATCCCGAACTCGTCCACATCGCCTAATAGGCTTCCCCACCGCAACTGATCCGCCCCGTCCCCCGATTGTCGACGCTGCAGGCGGCCTTCCCCGCCACCGTCACATCGCCCGATCCGGATGCGGAAACCCGGGCCGAAACCTCTGCCGTCACCGCCACATTTCCCGGACCGTCATTCGCCACCGCGGCCTGCCGCACCCGCAGGCCTTCCGCCATCACCGCTCCGGGGCCGGTGACGCGGATGGTCGCGACGCCCGCCCGGCCGGACAGGTTCGCCCGTCCGGCTCCGGCCACTCCCAGGCTCAGCTGGTCCAGATCCACCGCCGCCACGCTGACATCGCCATTGCCGCCCAGCACGATCTCACCGCGCAGACCCTTCATCCGGCTGACCGACACCGATCCGCCGCCGGTCAGCACCACGCGGCTGAGGTCGCCGGTCGACAGCCGCAGCACCGCCCGCCCGCCCGATTTCTCGCCGGGCCGCGCCCGCTCCGCCGTCACCGCAAGCAGGCGGCCGGATACGTCCACCTTCAGCCGGTCCAGCACCGCCTGATCGCCATCCGCCCGCGCCGAAGCGCCCGCGCCGGTGGTGATCGTCACCTCCACCGGCGCATCCACGCGAATGGCGTCGAAACTGGTGATGGTGAACCCGCGCGTCGCCGCCGCCGCCGGGGCGGCCCCTAGCATGATGACGACCGGCAGGGCGAGCGAACGGGGCAGCGGCATGACGATCTCCCAGTCTTTTGCCGATCCTGATAGGGATGGGCCGTAGCGGTTCCAAGCCCCCTTGTTCGTCGCACCGGATCAGGCAAGATCGTCAGGTTTTCAAAAGGGGCATGTGGCTGATGCGCAAATGGATTTCCGGACTCCTCCTGGCTTCGATCAGCATCGCGGCCCCGGCTGCGCCCGACGACCGGGGCGAAGCCTGGTGGAAGCATGTCCGCACCCTTGCCGACGATGGCTATGAAGGGCGGGGAACGGGCAAGCCGGGCTATGACAGGGCGGCTGATTATGTGATCGGACAGCTTCGGGCGCTTGGGCTGAAGCCGGCCGGGACCGACGGCTATAAACAGCCCGTCGCCTTCGTCGAGCAGGTGATCCTGTCGCAGCAGAGCAGCGCTTCGCTGACGGGGCCGGGCGGCCATACCGCGCTGGCGGCGCCCGCCGACATCATCTTTTCAGGGGGCGGCGGCCCCGCTCCGGAAACCGTCGGCGCCCCGCTGGTCTTCGCCGGCTACGGCCTGCACCTGCCGGAAGCGGGGCATGACGATTTCGCCGGGCTGGACCTCAAGGGCAGGATCGTGGTGGTCGTCTCGGGCGGACCGGCGACCCTCTCCGGCGCGCTGAAGTCCCATGCCCGATCGGAGCGGGCGGCGTGGCTGGCGAAGCAGGGCGCGCTTGGACTGATCCAGCTCGTGACGCCGAAACAGGTTGAAATTCCGTGGGACCGGCGCATGGCGCTGGCCAGCCAGCCGGCCCTGTTCTTCCGCGACCCCGCCCTGCGGGATACGGCGACCCCCTTCCTCAACGCCCAGTTCGACCCGGCCAAATCCGCGCTGCTCTTTGCCGGATCGGGCCATGATTTCGCGCAGATCGCCGCCGCCGCCGACAGTTCCGGCCCGGTGCCGTCCTTCCCGCTCGCCCAGCGGCTGGACGCGAAGGTGGCGGCGAGGCGCGCCGATTTGACCTCGCCCAACATCATCGCGCTCATGCCCGGGACGGACCCGCAGCTCAGCAGGGAATATGTCGTCCTGTCCGCGCATCTCGACGGCTATGGGGTGGGCACGCCGATCGACGGGGACGCGATCTACAATGGGGCGCTCGACAATGCATCGGGCGTGGCGAGCCTGCTGGAAATCGCCCGGACCCTGCGCAACGGGAAGGTGAAGCCCCGGCGGTCGATCCTCTTCGCCATCGTCACGGCGGAGGAGAAGGGGCTGCTCGGGTCCAGCTATTTCGCGCGCCGTCCGACCGTGCCGCAAAGGGCGATGGTGGCCGACCTCAATTTCGACATGGCCCTGCCGATCTTCCCGCTGACCAGCGTGACACCGATCGGCTATGACCAGAGCAGCCTTGGCAAGGACGCCGAAGCGGTAAGCGCGGCGATGAACCTGCCGATCACGCCCGATCCCTTCCCGGACCGCAACGTCTTCATCCGGTCGGACCAGTACAGCTTCATCCGGGCGGGCATCCCCGCGCTGTTCTTCAAATATGGCTTCAAGGCGGGCACGCCGGAGGCGACGGTCGAAAGGGCCTGGCGCGCCAACATCTACCATTCGCCCAGGGACGACGCGAACCAGCCGGTGATGCCGGCCGAATCGGTGAAGCTCAACGACTATGTCGCCGCCGTCACGCTGCGCGTCGCCAATGCGCCGCAGCGCCCGGCCTGGAACGAGGACAGCTTCTTCCGCCGCTTCGCCAAATAGCGTCCCTCCTGCTTGATCCGGCGAGGGCAGGGGCCTAAACCCCCGGCCATGACCCATGCCTCCTATCCGGCGCTTCGTCTGCGCCGCACCCGCGCCTCGGCCTGGAGCCGGGCGTTGCACGCCGAAACCCGCCTCACGCCCAGCGACTTCATCTGGCCGCTGTTCGTCACGGAGGGCAGGCAAGTGGAGGAACCGATCGGCTCCCTTCCCGGCGTGTCGCGCTGGTCGGTGGACCTGATGGTGGAGCGTGCGAGGGAAGCGCAGGCGGCGGGCATTCCCTGCCTCGCGCTTTTCCCCAATACGCAGGCCGACCGCCGCAGCGATGACGGGGCGGAGGCGCTCAATCCCGATAACCTGATGTGCCGCGCCATCCGCGCCATCAAGGATGCGGTGCCCGACATCGGCATCCTGACCGACGTGGCGCTCGATCCCTATACGGCGCACGGCCAGGACGGCCTGCTGGACGAGGCGGGCTATGTCGTCAACGACGCGACCATCGACGTGCTGATCGGCCAGTCCCTGAACCAGGCGGCGGCGGGCGCGGACATCATCGCCCCCAGCGACATGATGGATGGCCGCGTCGGCGCCATCCGCGAGGCGCTGGAGCAGGAAGGCCATGCCAATGTGCAGATCATGGCCTATGCCGCCAAATATGCGAGCGCCTTCTACGGCCCGTTCCGCGATGCGGTCGGATCGAGCGGTCTGCTGAAGGGCAACAAGAAGACCTATCAGATGGACCCCGCCAACAGCGAGGAAGCGCTGCGCGAAGTCGCGCTGGACATTGCCGAAGGCGCCGACAGCGTGATGGTGAAGCCGGGCCTGCCCTATCTCGACATCATCGCCCGGGTGAAGGACCGGTTCGAAGTGCCCGTCTTCGCCTATCAGGTGTCGGGCGAATATGCGATGCTGGAGGCCGCGGCCGCCGCGGGGGCGGGGGACCGCGACGCGCTGGTGCTGGAAACGCTGCTGGCGTTCAAGCGGGCAGGCTGCTCGGGCGTCCTCACCTATCATGCGCTCCATGCGGCGCGGCTGCTGGGAGCCTGAACATGACCGATCATCCCGAAGTCTCCATCATCCCCTTCAACGGCAAGACGCCGAAGATCCACCCCAGCGCCTTCATCGCGCCGGGATGCCGCATCATCGGGGATGTGGAGATCGGCCCGGACGTCAGCATCTGGTATAATTGCGTGATCCGGGCGGATGTGAACTTCATCCATATCGGCGCCCGCACCAATATCCAGGACGGCTCGATCGTGCATTGCGACAGCCCCGGCGACCATATCGACGGCCGCCCGTCCGAAGGCTGGCCCACGATCATCGGGGAAGACGTGCTGATCGGACATCTTGCGATGGTCCATGGCTGCATATTGAAGGACCGCGCCTTCGTGGGGCTGGGCGCCATCGTCATGAGCGGCGGAACGGTGGAAAGCGACGCCATGCTCGCGGCCGGGGCCCTGCTTTCTCCGGGGAAGACGGTGCCCCACAGGCAGCTCTGGGCCGGCCGCCCCGCCAAATATATGCGCGATCTGTCGGACGAAGTGCTGATCGACATGCGGGAGGGCGTCGATCATTATGTCCATAATGGAAAGGCGCACAAGGGCGCGGTGAAGGCGGCGCTTTCGCCCGATTGAATCGGCAGGGCTGCGGGCGGATCAGGGCTGCGCCAGACGCCCCTTGAGCACGTCAAGCCGGTCGTTCTGCCCATCGACAATCGCCAGCGCGGAAGCCCGCGCCGCATCGATCGCCTCGATCCCGCCGCTGGCCTTCCCCTCGGCCGCCGCGTTGCTGCGCTCGACAAAGAGCACGTCCAGGCTCGCAAGCGCCGATACGCTGTCGTTGCGCGCCGATTCCAATGCGCTGAGCGCCGTCTGCGCCGCCACCCAGGCCTCGCTGGAGACCGCCGCGCCGGATGCTGCCCGCGTCGCCCTGTCCGCCGCCGGCCAGGCCTTGTCGAATGCCGTGCCGCCCGCCTGAGCCTGCGCCGTCAGCCGGTCGACATTCTGGACCAGCTCCGGTTCGGGCGCGACGGGGGAGGGCGCGGGCGCCGCCTCCGCGATGGGGGCGTCCTCGATCGCCCGCTTGGCGAGGGACGGATAGCCCTGAAAGGTGCTGGCGCAACCGGACAGGAACAGGGCCAGGGAAGGAAGCAGCCGACGCGGATTCATGCTTCGCATCTAGGATGAGCCGCGCCGGGAGGCAAGTTCAGCGTGGCAGCGCGGCGGCTTCCCGTGCAAGCGCCTCTATCTTCGCCGGATCGACCGGCCCCTTGGGCACGACCCAGCTTCCGCCGACGCATTTGACGACGGGTTCCGCCAGCCATTTGGGCGCGCTTTCCGCCGTGATCCCGCCGGTCGGGCAGAAGCGCGCCATGTGCAGCGGCGCGGCCAGGGCCTTCAGCGCGGGCAGCCCGCCCGAAGTCTCCGCCGGGAAGAATTTGAAGTGCGACAGCCCCATGTCCAGCCCGCGCATGATGTCGCCCGCCGTCGCCGTGCCCGGCAGGAAGGGAATGCCCGCGGCGATCGCGGCCCTGCCCAGCGGCTCGGTCAGGCCGGGGCTGACGATGAAGCGCGCCCCCGCCTCCATCGCGGCGTCCAGTTGCGCCGGGTTCAGCACCGTGCCCGCTCCGACGACGGCGCCCTCGACCTTCGCCATCTCCCTGATCACGTCCAGCGCCGCCGGCGTCCGCAGCGTCACTTCCAATGCAGGAAGCCCGCCCTTCACCAGCGCCCGCGCGATCGGCAGCGCATCCTCGACCCGGTCCACCACCAGCACCGGGATCACCGGGGCCAGTTCCATCACCTGTTCAACGCTCAACGCCATCATTTCTTCTCCCGAAAGGCCGCGGCGGCGCCGTACAGCCCGATTTCGTCATGCAGGGCGAGCCGGATCGGCACCGACTTCATCAGGCTTTCGAACCGTCCCTTGGCGGTGAAGCGCTGGTGGAAACCGCATTGCGGCAATATGTCCTTCATCCGCTGGGTCAGGCCGCCCGCCAGCACCACCGTATGCGGTCCCTGCGCCAGCGCCAGGTCGCCCGCGACCGAGCCGTAGGACATGCAGAACCGCGCCAGCGCCCTGCGCGCAAATTCGTCGGTCCCGTCGATGGCGGCCTGCCAAAGCTCGGCATCCTCCATCAGCACGACCCGATCATGGCCGATGGTCGCCATCGCCTTGTAGATGTTGTTGAGCCCCGGTCCCGACACGATGCGCTCGGTCGACACGCGCAGGAATTTGTCGCGCAGATAGGCGAGGATCTTCTCTTCCAGCGGGTCCAGCGGCGCGAAGTCCAGATGCCCCCCCTCCGTCGCGATCACATGCGGCTCGCCGTCGTCGAAGGCGATCATCGCCACGCCCAGCCCGGTGCCCGGGCCAAGGATCGTCACCCCGCCGTCGCGCGGAAAGGGCCTGTCCTCCCCGAACAGCAGCGGCAGATTCTCCTTCGGCAGGCGCGCCACGGCATGGGCGACCGCCTCGAAATCATTAACCAGCCGCAGATGCCTGAGGCCCAGTTCCTCGTCCAGCGTATCGGGCCGGATGACCCATGCGCTGTTGGTGAGCTTGATGACTTCGCGCCCGATCGCGGTGGCAAAGGCGATGGAGGCGGATGTGGGCAGATGGCCGCCCTCATCCTTGACGAAGGCCGCCCAGCAGGCCTGGAGGGTCGGATAATCGGCCACCTTATATTTGCGCACCTTGCCCAGCGTGGGCACATTGCGCGCATTCAGTCTGGCACGGGCGAAGCGGGCGTTTGTGCCGCCAATGTCGGCTGCGATGATCTCGGTCATGCTACTCTCCTCCCGTCCGGGCCGAGCCTGTCGAAGTCCTTCACTTTTCCTCAGGAAAAGCGCTCCTCCGAAAATCTCGGGCGGACGGGAATGTTTCGGTTCTAAACTTCGGTTTCCATGGCCGCCAGAATGGGCGATGCGCCGCTTTCCGCCAGATCGCTATGATGGCGGAACAGCGCGAACAGCTCGCGACCCGTATCATAGGGGGCGGGGGGCGGCGCGGGCGTGTCGCGGCCGTCCCATTCCGCCGCGTCGACCAGCGCCTCGATCAGGCCCGTCTCCGCGCAGACCCGCACCATGTCGCCGTCGCGCAGCTTGGCGATGGGGCCGCCGCCCAACGCTTCCGGCGACAGGTGGATCGCCGCGGGCACCTTGCCCGATGCGCCGGACATGCGCCCGTCCGTCAGCAGCGCGACGCGGAAGCCGCGATCCTGCAACACGCCCAGCGCCGGGGTCAGCTTGTGCAGTTCGGGCATGCCGTTCGCCCTTGGTCCCTGGAACCGCACAACGACCACGACATCGCGTTCCAGTTCGCCGGCCTTGAAGGCGCGCAGCACATCGTCCTGATCGTGGAAGACCGCCGCGGGCGCTTCGATGGTCCAGCGCTCCCGGTCGACCGCGCTCACCTTCATGACGCAGCGGCCAAGATTGCCGGCCAGCAATCGCATCCCGCCGTCGGGATTGAAGGCGTCGGACACCGGCCGGAGGATCGACAGGTCCCGCGATTCGGGCACATCCTTCCAGACCAGCGCGTCATTCTCCAGCACCGGTTCCTTGCCATAATCGGCCAGTCCCTGCCGCGCGACGGTGAGGATGTCGCCATGCAGCAGCCCGTTGCCGAGCAGTTCGCGGATCACATAGCTGATGCCGCCTGCTGCATGGAAATTGTTCACATCCCCCGATCCATTGGGATAGACCCGCGCCAGCAGCGGCACGACATCGGAAATTTCCGCAAAATCGGTCCAGTCGACGACGATCCCCGCCGCCCGGGCGATGGCCGGCAGATGGATCGCATGGTTGGTCGATCCGCCGGTCGCCATCAGGCCGATGATGGCGTTGACGATCGCCTTTTCATCCACGCAATGCCCCAGCGGCCGATAATCGTCATTGGGTTGTCCGTCCCTGTCCCAGCCGATGCGCGACAATTGATGCACCGCCGCCCGCGTCAGTTCCTGCCGAAGCTTCGTGCCCGGATGCACGAAGGAGGCGGCGGGCATGTGGAGCCCCATCATCTCCATCATCATCTGGTTCGAATTGGCCGTGCCATAGAAGGTGCAGGTCCCTGCGCCGTGGTAGCTGGCGCTTTCGGACTCCAGCAGTTCCTCCCGTCCGACCTTGCCTTCGGCATAGAGCTGGCGGATGCGCACCTTCTCCTTGTTGGCGAGGCCGGACGGCATCGGCCCGGCGGGGATCAATATGGTCGGCAGATGCCCGAAACGCAGCGCCCCGATCAGCAGCCCGGGCACGATCTTGTCGCAGATGCCCAGCAGCAGCGCGCCCTCGAACATGGCGTGGGACAGGGCGATGGCGGTGCCCAGCGCGATGGTGTCGCGGGAAAAGAGCGACAGGTCCATGCCCGCCTGCCCCTGTGTCACGCCGTCGCACATCGCCGGAACGCCGCCCGCGACCTGAGCGGTGCAGCCCACCTCCCGCGCCGCCAGCTTGATCTGCTCGGGATAGCGGCCATAGGGCTGATGCGCCGACAGCATGTCGTTATAGGCGGTGACGATGCCGAAATTCATTGCCGCGCCGGTGCGGATGACAGCCTTGTCTTCGCCGCTCGCGGCAAAGCCATGGGCCAGGTTCCCGCATGAAAGCTGGGCGCGGTTGGTGCCCGCGTCCCGCCCGCGCTCGATCAGGCTCAGATATTTGAGGCGCGAAGCCGCGCTGCGCTTCACGATGCGTTCGGTGACCTTTTCGATCACCGGATGAAGGTCAGTCATTCCAGCTCGCTCCGTCTCGTTCGATAAGGGCAATGGCTGAGGACGGCCCCCAGTTCCCGGAAGAATAGGAGGATGGCTTCACCCCGGCCTCCTTCCACCCGTCGATGATCGAATCGATCCAGGTCCATTGCGCCTCGACCTCGTCCCGGCGCACGAACAGCGTGGCGTCGCCCGCCAGCAGGTCCAGGATCAGCCGTTCATAGGCGATGCGCCGGCGCTGCCCGGCGAAGGCGGCGGTCAGCGACACGTCCAGCGTCACCTCCTCCAGATGCACCTCGCGCTCCAGCCCCGGCCTTTTGCTCATGATGAGCAGGCGGATATATTCCTCCGGCTGCAACCGGATGATGAGCGTATTCGGCTCCAGACCCGACCCGCCATTGCGCCCGAAGATCGAATGGCGCACCGGCTTGAACTGGATCAGGATTTCCGACTGGCGCGTCGGCATGCGCTTGCCGGTGCGCAGGTAGAAGGGCACGCCCTGCCAGCGCCAGTTGTCGATATGGGCCTTCAGCGCCACGAAGGTCTCGGTGTCGGACGGCCTGCCCAGTTCGTCGGCATAGCCGGTGACGATCTGCCCACCGACCGCGCCGGGCGTATATTGCCCGCGCACGCTGTGCGTCTTCACCGTCTCGGCCGTCATCGGGCGCAGCGAACGGAGCGCCTTCACCTTCTCGTCGCGCACGGCGGTCGGGTCCATCCGCGCGGGCGGCTCCATGGCGATGATCGACAGGATCTGGAGGACGTGGTTCTGCACCATGTCGCGCAGCGCGCCGACGCCGTCATAATAGGAAACCCGGCCTTCCAGGCCCACCGTCTCGGCCACGGTGATCTGCACATGATCGATGGCGGTGGCGTTCCACAGCGGTTCGAACATCACATTGCCGAAGCGCAGGGCGAGCAGGTTCTGGACCGTTTCCTTGCCCAGATAATGGTCGACGCGGAAAATCTGGTCCTCCGCGAACAGCGCGCCGATGCCGTCATTGACCTCTTTGGAAGAGGCCAGATCCTTGCCGATCGGCTTTTCCATCGCGATTCGCGTCTTCGGCGTGATCAGCCCCGCCTCGGCCAGCCCCTGCGCGGTCGGCGCGAAGAGGGAAGGGGGCGTGGAGAGATAGACGGACACGCCCTTGTCGAGTCGCCCGTCCAGCCGTTCCGCCAGCGCCCTGAACTGGGCGGCGTTGCCTGCCTCCACCGGCTGGTAGACGATGATGTCGCGCAGCCGCTCCGCGATGTCCGCGTCATAACGGTCTGCGGCCAGGAATTTCCGCAGCGCCTTGTCGATGTCGGCGCGAAACTGCTCGTCGGTGAATTCGGAACGCCCTGACGCGATGATCAGGAAATCCTCCGGCAGCAGGCCATCGGCCAGCAGATTGTAGAGCGAGGGAAAGATCATCCTGTGCGCCAGGTCGCCGGTGGCGCCGAACAACAGGAACGTGGCAGACGGTTCGGTCAAAGGTTGTCCCTTTTCCGTTAGTGTTATCAGGTCTGCACGAAGCCGCCCTTATACCCAGCGGCACTCGTTACGCAAGCAGGCTATCCCTGTGGGACCCATCCCGCAACCGCGAGAGGATGAAAGCGTCGATTTTTGGCTGGACGCTGGCCGCCGATTTTGCCATTGGCGCTCCACCCTGGCGTTTTTGACGGAAGATGGAATCATCCTCCGTCCGGAACGCGGCTGAAGGGCATGCGGGCGTGGTGAAACTGGTAGACGCGCCGGACTCAAAATCCGGTTCCGAAAGGAGTGTCGGTTCGATTCCGACCGCCCGCACCATCTTATTTTGCCTCAAGCGCCGGGCGGCCGCATCCGCGGCGCTGGCTATCCTCGCATAAGCTCGGGCGGCCGTTCGGTTCGCCCTTGCGAACCCCGCCGGGTTCGATGCCCTCTTTCCAGACATGGCCATGCACTAAAAAGCCCGGCAGCATGGCTGCCGGGCAGGCGAGCTTTTACAGGGTAAAAGCTTCGGGTCGCACCCCAGCGATTAACCGCAAATATTTAAGATACCAGAGGAATTTGCCGATCCAGCCGGAATGGATCAATCCCTTGCGCCGCCGCCCTGCGCGTTGAACCAGGGGATCATCCGGGCGATGGCGTCCTCCACCCGATCGGTGGAAACCGCGAAACTGAAGCGGATATGCCGGTGCCCGTCCACCGGATCGAAATCGATCCCCGGCGCCGTCGCCACACCCGTTTCGCGGAGCAGCCTCTGGCAGAAGGACAGGCTGTCATTGGTCAGATGCCCCACATCCGCATAGATGTAGAAGGCCCCGTCCGGCGGCGCGATCTCCTTCAACCCCAGCGCGGGCAGGGCGGCCAGCAGCAACTCCCGGTTGCGCCGATAGGTGGCGACATGCCCCTCCAGCTCATCGACGCAGTCGAACGCCTTCAACCCCGCATGCTGCGCCAGGGAAGGCGGCGTCAGGAACAGATTGCCCATCCGCGCCCGCGCCGTGTCGATCAGGTCGGGCGGAAACACCACCCAGCCCAGCCGCCACCCGGCCATGGAAAAATATTTGGAAAAGCTGTTCACGACGATGGCGTCCGGCGCGAATTCCAGCATCGACCGCGCCGGTTCGCCATAGCTGAGCCCGTGGTAAATCTCGTCGGAGACGATGCGAATGCCCCGCACCCGGCAAACCTCCGCGATGCGCGCCATCTCCTCGGCGGGAATGATGGTCCCCGTGGGATTGGCCGGACTGGCGATGATCGCCCCATCCGGCGCGGGTTCCAGGGCCTCCAGCGCCGCCGCGCCGATCTGGTAACGCTCCGCCGGCCCGCAATCGACCTCCAGCGGCTCCAGATAGAGCGCCTTCAACGTATTGCGATAGGCGACATAGCCCGGCCGCGCCGTCGCCACCCGCGCACCCGGCGCGAACAGGCTGGTCAGCGCCAGCACCAGCCCCGGCGAAGCGCCGCAGGTGAGCAATATCTGCTCCGGGCCCACCGCCACGCCATAGCGCTCCCGATAATGGAGCGCGATCCGCTCCTTCAGCGCCGGACTTTCCCAATAGCCCATGGGGTCGCGATCCAGCACGGCATGCGCTTCCATAATCGCAGCAGAGGGCGCCCCCGTGGACGGTTGCCCGAATTCCATATGCAGGATGGATCGCCCCTCGGCCTCCAGCCTGTGGGCTTCCCGGCTGATGGCGATGGCGTGAAAAGGATCGATATTGGCAACCATGCGTCGCCTCTTACCCGCGCCGCAACCTTGTCACAATTGCCGCGTTGGCGATGGATGAACGAAACCATGCTCGACACGCTGCAATATTATGGCGCAGGCGCCGCCACCATCGCCGCTTTCATCGTCTCCCTCAATCTCGGCCGCCGCATCACGGGCTGGGCTTTCGTCCTCTTCGTGACATCCTCCATCGCCCTGATCGGCTGGGGTTTCCTGTCCGAAGACAGCGAAGGCATAGGCTTCCAGAATATCGCGCTGCTCCTGATCAATCTCGTCGGCGTCTGGCGCTATCTCATCTCCAGGCACAAGCCGCGCGACTGAACCTATTCCGAAATCCAAACCTCCACCGAAACCGCATGCTGGCACAGCGCCACCCGGACGGGCAGTTCCTCCACCGGCCCCCCCGCCAAGGCCCGGTCATAGACCGCCTTCTTCGCCGCCCCGCCGATCTGGAGGAAGATATGCCGGCTCGCAAGGATCGCCCGGGCGCTCATCGACATGCGCTGATGCGGGGCAGCGGGCGGCGTGACCGCGATCGTCAGGGCATGGGTGGAAAGCCCCTCCGCCAGTTCCTTCGCCCCCGGAAACAGCGAAGCGGTATGCCCATCCTCCCCCATCCCCAGCAGCACGATGTCGAGCGGCCAGGGCAGGGCCGCGAGCGCCGCCTCGCACTCGGCCTGCCCGGCATAGGCGTCCGCCGCCTCATTCTTCATCGGCACGAACCGCGCCGCCCCGGCCTTCCCCTGCAACAAAGTCTCGCGCACCAGCCGCTCATTGCTGTCCGCATGGTCCGGCGCCACCCAGCGCTCGTCGACCAGCGTCACGATCACCTTGCCCCAGTCGAGCGCCATCCCCGACAAAGCCTCCAGCACGGGCCTTGGCGAGCGCCCGCCCGACAGCGCGATCGTCGCCACGCCCCGCGCCGCGATGGCATCCCCCAGGATCGCAGCGATCCGCCGCGCCATGTCCGCCGCCGCCAGCGCGCCATCGACGAAAAGATGTTCGGTAGGCATGTCGTTCAATTCTCTTCGGCCAGATTGTCTTCAGGGATCGTGCAGATGTCGATCCATCGCGCGGCGGTCAACGCGGCCAGCCGCTCCGGCGTCAACTCCACCGAAGTCGTCCGCGATCCCGCCGCCGGAAACACCGTCTCGAAATCCCGCAGCGAAATGTCGCAATAAACGGGCAGGGGAGAGGTCAGCCCAAAGGGACAGACGCCCCCCACCGGATGCCCGGTCAGCCCCTCCACCTCCTCCAGCCCCAGCATGCGCGGCCTGGCGCCCAGCGCCGCCTTCGCCTTCCCGTTATTCAGCCGCGCATCGCCCCGCGCCACCACCAGCGCGACCTCATCCCCGACCCGCAACGACAGCGTCTTGGCGATCCGCGCCGGAACCACGCCCAGGGCCTCCGCCGCCTCATTGACCGTGGCGGTGCTCACCCCCTGGTCGATGATGGCGACATCCGGCGCATGGGCGGAGAAGAAGGCCCGGACCGACTCCGCGCTCATTCCCCTCCATTCCCCCATTGCTGTATCTCGGTCAGCTTGCGCTCCCAGGCGAGGGCATGGGTGACGATCTGATCCAGATCGGCATAAAGCGGCTTCCATGGGAATTCCCCCATGATTGCCCGATTGTCGGAAATGAGCGCATCCGGATCGCCCGCGCGCCGTCCCTCCATCCGCCGGTCGATCTTCAGGTTCGTCACCCGGTCGACCGCGTCCAGCACCTCCAGCACGGAAAAGCCCCGGCCATAGCCGCAGTTGAGCAGATAATTCTGCTCCGGCCTGGCCATCAGCGCCTCCAGCGCCAGCACATGCGCCGCCGCCAGATCGGTGACATGGATATAGTCGCGCACCCCGGTCCCGTCCGGCGTGTCGAAATCGGTCCCGAACACCGAAACATGGCTCCGCTTGCCCAGGGCCGCCTCGACCGCGACCTTGATCAGATGCGTCGCCCCCGCCGTCGACTGTCCCGTGCGCCCGGCCGGATCGGCGCCCGCCACGTTGAAATAGCGCAGAGCGCAGAAGTTCATTGCATGCGCCGCGCTGACGTCGCGCAGCATATATTCGGTCATCAGCTTCGACATGCCATAGGGATTGATCGGCCGCTGCGGCGTGGTCTCCCTGACCGGGCTTTCCTCCGGAATGCCATAGGTCGCCGCCGTCGAGGAGAAGATGAAATGCGGCACGCCGACGGTCACGACGCTCTCGATCAGGTCGCGGGTCTTGGCGCTGTTGTTATGATAATATTTGAGCGGGTTCTCGACCGATTCCGGCACCACCACCGATCCGGCAAAGTGCATCACCGCCTTCACGCCATGATCGCGCAGGGCCTTCTGCACCAACGGCTGATCGGAAATATCGCCCTCGACGAACGCCACATCGTCCGGCACCGCCCAACGGAACCCCGTCACCAGATTGTCGATCACCACGACGCCATAGCCCGCGTCGCGCAGCGCCAATACGGCATGGCTGCCAATATAGCCGGCCCCGCCCGTGACCAGAACCGTCGGCTTTTCGCTCATAAGATGAAGGTCTCCCGATAGATCAGGGCCGCCGCCATTCTCCCCCGTCATGCTGAACCTGTTTCAGCATCCATCGCGCCTCCGGACTCAGGTCTTGCCGAGGGCGAAACGGATGCTGAAACAAATCCAGCATGACGAATGAGAAGGTTACAGCCCTTTGCCTGTCAGGACTAGATCAGCTTCGTGACGATTCCCACCCCATTCATGCCGCGGCGCGGGATGAAACGGGGCGATAGAAAGTCGCGCCGCTTGCCGCCATGTCCTGCAACTGGACAGTGGGCGCAAAGCGATCGCCATGCGTCGCCGCCAGCCGCTCCAGCACCGCGACGACATGGCCGATGCCGACCGTGTCCATATGGCTGAACGGTCCGCCGGTATAGGGCGCGAAGCCCCAGCCGAAGATCGCCCCGATGTCGCCATCCTCCGGCGTCTCCAGCACGCCTTCCTCGAAGCAGCGCGCGCATTCGATCAACTGGCGGTAGAGCAGCCGCTCCTTCACTTCCTCGACATCGGGCTGCACGGCGGCGCGCGGGAACATGTCCTCCAGTCCCGGCCAGAGATGCTTCTTCCCGCCCTCGGGATAGTCATACCAGCCCTTGGCGCTTTTCCGCCCCAGCCGCCCCAGTTCGACCATCCGCGCCATCACCGCGTCGGACGGCTGCGCGACATAGGCGTCGCCCAGCTCCTTCTGCGCGGCGACGACGATCTTGTGGCCCAGCTCGATGGAAACCTCGTCGCCCACCGCCAGCGGCCCCACCGGCATGCCCAGTTGCCGCCCGGCATTTTCGATCAGCGCGGGATTGATCCCCTCCGCCACCATCTCCACGCCCTCCTGCACATAGGTGCCGAAGCAGCGCGAGGTGTAGAAGCCGCGCGAGTCATTGACGACGATCGGCGTCTTCCTGATCTGGGCCACGAAATCCAGCGCCTTGGCGATGGCGGCCGGCCCGGTTTCCTTGCCCAGGATGATCTCCACCAGCGGCATCTTCTCGACCGGCGAGAAGAAGTGGATGCCGATGAAATTCTCCGGCTTGCTCCACGCCTTCGCCAGCTTGGTGATCGGCAAAGTGGAGGTGTTCGACCCGAAGATCGTATCCGCGCCCAGCACCTCCTCGACCTTCTTGGTCACTTCGGCCTTGATCGCGACATCCTCGAACACCGCCTCGATCACGAAGTCCGCTCCGGCCAGCGCGGCATAATCCGTCGTCGGCGTCACGCGGGCCAGCGTCTCCGCCATCTTCTCCGGCGTCATGCCCCGGCCCAGCCGCTTCTTCAGCACTTCCTCGACATGCGCCTTGCCCTTTTCGGCATAGGCCTGATCGCGGTCGAACAGCACCACCTCGATCCCCGCCTGCGCGGCCACGGTGGCTATCCCTGCGCCCATCATGCCCGCGCCCAGCATGGCCAGCTTCTTCGTCGGCGCCTTGGGCTGGTCCTTGGGCCGCCTTGCGCCGCGCTCGGCCGCCTGCTTGTTGACGAACAGGCTGCGGATCATGTTCGCCGCCTGCGGGTCGGCCGCGACCTTGGCGAAATATTTGCTCTCGACCCGGATCGCCCGGTCGATGGGCAGGAAAGCCCCCTCATAGACCGCCGAAAGCAGCGCGATCGGCGCGTTCATGTTGCGCTGGGTCTGCTTGAGCGTCATCGGCAGGGCGCCCGCCATGGTCTGGACGAAGGCCGGATTGAACCCGCCCGCGCCGCCGGGGAATTTGAAGCCCTTGACGTCCCATGGCTGCACGAAGGCGTTGGGATTGGCCTTCACCCATTCGCGCGCGGCTTCGACCGCCGTGCCCTGCGGCACGACCTGATCCACGACCTTCATCATCGCCGCGTCGGCCGGGCGGAACAGCTTGCCCTGCAACATGTACATCAGCGACGCCTGCACCCCCATGATGCGCGGCAGGCGCTGCGAACCGCCGCCGCCGGGGAACAGGCCGATCAGGATTTCGGGCAGGCCCAACTGCGTCTTCGGGCTGTCCCCGACGATCCGGCGATGGCAGGCCAGCGCCAGTTCGAACCCGCCGCCGACGCAGGTCCCCTCGATGGCGCAGGCGACCGGCTTGCCGCAGGTCTCCAGCCGCCGGAACAACTGGTTCAGCACGAAAACCTTGTCGAAGATCGCGGCGGGGGAGGGGCGTTTCCCATTCTCGCTGACCAGCATCGACCCGAAATATTTGAGGTCCATGCCCGCCATGAAGCCGCTGTCCTTGCCGGACGCGATGACCGCGCCCTTGATCGCCTCTTCGGAGGAAATGCGCGTGATCGCCGCGTCCAGATCGGCCAGGAAATCCGGGCCGATGACGTTCATCGACTGGCCGGGCACGTCGATGGTCAGCGTGGCGATGCCGTCGGCGTCGATGTCGAAATTGATGGTCTGCATTTGAGGCAACCTTTCCTACCTCCGTTCGTGCTGAGTAGGGGCTGAGCTTGTCGAAGACCCGTATCGAAGCATTGATCCTTCGATACGCCATTTCGACGGGCTCAATGGCTACTCAGGACGAACGGCTCCAATGTTCAAACGCGCTCGATGATGATGCCCGTGCCCATGCCCGCGCCGACGCACAGGTTGATGAGCGCGGTGCCCTTGCCGGTCCGTTCCAGCTCGTCCAGCGCCGTGCCCAGCACCATCGCCCCGGTCGCGCCCAGCGGATGGCCCATGGCGATCGCGCCGCCATTGACGTTGATCTGCCCATGGTCGAGGTCCATCGCCTGCATGTAGCGCAGGACGACGCTGGCAAAGGCCTCGTTCAGTTCCCACAGGTCGATGTCGGACTTGCTCATCCCCGCCCGGTTCAGCAGCTTGCCCGCCACGAACTCAGGCCCTGTCAGCATGATCAGCGGTTCCGACCCGATGGACGCCATCGCCTTGATCCGGGCGCGGGGCTTCAACCCATATTTCTCGCCCATCTCCCTGTTGCCGACCAGCACCGCGGCGGCGCCGTCGACGATGCCGCTGCTGTTGCCGGCATGGTGGACATGGTTGACCTTCTCCAGCTCGGGATAGCGGAGCAGGGCAATGGCGTCGAAGCCCGGCATCTCCTCGCCCAGCGCGGCGAAGCTCGGCTTCAGGCTGGCGAGCGACTGCATCGTCGCATCGGGCCGCATATGTTCGTCATGGTCCAGGACGACCGATCCGATGACGTCCTTCACCGGCACGATGGATTTGGCGAAGCGCTTCTCGTCCCAGGCGGCCTTGGCGCGCCGCTGGCTTTCGACGGCATAGGCGTCGACATCGTCGCGGCTGATCCCGAACTTGGTCGCGATCACGTCGGCGCCGATGCCCTGCGGCGCGAAATAGGTCTTGTAGGCGACCGCCGGGTCCATCGCCCAGGCGCCGCCGTCCGAAGCCATGGGCACGCGGCTCATCGACTCGACGCCGCCGCCGATGGCAAGGCCCGCTTCGCCGGAATAGACCTTGGCGGCGGCCATGTTCACGGCCTCCAGTCCCGAAGCGCAGAAACGGTTGATCTGCACGCCGGGCACGGTCTGGGCGTAATCGGCGTTCAGCACCGCCACGCGGGCGATGTCCGCGCCCTGTTCGCCCACCGGGCTGACGCAGCCCAGTATGACGTCATCGACATCGGCGGTGTCGATCTCCGTCCGGTCCCGCACCGCCTGCAGCATCTGCGTCGCCAGCTGGATCGGGGTGATTTCGTGCAGCGACCCGTCGGCCTTGCCCCGGCCCCGGGGCGTCCTGACGGCATCGTAGATAAAGGCTTCCATGGCTTTCCATTCCTCTCCGCTGGGCGCCGGATGTTCGCTGCGAATGTATTTACGTTTACGTAAAGTGCAAGCCTCAATCGTCAGCCCGCCCGACCGTAACGTCATCCCGCCAAAGGGGCCCCGCCTCGTCCTCCGGCGGACGTTTCAACCCTTTTCAATTCTTTTAATGATTCGCGGATTTGACCCGCCCGCCTTATTCCGCTTCATGGAAAGCGTGTCAGAGTCGGACCCCTCCCAAGCGCCGTCGCCCTTGTCGATCCCGATCTTCCGCGCGATCTGGTGGGCCAGCCTCGCCTCCAACTTCGGCGGGCTGATCCAGTCCGTCGGCGCGCAGTGGATGATGACCTCGCTCTCCGCCTCGCCCCAGATGATCGCGCTGGTTCCGGCGGCGACGACCCTGCCGATCATGCTGCTGTCGCTCTGGGCAGGCGCGGTGGCGGACAATAGCGACAGGCGGGTGGTCATGCTGATCTGCCAGCTGTTCATGCTCATCGTCTCCGCCCTGCTGGCGCTGTTCGCCTGGATGGGTTGGGTGACGCCCTGGGCCCTGCTGGGCTTCACCTTCCTGGTCGGCTGCGCCACCGCGATCAACGGACCGGCCTGGCAGGCGTCGGTCGGGGACATGGTGCCGCGCGCCGCCTTGCCCCATGCAGTCTCGCTCAATTCCATGGGCTTCAACATGGCGCGCAGCATCGGCCCGGCGCTGGGCGGCGTCATCGTCGCGGCCGCCGGTGCGGCGACGGCCTTTCTGGTCAACGCCATCAGCTATGTGGGGCTGGTCGCCGTGCTTGCCCGCTGGCGTCCCGAACGGCCGCCTCAACTCCTCCCGCGCGAACGCATCGGCCTCGCGATGCGCGCTGGGGTTCGTTACGTCGCCATGTCGCCCAATATCCAGGTCGTGCTGCTCCGAAGCGCGGCATTCGGCATCGGGGCAAGCGCCGTTTCAGCGATGATGCCGCTGGTGGCGCGCGACCTGCTGGGCGGCGGCGCGCTGACATTCGGCGCGCTCAGCGGCGCCTTCGGCATCGGCGCGGTGCTGGGGGCGCTGTCGACGGGGCAATTGCGCCGCCGCTTTTCGGTCGAGACCATCGTGCGCTCGGCCGCCATGGCGCTTGCGGCCGGGACGGTGCTGATGGCGGTCAGCGACTGGCTGGTCGTTGCGTTGCTGGGGCTGCTGATGGCGGGCGCGGGCTGGGTGATCGCCCTCTCGACCTTCAACGTTTCGGTCCAGATGTCGGCGCCTCGCTGGGTCGTGGCGCGGGCTGTTGCCCTGTATCAGATGGTCGCCTTCGGCGGCATGGCCGGGGGTGCATGGCTGTTCGGCACCATGGCGGAGGATCATGGCGTCGTCACCGCCCTCTATGGCGCGGCAGCCGTCCAGTTCGCCTCGGCCCTGATCGGCTATGCGCGTCCGCTGGCGCAGACGGGCGAGGAGAATCTCGACCTCCAGAACCTGTGGCGCGAGCCGCAGACCGCCGTTCCGATCGAGCCCCGCAGCGGTCCGGTGGTCGTCACCATAGAATATCGCATAGCCGCCGGATCTGTCGTCCCCTTCCTGGCGGCGATGAGCGAACGCCGCCGCATCCGTCGCCGCGACGGTGCCCATGGCTGGTCGCTGCTGCGCGACCTGGGTGATCCGGAATTGTGGGTGGAACGCTATCATGTGTCGACCTGGCTGGACTATGTCCGCCACAACAGCCGCCGGACCGTTGCCGACATGGCGAACAGCGAAGCCATCCACGCGCTGCACAGCGGTCCCAATCCGCCGGTCGTGCATCGCATGCTGGAGCGGCAGACGGGTTCTCTGCCGCTGGGCCGCTCGGCCGACCCGCGCGAGATGGGCGATCCCATGACCGATCCCACCCGGTCGAGCTGATGCGCTATTCGGGCCGCCGTTCGGCAAGATCCTCCGGCGTGTCGATGTCGCGCAGGCTGGCGCCCATGGTTTCGATCTGCACGCCATGGCTGAGCAGCGCCCGCGCCCCCTGGTCTCCCCGCAGCGCCAGCAGTTCGGGGAAATGCTTCCGCCCGATGAAGGCGGGCGGCGAAGAGGAAAATCCGTCGGTGCTGGCGACGACGGAGCGGATGTCCTCCGCCGCCAGGCAGATGCGGTTGTAATGCGTCTGCGGCACGTCGGGCATGTCGGCCAGGCAGATCAATATGCCGCGGCATTTCCGCATCGGCATGACATGCTCCACGGCGCGGATGATGCTGCCCGATATGCCGTCTTCCGGACGATCGTTGACCAGGATCGAATAACCGCGCCGCTCCAGCCGGCGATGCAGGACCGGCGCCTGGCCGACAGGACGCACCACAGCAACCAGTTCCGCAAAGATCATGGAGGCGATGGTTTCCAGCGCATGCACCGCGACGGGCTTGCCCCGCCAATCGGCCATCAGCTTGTCTTCTTCCCCGAATCGTGAGGATGTGCCCGCTGCAAGGAGGACGGCGGCGATCTGTTCGGTCCGCATGGTTCCGCTGTGATGATTTGAGGCGACCCGGTTGACCCGGTTTCCCCTGCATGTGCCACCGCCAGCATGTCCTGTCCAGCAGGGCGAAGGGGCTGGCGTTCCTGTAAATCAGTCGCCATATGCCCGGAAGCAACAAAGGAGTGGTGCCGTCCATGGAATATGATCCCGATGCCGAAACTGCGGGCGAGTCGATCAAGATTCCGGTTCCGGCGGACGTGGCCGACGCGATCCGTACGCTGATCCGCTGGTCGGGCGACGATCCGGAACGGGAAGGGCTGGTGGAAACGCCCCAGCGCGTGGCGCGGGCGTGGAAGGAATATTGCCGCGGCTATGACGACGATCCGGCCTATCATCTTTCGCGCATCTTCCATGAAGTCGGCGGCTATGACGACATCGTGCTGTTGAAGGACATACCGTTCCAGTCGCACTGCGAGCACCATATGGCCCCCATCGTGGGCGTTGCGCACATCGCCTATCTGCCCGGCCAATATGTCGTCGGCATATCGAAGCTGGCGCGCGTGCTGCACGCCTTCGCCCACCGGCTTCAGGTGCAGGAACGGCTGACTTCGGAAGTCGCCAACTGCATCTGGGAACATCTGAAGCCCCAGGGCGTCGCGGTCGTGGTCGAGGCGACCCATGGCTGCATGACCGGCCGTGGCGTGCGCACGCCCAATGTCGTCATGAAGACCAGCCGCATGCTCGGCGTCTTCCGCGACGATGAGAAGAGCCGTGAAGAAGTGCTGAAGCTGATCGGATCGTGAGCGAAGAGGAAGCTCCCGCCTATCGGCCCCTCGGGGGCACTGGGAAGCGCGCCGAACAGGCGGGCGCACGGCCGCTGGCGCAAAAGCGGCTGGCGCTGGTGACGGGCGGCCATCGGCGGCTGGGCGGCATCATCGCCGCCGCCTTCGCGCGGGCAGGCTATTCGCTGGCGATCCATGGCAGCCACGATACCCGGCTCGATTCCCATCTGGCGCTGACGCTGGAGGAGAATGGGACCGAATGGGACGGCTTCACCGTCGATTTCAGCGATCCGGAAGGGGCGGAGGAACTGGTGGCGCTGGTCGCGGAGCGTTTCGGCCGTCCGCCCGATGTCCTGGTCAACAGCGCGGCGATCTTCGGCCAGGATCGGCTCGACAGCGTCAATGCCGACGACCTGATGCGCCATTATGCGGTCAATTGCGCCGCGCCCACCTTGCTCACCAAGTCCTTTGCCACCATTCCGGCCGGCACAGGCGACCGGTGCATCGTCAATATACTGGATCAGCGGATCGACCATCCGCATGGCGACCAATTGGCCTATACCTTGTCGAAGATGGCGCTGGCGGGGCTGACGCGGCTGTCCGCCTCCACCCTGGCGCCGCAGATCAGGGTCAATGCGGTCGCCCCCGGACTCACCATCGCGACGCCCGATTATGACGAAGGGCAGATGGAAAGGCTGTCCGCGATGATGCCGCTGGCGCGTCTGCCGCAGGCGGAGCAGATTGCCGAAGCCGTGCTGTATCTGGCGGGCGCCAGTGCGGTGACGGGTCAGACGCTCTATATCGATGGCGGCGCGCATCTGCGCAGCTATGACCGGGACTTCATGCATCTGTGCCGATAGCGGCTGCGAAGATGCGGCTTGCCGGGGCTGGCCAAGGGCCGTCGCGCTGCATAGAGCGGATCGCAATGGGTCAATGAAGGGAGACGGCAATGGCATATGAAACGATCCTGGTGGAACAGCGCGATGCGGTGACGCTGGTCACGCTCAACCGCCCGCAGGCATTGAATGCGCTGAACAGCCAGGTGCTGAAGGATCTGGGCGAGGTCTTTGCTGCCTATGATGCCGATCCGTCGCAGCGTTGCCTGGTCCTGACCGGCAGCGAGAAGGCCTTTGCCGCCGGCGCCGACATCAAGGAAATGGTGGAGAAGGATTCGGCGGACTTCTTCCTGGAGGATTTCTTCTCCGGTTGGCAGAGCAAGGTCGTCGCCACCCGCAAGCCGTGGATTGCGGCGGTCGCCGGCTTCGCGCTGGGCGGCGGATGCGAGCTGGCGATGATGGCGGATTTCATCCTGGCCGCCGACACCGCGAAATTCGGCCAACCCGAAATAAAGCTGGGCGTCGCGCCGGGCATGGGCGGATCGCAGCGTCTGACCCGCGCCGTCGGCAAGGCGAAGGCGATGGAAATGTGCCTGACCGGCCGCATGATGGGCGCCGAAGAAGCGGAAAGCGCCGGTCTGGTCGCGCGGATCGTTCCGGCGGCTGATCTGCTGGAGGACGCGCTCAAGACGGCCGCGACCATAGCGGGGATGCCGCCCATGGCCGCGATGGTGAACAAGGAAATGGTCAATCTGGCTTTCGAGACCGGGCTGGCTCAGGGCATCCTGACCGAGCGCCGCCTGTTCCAGATCCTGACCGCGACCGAGGACAAGAAGGAAGGCATGGAAGCCTTCGTCGCCAAGCGTCCGGGGGTTTGGAAAGGCCGCTGATTGGTGAGTGGGTGGAGGCTGATGATAGCCAATTCAGGACATTCCCCTCCCGTAAACGGGAGGGGTTAGGGGTGGGCGCGAGCGTAGCGAGCTTCTGACTTAGCCGTTGCAAAACAGCGCAGATGCCGCGCCAGCC